>JBHPGL010000050.1:0-10160 GCA_042570655.1 Nanobdellota archaeon | reverse complement strand
ATGCTACCTTGTCGGCATCAAATGGATTAGATTTCTTTCAACTCTAGATCTCTTATCAATTTCTTCTTTTTTCTTAATTTTCTTCTCAACTTTTTCAACTTTCATATCTTTTCTCATTTCCCTAACTTTTCTAATATCTCTTTTAAATTCAGGAGGATGTTTCATCTCAGAATGACCAATATAACTTCTAATCCCATTTACCATTAATACAATAAATACAATCAACACAATTAATGCTACAATAGCAGTCCACACAGTTGTAATCCTAGAAGGCATTTCTTCAATTTTTTCCTTTTCAAGTTTCGTAACAATAATATCAACCTTTCCATTTACTTTAATAGCCTCAATACTAATATCATTTATTCCATCTTTATCAACATCAACTAATTGAACTTCACCAATTTTTACCTTTACATCAAACGGATCAGATTCGATTGTTATAATGATAAAATCTTCACCAATACTTACAACTGTAATTGTATGTTCTTCATCATTAATTACAATAATTATCTGATCACCAACTTCAATAGTTTCTTCAATTTCAATATCTTCATCTAAATCAATACTTGGAACACAATATTGATATTCTTCGTAACTTTCTCCACATCTGATACATACTCTTCTTTGAGAATCAACTTCACAAATTTCCCAATCATAACAATATGCTTCATCAGTACATTCTTCTTCATCATCCTCTTCATCTTCAACACAACTTCTTGTTTCATCAGTTGACAATCTTTCAAGAACCCTTTCAAAACCATCATCTTTGGGTATTAATATATATCTACTACTTGAACAACTTGCAGCATCATAACATGTTCTTGTTTGACTGCTACCAATACAAGATGACCATTCTGAACAATCATTATAAATTGGTAAACAAGGAGCAGTAGTTCTACTACCACCACTACTTTCAGTAACAACTTCTTCAACCACTAGACACCCATCATCTGTTTCAGCAAATTCTAATGGACATAGATCACATTCATCACCTAATCCATCATTGTCTGAATCAGTTTGATTTTCAGGATCACCTTGATAAGAAAAATCAAGTGTCATCACAGGTCCAGGCAAATCATCTATCCAATTACAACCAGCATCATCACAATCACAAAATACATCATATATGCTGCAATCGCCTCCAACAGGATTAAAATTCCATGTATAATTTTGTCCAACACCTTGTGCTTCATATATACTATAAATTATCAGATCAATTCCTAATCCAAAATTAACCACAGTATCTAAAAATACATCAAGACTTGAATTAACCATTATTGCAGTAATGTACATCCCGCTGCCGCTTAATAAAGCTAAATCTAAATCTTCACTACCATCAATTGAAAAATTATACGGTGTAGCCCCAGAATCATCATATACTTCAACAAAAGTATTATTTACAACAAATATTTGATGACCCCAATCAATAAAAATTAAATGTCCTTCTCCAGGAACAGGATCGCCACCGCCAAAATCATCATAAGTATTACCACCATATTCAAATATTATTCTATCACTTCTATATGCACCATTTCCAGATCCAGCACTTGCATCATAATCTAATCTTGGATCTTCATTAATAGAATCACTTAAACCAGGACTATCACTAGCACATACTCCACCCAATGTATTAACTTCGTAACAATAAAATTCTTCACAAACATCTGCATCACAACAATCTATAGGAAAATCAACATAATTCCATGTATAATCATTACCCCAACCATTAGTAATCCAAATATCAGGATATTCATAAAAATTAGAATCACCAAAAAAAGCTTCCATCTTAACTTTCATTTCTTCAACTTTTTCTGTTGGAATAAACGTAGTCATTCTTACTTCCATTCCTTGGAAATCAACACTATACAATACTAATGTTAAATTATAAGTTCCATTAACTCCTGATAAAGGATAAGTTAATTGATTATCAAAAACTTGATTAATTTCATTTTCAGTAATTTCTACACATGCAGGTTCACTTCCTGGAGAATTATCAGGATCACAAAATACAATTCCAGTATCTGAAGGTCCTACAAAATCATAATCATCACCACTATAAGTAAAATACATATCTCTAGTAGCATAATAACAACCATTTCCCCCATCACAACTTGAATTAAAATATAATTGTGGAGTGCCAACATTTACTTCCGGATCACCATCTCTACAATCTAAAATTCCTTGTTCTTCTCCTTCCATAATATTATCAAGTTCATAATAATCATTACCAACATTCATGCAAACAGGACCATCTCCCATAAATCCTGGAAAATATATTCCGTGAGGCATTTGTAATTGTTCTTGGGGAATTGTATAATCATTAGGTACAGCATCTTCACATGAAACAGGTTCATATCCTTCTTGACCTTGTGTAAATGCAAAATATACATCTTCACCATCATAATTTCCAGGAGGTTGAAAGAAATCTAATCCATTTGATGCCGACAAGGTAGCATATTCATTTATTTCACAATATCCATTTGTACATGTTCCACTATTACATTCACCATTATTTTGACATTGTATTGTACAATATCCAGCACCAACACAATAAGATCTACATTGATTATTATCACACCAACCATTATCACCACAATCCTGATCACTCCCACAATTTTTCGGTTCACATTGATTATTATTACATTGTTCCCATTCATTATAACAATCTTGTTCACTTCCGCACGAATCACCTTGTTTACTACAATAATCATTTGTATCTTGACAATATTCAATATCAAAAGCAATTCTCAAATACCATAAATCATTAGTATCATCAAATATTGAAAATCCTTCACCATGATTAACAATTCTATCACTACCAGTTGAACTATAAGATAAATCTAATGAAACTTCGTTTGTAATCCAACCTGCTTCAGGAACAGTATTATAAACATCAAGACAATTATCACATTCATCACCAAACCCATCACTTGACGAATTCCATATACAAGAATGTATCATTTCACAATTTCCCTTATCAAGTTCAGAACATTCTTCATAACCCAGATTCCAATCACAAAATTCTTCATAAATATTAGGAAATTCTGTTGCAGGTGTATATCCACCCATTCCGTCAGATGTAAATGCAAGCGCAACTCCTGTTGATCTAATACTATATACACTTGGTAATAATTTTAATGCTTCTAATCCTTGATCACAAATAGTATCATAATCTAAATCACCATCAAAATATATTGTATAATAGATATCTTCATCCATAGTTACATCTTTTTGATGAGATAAAGTAACATAAATATCTTTTGTATTATCAACAATATCATAATTATCAGGAACAGCGCTTGGAGGAACATAAATTGAAAAATTATTTTTTATCATTCCATAAACACCTTGTCCAAATGCATCTTCAGTAGTATCATATAAAATTCCATCACAATAAAAACTTGGAACATCAATATTATAAGTATCACCACCTACATGTGTTATACTTAATTCTCCGTTAGGAATCAACTCTTCACAAATTGGCAATTCAGAAATACAATCTGCAAATTTATCACTATCAGCTTGATCTTCATAACTCATTACAGTTTTTTCAGCTGTATTTTCATCAACCTCACCAATAAAAACATCAAAAAACTCAGCATCTTCATACTGATTATTAAGATTAAAAGTATAATTCTGACCAGGTCCATTTGCAATAAATACAGATTCTATAACATTAATGATATATGCACCTTCCATTTGTGAAAACTGATCAAGCATTATATCTAAATATTGAGAAGTAACATAAACAGTCATTGGAGTTGTACCAAAAACATCAATTAATATTACATCAATGTTATCAGTTCCATCAATTAAAGATCCTTCATCAACAACTTCAGTATTAAATGTTGAAATCACCATATCACTTGTTCCATTTGTAAATAAATGTAATGGAATTACAATTCCTTGACCTTGTTCAGGAATAAATCCAAACATTTGTCCGTCAAAATATAAATAAGCAGGATCCATTCTATATGCACCATTACCACTATCTGCGCTAGAATCATACCATAATCTTGGCGTATCTACAATCTTTTTATCAAGAATAGCAGGTCCAGGTTTTCTAACACATACATCTGTATTTGAACTAATCTCTAATAAAGGTAAAAAATCTTTTTCATTATCCCATTCACATCTTCCATAAGCAAATGTCAATGGATTTCCAATAACAGTCCCCAATTGTAATTCTAATATATTATAATTTAATGCATATCCACTAATTAAATAAGCAGTATCATTGTTAGCATAAAATATATAATCATTACTTCCAATGTCATTTCCATACATTTGATCAAATCCTTGATAAACATTAACCAATGTAGAACCTTCAATTTCTACATCATTCCTAGAATTTTCAATTTCAGGACATAAATCACAAACATCACCTACCCCATCTTCATCACTATCATCTTGAATTGTACTATAAGAATATATATCAAATTCAACAGAAGTAACTTGAGTATATTGATTATAATCATAGACAGGATTTCTAATTTCCCATTTTCTAGGATCTTGTCCACCTTCCTGCCTTAAACAAACAGGATCATTATTAAAATTAAAACTATCACCATCAAGAATCCATCCAGGAAAAAAATCTTGCATCTCATCAAAAAATTCATGATCTTCTGAACAAGCATAATAAAATTGTCCTCCTTCAAATCCTGTAATATCAATTGTAAATTCAACACCTGTTGCTTGATCATAATCTCCAGTTAATCCGATTTGAGGCCCAAAGAAATCTAACAATTGTCTTGCAGCCATAGTTCCAATCATAGGGTTTTTTTCTTGAACTCCAAAATAACATTCATCTGAAAATTCACATTGACCATCATCCCATTCACAAGATGTATTTTCACCGTTTTCTTCATAATAACTGTCTTCACAATCATCTTCATTATTTTGATTATTACATTCTCTATAATATTTACCAGAACAATTAGTAGGCACATCATTACTAAATGGAAGTAACCATAAATATGTGTCAGTAGTATCAGGAATTAAATAACCTTCACTTTGTAATACTTCTAAATCATCTTGCGGCCATCCAGGTAAACTATAAGATAAACCAATTACCCCATGTTCAATTAATTCATATTCAGCAATGCCAGGATTATAATCTTCAGGACAATTATCAAGATAATTTAATATTCCATCTCCATCAATATCTGTTACATCTCCTTCACTACCTCCATCTCCACTCTCAGCACACATTGGCCCTAGAGCCCCAGATCCACTTTGACAATTTTGACCACTTGAGGGGTCAAGAAACTCATCCCAAAATGCATTATATCCTGAAGGACAATCACCTTCGCTCATACAACCATCTCCTCCACCTTGAGGAATACAACAATTCATATTACTTGATCCTGAACCGCATTCAATACATCTAGCACCCCCTCCGCAAGAATCATCACTTTCATCTTCACCGCAGCAACATTCCCAACCAGTATTTGCACATTCAGCTGAATATCTAAAACAACTTCCACCACTACAATCATTTTGACAATTATTAGAATCTTCACCACCTTGACTGCAGCAATTTCCATCACCACAATATCCACAATCTTGACAACAACTATTTTGATCTTCACCTTGTTCACATTGAGAATTACCACATACTGCTATTGTACAATCATTAGGACAATTATTTTCATCCTCTCCTGATTGAGTACAACAAGTATTATCGCCGCAATATCCGCAATCTTGACAACAACTACCAGAATTCTCTCCTAAATCTTGTTCACAATAATAATTACCGCAATTTGCACTTCCACAATCATCATCATTTCCTAAATTACATCCGTCAGGACAAAATCCATTAGAATTAACACAACAATCAGAAGGACAATCATAACCATCTTCACTTCCATATCTTGATTCACAATATCCATTACCACATACATTATCAGGTTGAGTACAGGTTTCAGTTGCAGTATTACAACTACCTGTCCAAGCACATGAATACCAATATGGTAAATTACTTGAAGTTGGTCCCCACCACCTTGTACTTTCACAATCTAGTTGATTACCTTGTGATCCGCATGATCCAATAGTATAATTACTTATGTTGCATGATGGATAATCAGTCCCACATGCAGCACTTGCTCCATTGTGTGTCCAACAATCAGGTTTAAAATATGTACTACCTGTACAACATGTATCTGGCGGCCATGAAGTTACACAAGTCCCATCAGTATCACATGGACAATCATTATCATTACCATAATCACATCCATTTGGACAACTTGCATCACTATCAATACAACAATCCTGTTCACAACTATTCCCATCTTCTCCTTCCTCACAACCAAAACTACCGCAAGTAGGATTTGCTACACATTTGTAATTAGGACATATTCCATCATTATAATTAAAGTTACAACAATCAATACCACTAGTTATATATGAACAAGTACCATCTGGTGTACATCCAAGATTATTATTATAATAATCACTTACCTCACTATCATTTAAAGCTTTATTCCAGATAATCACTTCATCAATAAATCCATTAAAATAATAATTTCCATTTGAAGCCCTTCCAATTGCAACATCATTTGCATTATTTATAGAACTGCTATATTCAGTTTCACCCTCAAAATTACCATTTAAATATACTTTCACATGAGTCCCATTATAAACTCCAACAATATTATACCATTCATTATAATTAGGATTTGTAGAACCTGAAATAACTCCATTTCCTCCATTAATATCAAAATGAGAATAATTATCTCTAATTTGTAATTCCCATCCAGGATAACCTGAAACAATTTTATCATCATCACCGCCACTGCTCATATTAAACCAAGCCGAAACAGTAATTACATCATTAATATTATGTATATTAGCTGAATTAATATCAATATAATCATCATTACCATCAAAATAATATGACTCATCAATGATACCTGGTTGATTAGATAAAACTCCTCCTTGTTCACTACCATGGTTTGAACCAGTTGAATCTTGAGCATTATTATCTAATGGATAAATTGCTTTAATATCTTCATAAAGACTTTGAGTTGAAATCTCTTGAGTACCAAACCCAATTAACCCAGATGGAACATTAAATATAGCTATCGCTATAAGTACTAAAAAGATAATTCCGAAGAAACCTAATCCATGATTTAATTTATGTAATTCCTTGTTCTTTTTAACAAGTTTTTCCTTCTTACCTTTTTTAGCTTTCTTCATATTTAATCACCTTTTTAAATATTGAATGAGAGATAAGAACAGCAGTAACAAGCCAACGTTGGGGGTTGTAGAATTTTGCACCGCTGCTCCCAACACCTCTCAATAGATATTCTTCTGTAGAAGAATAATTGCGAATTTCTAATTCCAAATAATTCATTTGATTCATAGAAATTGAACCTCCTGTCTAAAATATTTGATCTCCCATAATTTGAATATTTCTTGCATCTCTTTATCAGATTTAATTGGAATAATAAAACAGCCAGGCACTAAAAACTTACCACCTAGCTCCTTTACTAATCCTATACCACCCTTTCTCCCTTTTAAAGCAAATACAAATCTAACCTTCTTAACTTTATCAACTTTAGAAATATCATAAGTGTACAGAACTAAATGTTCATCCCTCTTTTTACTCATGTTAACATATTAACATTTAATATAATATATAAATGTTTTGGTTAATTCGTTAACTTTGTTAATGTGTTAACGTATAATGGTGGTGATTAAGAATAATGCAAAATATGACAATTAATAATTATTGTTTGTTAATATATTAACAATAACCAATAAACATATAAATAAATTTAATTTATTTTGTAATATGATCAGAAAACCAATTGTATCAGGAACATTTTATGAAGCTGATAGAAAAGAATTAATTAAACAAATCGAGGATTCTTTCAAACATGAATTTGGACCTGGAACTCTACCAAATCCAAGAACAGATAAAGAAATTAAAGCAATTATTGCGCCGCATGCAGGATATCCATATTCAGGACCTTGTCAAGCATTCTCATATAAAGCCCTTGCAGAATCAAAATTTCCAGATGTATACATTATTTTAGGAACAAATCATCAAACTCAAACAAGCTGCACATCTAATAAGGATTTTGAAACACCTTTAGGAACAGTAAAGTTGCAAGACAATTTTATTAAAGAATTGAATATAGATTTAAATGAACAAGCACATGAAAACGAACATAGTATAGAAGTACAATTACCTTTTTTACAATTCATATCAGAAAACAATAAAGACAAATTAAAGATAGTGCCAATCATTGTAGGAATAGATTATGCAGATACAGCTGAAAAAATTATTAAAGCACTTCAAAAAACAAACCTTAACCCTGTTTTCATAATCAGTACAGATTTCACTCATTATGGAATGTCTTATGGTTTTGTTCCATTCCAAGATAATGTTAAAGAAAAATTACATAATCTTGATAAAGGTGCAATTGATCACATTTTAAAAATTGAACCTTTAAAATTTAATACTAATCTTCAAGAAACAGGTGCAACTATTTGCGGCAGATTTGCAATAATGTGTTTATTGGAAATATTGAACAATTTAAAAGATCGAAAAAACATTAAATCAAAACTATTAAAATATTATACTTCTGGTGACATAGCTCGTAATTATAGAAATTCTGTTGGATATGCTAGTATATTGTTTGAATGAAAAAGTCAAATTAATTATTTTGTTAGCGCCATACGTAGTACTCTAATATCAAAATCAAGTAATGAAGACTTTGATCATCATATTTCGATTGAGTCATCAACTACGGAGCACGCTAACACAATTATTTTAACATAAAAATTACAATAAAATTTATAAGCACTCATATAATACATCTAATTATGTATGATGATCAAGTAAACAAAATTGTAAAACATTTTGCACAAATTAAATTAGGAAAACCTATTTACAAATTCTCAACAACCAAACTAGGGTTGGGTGAAAACAACATTAATTACAAACTCAATCTCAACAACCAAAAATATGTAATAAGAATTGGTTTAAGAAAAGAATTTGAAAGTAATATGAAAAAAGAATTCTTTTCATTAAAACTTCTTCCAAAAGATATGGGATCACAACCAATATACTTTGACAATTCAAAAAAAATTGTTCCAAAAGTATATTCAATCCTATCATTCATAGAAGGGAAAAAAGTAATTAGATGGCAAAACAAACATCTAAAACTTCATGCAGAAAAGCTAGCTCACCTCCACAAAAAGAAATATCCATTCCACGGAAATATTTATAAAAAATTTAAGACAAATATAGATCTCCACAAAAGATTACAAAGAGATATGAAAGAATTTGGAACTACATTAAAAAATAGAAACATCCAAAGAATCCTACCAAAAGTAGAACAATACATTAAAGATAACAATCACCTATTCCAAAAGTTAAAAAAGTTCTCTTTAATCCATGGAGATCCTTGCATAGATAACATTTTATTCACAAAAGACAAAATCCATTATATTGATTGGGAATGGACACAATTTTATGATCCTGCAGAAGATGTATCAAGATTCTTTTTCCCAGATATTGCATGTAATCCATGGTACATTAAATTATCAAAAGAAAAAATAAATTATTTTTTAAAACATTATCTAAAAATTAATCCAGACAAAACATTAAGGCAAAGGGTTAAAGTAAAAAACACTTTCCTCAAATTCACAGATTATGTTTATTTCAAGTGGAAATTGGACAATTGGAAAACAGAAACATCACAGTTGCCAAAATCACATTATCAAAATATTGTAAAGGTAATGCAAAACAGTTTAGAAAAACAATTTTTATGAGAATATTTATCTACAAGGTTCACCTTGAAATTCTAAAATAGTTTGACCCCATCCATTAAATGTTGATTCAACAACATAACTATTATCATCATTACAATAATAAATCATCTCTTGGAAATCTGAATCAGTAGTGCAAGGATTATCACTTTGATAAACATCAATTTTTTCTGGAACACTTCCATCAGGACATTCTTTTCTATAATTAAATGTTAATTTATCTTTATCATCATATCTTTCTCCAGTTGAAAAATTAATATATTCATCCATACTATAAATATCCTTAATATCTTCCTTATATGTTGGATCACAATCTCCAAACTTTTCCCATCTACCACATATAAATCTATCACCATCAAGAATCCATCCAGGAAAAAAAT
>JBHPGL010000049.1:0-10310 GCA_042570655.1 Nanobdellota archaeon | reverse complement strand
TTTCTATTCCATTAATTTTTACAAATCCTACAAGATTTTCTAAATATTTATTATAACTTATTTCATTGTAAGTTTGTTTTAATTTAATAACAAGATCAAATAAACCTTCCTTTTCGATGGTTTTTTCTTCTTTAGCTTTAGTTAATAATCTTTTAAATTCATTATCATTATTAATATATTTATAATAAAAGTCGTTTACTGTTACTTCAATTTCCCCACCCATATTTAGAGGGTTAGTAGTAATTATTTATAAAGATTTTCGTATTGATTTATATACTATGACTTCATTATATATTATCATCAATAATAAGGTTTAAATACCTAAATTAATAATTTATTCCTATGGGTCTTGGTATAGAATTTGGAGAATTAGAAGTAAAGGGGAGAAGAGAATTCTGGAAATATATTGATAGAATTGGTATGCACAACAAACATAGGGAAGAAATGTATAATACATTAGATAAAATGTCTGTTATTCCTTCTAATATTGCATATTTAGTTAATTTGATTTATTGTAATAATTATGCAGACTTTAAAGGAATTAGTGCAGATGGATTTCCACCTTTAGAAGTAATGAATGACCCTGTTCAATATTATCTTGATCATCATGAAGAAGATAAAATAAATTTTCAAATTGAACCTTTTAAAGCTATGGATGATTATGATATTTATAAAGTTTCATGGAAAACTCTGTTAAGATCTGGTTGGAAAGAAAATGATAATGTTACATGTTATTTTTATGTTCCTGATTGTGCTGAAAGAATTACGTATGTTGTAAATGGTTATAGGGAGCCTAATTGGATGTTTCAAAAAAAGATGACTAAAAGATTGTTAAACAAAAGTGCTGTTCTATATTTTCCATTACCATTTCACATGGAAAGATGTCCTGAAATTGCTTTAAACGGAGCTTTAATGATTAATTATGCAATGCCAAGAAACGTAGGATTTGCACAGTTACCTGTTGATTTGATTACTGCTATTAATCATTTATCTGATCCAAATATAAATTATACTATGAATGAAGAAAGTATGCAAAAATCAGCTTACATTGGGACAAGTTTAGGGGCAATAATGGGGCTTTGGGCTTATCTTAAGATTCTTGAACATAATAAAAATCAAGGGGAAAATATAATTGAATTTGAAAGTTTTATTCCAATCATAGGGGGAGTTGATGTGCCGGGAATTATTAAAGAAAGTGAAATATTTAAAATGTTTCATCATTTAATAAATGAAAAAAATATGGCTTTAATTCATGGTTATGATCCTGCAAATGTAATTGATAAGGTAGATCTACCATTAAGAAATGTTTTTCCTGTAATTGCTAGGTATGATACAATAGTTCCAACTATATATGGTGAGAAAATGGTTAAAATGTGCGGGATACGTGAATCTAGTGTTTTATGGTTTAGATGCGGGCATAGTAGTATATTTGTTGAACATGAAGAAATTAGTAAATTTGTAAATGGTGTAATTAATGCTGATAAAAGAGCAAGATTTTTTAACCAATACCTTTGAATTCTGTTTTGATTTCTGGATTTGATTGTTTATCTAATGTTTCTTTTACAATGTTTTGAAAAAATGGGATTTTTACAGGAATTGCAAATCCTACAAAGTTAGATGTTATTATTGCTTCACCTTTGTCAAGAGATGCAATTGTTCTCGAATCGTTTGACAGATCTTGGCTTGCTGAATCAATTATTGCTTGCCTTTCTGGTGCCATTTCTATTCCTAAAATAATTTTGGTATTCATATTTGCAAGAATTTCTCTAGGAATTAAGGAAGGGAGTTGTGTTATTGCTGTTAAACCGATTTTAAACTTTCTACCTTCCCTTGCAATTGTTGAGAATATGTTTGATCCTTTTTCTAAAACTTCTTTACCCAAAACTCTAGGAGCTTCTTCTAAAATAATTGAAATAACAGGTTTTTGGTCAAGTTCACCTTTTGTTTTGTAATAACGGTATCTTCGAAATATTTCGTTGGTAATTAATGATCCTACTAAGATTTCAACCGCGCTTGGAAAACTTGATGTGTCAACAATTACAATTTTACTTTTTTCAAGTTCATTACAAATGTCAGGAATTGTATTTTCGCCTGCATTAAAATCAAATATACCTTGACATTGTAATTGGTTTTCAAATATTGTTAGATTTAAAATGTTTTGGAATTTTCTTCTAATTACTCCAACCGTTGCTTCATTTATTCCGTCCATTGAAATATCGTCCATAAATATTTTTTCTATCCATGATTTTGAGAATTTTCTATAATAAGCTACCATTGCTTCTTTTTGAGGACGTGACCAACTTGAAACTCCATCAAAATGGTGCGGTCGTAATATTGTTAAGTTGATTTTTAATGATTTTGTACCTGGCAAGGGATCTTTTGAATAATATGAAATATTATCTTTTCTTGGATGATCTTTTAATCCTGTACTTGTTCTACCATAATATTCGTCATGCGGGTCAAGGACAAGTATACCACAATAATCTTTATCTGCAACATCCCAAAGCATACATGATGTTAAGTTGCTTTTGCCTCTTCCTGTAGTTGCAGGTATTAAAATATGATGTGAAAATACATCCCTTCCATTCAAAAATATTTCAATATCTAATTCTTTTGAACCTGATCTGATTTTTCCTATGGATAACGGATTTTTTGGAGTTGTTAAGAATTTTAAATCTTGTTCTTTAATTTCTCGTACTTCTGAGAAAAAATCAGGAAGATGTTTTGATCTTGCAGATCTTTCATTGGTCTTGTTAATTGCTAAAATGTTATTAGCTGCTGCAATCATATAGTTTCTTAATTCTGCATCCATGATATCAAAGTCTGCATTTTCTTCAAGTTTCATACCTGAAATTAATTCTAGATTTTGTTTGCTTATTTGTGATCCGTAGATAAGGTCATATACTTGTAGAAGTGTAAGATGTGTTTTTGATTCTGCTATTAGAAGTTCTCCTAGTTCGATTAGTGCATCGCTCTTTTTTCTTATAAGGATTTTACCGAATTCACCGCTAATAACTTGTCCTTTTATCATATGATCACCATTAATATTGAAAACTACACCAGTATTGGCCAGTGAGCGAGCCATATTATTGCGTAAAGCCACTCAAGATAGCTAATACGAACCGTACACGGTGCTCCATAACTAAATAATTTTGATTGGAGCACGCGAACGAGTAGTTTTCAATGTTATAAGAAATAAAATTAGAGATATTTAAAGATTGTTGTGATTATTTGATACTAAAGAAATTAATTAATTATCGTATGGTTTTAATAGATCGTCAATCTTTAAAATATGATTATCAAGTTCTTTTATCATAGTATCCATTTCTTTTAAAGTAGATGAATATTTGCCCATTATTCCATTAAATTTTTCCCTTAGTTCATATGCGTCTTTCATAAGGATTACTATGGTTTGCTTGTATAAAAAGATAGGTAATAGTAAAGAATACTACAATATTGCAATAAAATATGACAAAGGCACGCTCCGTGGTTAATGTATAGATCGAAAGATGACGACCGAGTCTTCATTCCTAGTTATAAAATTATAGTACTACGCATGGTGCCATTGTCATTATTGGAGTTAAATTTAAATATTAATATAATTGTCAAATATTATATGGAATTGACAACATTAAGAGAGGTGGTAGAACATCGGCCGAAAAAAGAAGTTTTTCCTATCAAAACTCAAAAGCTAATTCTTAAACATGTTAAAAGATATGTAAAAAAACGATTACCACCAAAAACAAAATCATATATCAGAAGATTATTCGGAAGTATTGTTAAACATAATTTTGGAAGATATGAAAAACCGTGGAAAAACAGGATTTATTCTCACATTAATGTTTTATTTGTTGTAGATGATGATTTTCAAAAACCTAATTATTGGCATGTTCATTTTATTCCTAAAGGTAATACATGGACCTCATATAAAGTTGGACATATTGAATTAAAATTAAATGGGAAAGATATTAGGGTTGATATAGAATATGTAATTGTAAAATTAACTAAATCAAAAGAAAAGAAAGTTATTACATATGCTGAAAGTATGGGGATTCCTTTAAAAAAACATTTTAGCAGGAATATATATAAATCTATTTAACAAGAATTGGTTCTGGTAATAATTTTATAGAATTAATAAAAAAATAAAAAAATAAAGAAAGAAATTATTTATCTTTTCTTTTTAGCTTTTTTCTTTTTAGCCTTTTTCTTTTTAGCTTTTTTCTTTTTGGCTTTTTTCTTTTTAGCTTTCTTTTTCTTTCTTTTTTGACCGCCTCTTGCCATTTTTGCTGCAGAGATGTCACCTTGTTTATCAATGAAATATAACATTCCTTTTTCTTTCTTGATTCCAACTTTTGCTACTACTTTAATTTTACCTTTAGCTTTTTTACCGCCTCTTGCCATAACTGCAGAAGAAACGTTTCCTTTTTTGTCTACAAAATAAAGGTATCCTTTTTGTTTTTTAATGCCAACTTTTGCTACTTTTTTTGCCATTTTTCTTACCACCCTTTGTTTTATTTAAGATTATAAGAACTATCGTCTTATACTCGTCATAAAATTAAAGTTGTTTATAAATCTTTCGGATTTTGTCGTCTATTAATTTATAATTTATAAGTAACAAAAAGTGGTTAAATCATTTTTATCATTGTCTGTAGTGCATAATTGACATGTTTCACAGAAGAAGATCGTCGACCTGAGATTTAGTTTTTTTAACTAAATCCGAAGTTGAGAAGTGGTTGATGCTTGACAATGATAAAATAAAAATTTGAAAAATATTAGTACTACTGCTAGGCATTAACAGCCCCTCAACTGACTCCTATCGTCATCAGGTCGTCTTAATTGTTCTGCGAAGCAAGTCGATCATGCAACATAAGCAGTAGTACTATTAATATTATAACAGTTAGAATTTATCTTTCAAATCTTTCAATACTATTGATCTCTTTTACAGAAACAGCACACCCATCTAATTTTACACCCCAAAGTATTGCCGATAACAATTCCTTTTTAGGATGAGGTAAGTCCGGAAGAAATTCATTTAATAGTCCCATTTCATAAGCAATTGTAACTAATTCAATAGATCTGATAAATCTCTTTTTACCAACTAATTTGTGATATTCTTTTAATTTATCATCATTTATTGTAACTTTAGTATGTAGTTTTTTCCTCATTAATTTTTCCAGCATTTCAGGTTCTTCAATTAATAATCTGGTAGTTCTTTCGTCGACAACAATTGTTTCAGCACCCATTTGATTTGCAAGCGCGATTGCTTCCATTTCTCCAAAATGTACTAATTTAAAATATTCATCTTTTGTCTTGACAATCTGGTTTGCTACCTCTAATAATTTAAATGTTTCTTTTCTAATTTCATCATTTTGTATGACTTTTAGATGACCATCTTTAATCTGTTTCATTACCTGTAAGGCTTCATACTTGAATCGTTTAGTTCTTATTGGTCTGTCTACTAATTCTTTTTTAACAGATAAAGGTATACAGAATTCTCCGCCAAATTTACGTTTTAATGGTTTGAGAAGCCAAAGTAGGTTGTTCATTGTCAAACTGATAACCGGTCCTGCATCAAAAATCATACATTTCATAGTTGAAACAGCCTCCTTGAATATTTTAATCTGTCAAGAGCTGTAATTTTTTTTGAAGTTATATTTGTATATGTTGTTTTACCCAAATAATTCATTAATTCCCATTGTGTAACGCCAAGTATAGATGATGCTCGTGCCATAGAAATTCCATGTTCATATAGTTTTGATCCTTTTTTAACTTCTGCCTGGTCAATTACTTCTTGTATGTATCTTCCCAGTTTTTTATCGATTTTTCTTATCAAATCAAATGTTTTTTTAATTGAATCACGATATCCTTCCAAATAATCTTCTTTTAAAAATCCTTTTGCTTTAACTAGTTCTGCATAAATTCCATGGTCTATCATTTCATATGAACGTTCCATGATTTTTGCCATTGCATATGTTAATATTGCTATTGATACACTGTCTTCATCTTGGAAAATTGATGCATTATGGACAGTATGATTAGAAATTTCTTTTAGTTCCATTATATCTTTTTCTTCTTTTACAGAAATAATGTCAATGGTTCTAGTTAGTACTGCTAATATATCTTTTTTAACTTTTTGTTCCATTATACACCCCTTTGTTAAATAATTATTTTTATTGGTATTTAAATGTTTAGAAAAAAGAACAAAATCTTACGTTAAATAATTATATAATGCTGCACTTGCAAAAAAAGTAGCTCCAAAACTTAAAACAAAAGAAGTAATACCTAAAAATTCTGCAAAATTTCCACCACCATATGTTATTGTAAAACTTCTTTCAGGTAATTTTTTATCTTCTTCATGATAATACTTGTCATTAGCCATAAAAACAGCTTCTTCAATTGTTGAATCACATAGAAATAAATCCTCAAATTTATCAGGATTATTGTTCATATAAAATTCAACGTCCTTAGTATGTGAAGCTCCCATAACTACATTGATTTCATTTAATTCTGGTTCCCTATCAATAGTATCTTTGATAAAATATGCCATAAACTGACCTCTCATCAATCTTTTTGTTTCAGAAGTTCTGTCAGAACAATCTTTTTCAATTAAATCTTCAATTGCCAATTTATGCCATAAATGATTGGGTAATGTTGACCAATCTGCACGATATTTTAATTCATGATCTTTAAACAAATAAGGTAACATATTATATGGATCTAGAATTTTAATATTCCTGAATTTTATTTTACTTTTAATTTCTTTATAAGCCATTTTATATAAATTAGGAGTCATTTTAAATCCTTCAAGAAAACTATAATAAAAGTCTTTAATTTTAGATTTTTCACCCTGATAAGTTTTTTTATAATTAAACATATTAATCATTAAATGATCATCAATTTCTCTTGGTTTTTTAGGGAGATCAAAAGTTTTTTCTAAATACTGTTCGCATAACCATAATGCATCTTTTGAAGAATATTCTTTAAATGCTTTACTTTGATTTTCTTTATATTCTTTTAATAGGATCATTTCACTTTTTCTTTCATGTATTATTCCCCATAAATTGATTTTTGTATTATTATAATAGATTGTTAAAGGTTTAATGTAATCACTAGAAGGACAATCTTCGATTTCTTTTTGCGCTAATTCTTTATATAACTTTTTACTTACTGTTATTAAATCGTCTTGATGTAGAAAGGAAACATTTCTTTTTTTATAGATTTCATTTAATTCATCTAAATTATTACATGATTCAATTTCTTCTAAAGTAATATCTTCTGGGACTTCTTTATACTTATAATTATAATATTTAAGTCTAATTTTTTTTGCTATCCCCATAATGATTGTTTGGGTATTTTTATATATAAATTTTACTATTTTATCCCCTTTTTTTAACAAGTTTGTTAATTAAGTGTAAATATTATTATTTTTCACCTATTTGTATAAAATTCTTTTAGATGTTCTTATATAATAGATTTGCATATTATATGTTAAATGAAAGCTGGAGTGGATTTAGGATCAACACTGGTAAAAGCTGTATGGAAAACAGATGAATATAATTATATTTCTTCTGCTGATTATGGTGTTGTAGGAATAATCATTAAATTGAAATCAGAAGGTGTTAAAGATATTAAGTACTCAGGAATCGGACTTGATAATTTGAAATATTTTGATGATTTTAATCTTAGTAAAGCAAAAGGAGATCAAATTGAAAATGAAATAAAATTTCAAGCTAATGGTACTAAAGAACTATTAAAAGAAAATATTAATAATTATCTTATTGTAAGTATTGGAACAGGTACTTCTTATACTTTTGTTGGTGATAAAATTGAAAAATATCCTATAGGGAATTCTTTAGGTGGTGGATTTATTGATGGAATGAGAAAAATTTTTGGTGAAAATGATTATGAAGAATTTGTTACAAAAGCATTCTTTGGCAAATCATTAGATTATTGCATTAAAGACATGATTCCTGAAAAATATGGTACGTTTGAAGGTGAGATAGTTGTAGCTAATTTTGCTAAAGCTAATAACAAATCAGATGAAAATGATATTTTCTTTTCTATAATGAACACTGTTGCAGTATCAATTGTAAGAGACTTATTGTTGATTAATTCAAGTGAAAATATTGTTTATATTGGATCAACTGTTTCTAGAAATGGTTTCTTGAGATTATTATTAAAAGATTATACTACTGCAATTGGTAAAAATTGTTATTTTCCAGATAATGGCGAGTATGCTCTAGCAATGGGGGCATATTTGAATTAAAATGAATAAAAATATTAAACCTAAAGATTGGAATAATATATCATCTGAAGACATGGATAAATATCTTCAAGATAGTTGGGAATGGTCCCTTGATTTTATCGGTAACAACAGTATAGATGTAGTAGAGATAACAACAGCTGAGTACTATCTTCAGGATGATGGTGTGGATTATGGTGTTAATTACGATATTAAAAAAAGTATTAAATCTATAGAAGGACAACAACATATCTATGATTTTTATTTTAATATTAAGGCTAAATTAAAAAGTGAGACTCGTGTCAGCAAATATCATGGATTAGAACATATTTTTGATATGTTACATCAGATTGATTTGTGTTCTGAACATATTGTTAGAAGAGACGCAGTTGAATGCGCTGCATTTCTTCATGAATATACTTTTAATCCTTTAAGATATGATAATGTTCTTAGAAATGCTGCAAATGCTATTCAAATTCTAACTGCATATGGTGATTCTTATGATGGAATCTATTATAATGATATCATCCCTTACTATTATTCTAATTGGGTGTATGGTTTGATTAAAGCAATGGAAAGTACAATTTTTTATGAAGAAGATGAAAAATATTTCAGAGATGCTCATTTAGCAATTTATGGTAGTGAATGGAACACTTTTGAAAGATATTTGAATGGGATTAAAGATGAGTATGATAGAGCTGTAAGTAAAATAGGTCCGCATTTAGATTTAGAGAATAAAATTTATGGAAGTTTTTTTGGAAGAGTACCTCACTGTTTTTGTACACCTGAAAAGATTGATGGACATATATTTGTAACTGATTTTTTTAAAGATTTATATGAAGAAAATGCACAGAAAAATTATGCAAAACAAATAGTATGGGTAAAGGAAAGAGTAAAAGATATGCCTGTTATATAATGAGTATTTATCTCTCCCTTCTCAAAAAGTCTCCTTTGTCCAAAAGATTCTTGATAGCTATCTTTGATTTAGATTCTTTTGTGACTTTTCCTAAACCTAGATTTTCATCATTTTCATTCTGAACAAGAACAAGTCCTTCCTTTGTTTGAAGTTTTTGAATGTTATCCTTAAAAATATCCCTGCCGCAAATGTAAAGCCATTCTCCATCAGAATTAATTACTACTTTTCTTTTACTTTTACTTGCAAGTTTGTCAAGAAGTATTGATGATGGGACAAATTTCTTACCATTCATATGACCTAAGAATTTACCTATTGCTAAAGGGAAGTCTGATCTTTTTGATCTATCTTTAATGGCATTTACAACTGACATTAATCTTTCGTCCTTTTCAAAGTATTTGTTCTTGATTTTGATATAATCAAACTTTTTCTCTGTAAAATGCTTTGTAAAATTATGTATCATTTTTAATCCCCACATAGCTTTATTAAACAATCTTTAATTCAACATTTAATGATTCTACCACCATTTGTTTGATCTCACTTTTTAATCTTTCGGTATTTATCTTCTCTTTTTTAGCGTTTGAATTTTCCAATTGGATATTTGCCCTTTCCAACTGGTGATCAATCACACTAATCTTTTTCTCTACATCATTAATATCTTGTTCAATTTTGTAAGAACTAATTTTCTCTTCAAATTCATGTTTCTGCTTTTTTAGATTGTCGTATATTTCTAAGAATTCTTTTAAATAATTTTTATTTAATTTTCCAATTACATCTAATGTTTTTATTTGTTTTTTATCTTTCAACTCAATTTCCCCACGCTTAATTAAATCCTGCATTCTTTTAATTGCATCTACAATTTCAAAATTTGGATCTTTTGATAACGCATTTACAGCATTATCAAGATAGTTGTCAATTAACCTTTCATGATCTACTGAAATGTGTTTATATTTTTTCATAGCTTTTTCCAAGAGAGAAAACAGGTTAAATAATGTTTTCTTATGGTCTGATACTTTTTTATCAACATCATCCTTTTGACGTTTTAACCTGTTCAAGATGTTAAACTCTCTCGAATTTTGTAAATCTATCACTTTTTTCCCCAACTCTTTCTTTTTATTTTCAATAGTAATATTATCATTTTTAATTTTAATAGTT
>JBHPGL010000048.1:0-10340 GCA_042570655.1 Nanobdellota archaeon | reverse complement strand
TTGTTAATGATTCACAATAAAAATGGATGTATTTAATGCTTTAAAAGATATAGGATTAACAACTCAAGAATCTGAAATATATGTGAAATTATTAGAAATAGGTGAAAGTACTGCTGTAAAAATATCTAAAGAAACTAAGTATCATAGGCAAACTGTTTATGATATTCTTAATCAACTTATTAAAAAAGGTTTAATTTCAGCTATTAAGAAGAATTATGCAACTCATTTTTCTGCAATTGATCCAAATTTATTAAAAAAATTTGTTGATGTTAAGATAAACGCATTAAATGACGCATTACCTAAACTTGAGGATTTATTTAATCAAACAAAGGAAGATATGCAAATAAATATTTTAAAAGGAATTGAGGGATTTAATACTTTAATTAAAGATATTATTGAGCAAAGATCTGAATTGTTCATTTTAGGTGGAGGAATGTCATCATGGAAATATTTAAAAAAAATTAAACCAACAATAATGAGGGACTTTAAAAGAATTAAATGGAAAATGATTCAAGTTAAATCAAAGGAAACAGAAGAAGCTATTGAAGGGCTTGAAAATGGAGAAATTAAATTTATTCCCGAAGAGTATTATGGTCAAATGGCAACTGTTACTTATTCTGATAGGGCAATAATCTTTTTAGTTGATAGAGATATGACTTTTATACAAATTATTGGGGAAAAACAAGCACAATCTTTTAAGAATAATTTTAATATTATTTGGAAAATTGTTAAAAAAGAAATAAAAAAATAATTATTTAATCTGGATTGATAATGTTTGTTCTCCGCCAAATTCGTTTTCAAATCCTTTAGATGTTACTATATATACCTGGAAATCAAATGTATAAGTTCCCGAAGGAGTTGCTTTACCTGGTTTAATAGAATTACCAACTGTAAATTCAATAGGTAAAAATTCCTGTTCACCACTAGCTAAAATGAACTGTGAATATTCTGCTTTGTCAAACCAAGATTTTAAAGTGTCATCGTCAACAATGATTGTATTACCAGTTAAATCATAAGCTCTTTCTACATCAATTTTAACAATAAATGTTGAAGTTAATGTACCTGTATTTGTAATACCAAGTGCAATTGTCTTTTTATTGCCAACTTTTAAAGATCGAGAACCTACAAAAGTGTTATCTGATAAAACTACTTGAGTTCCTTTTGTAAGTTTTTGAGCGAGTTTATTTTCTGCTTCTGCTAAATCTGTATTCAAATTAGAAGATGGTGTAGGAACAGTATCACCGCCAATTTGTCTATCAAGATCTGGTTCATTATTATCAGACGGAGTTACTTTATTTGGATCTGATTGTGGGTCTGCTTGTTTTGCACCACAACCTACAATAAATATTAATAATATAATTAAAATCATAGCTATTATTTTTTTCATGAAATTCACCTCTTTTTAAACAAGAAAACAATTCTTTTTAAAAACTTAATTAATTACTTTAGAGGAATAATTCATATATAGTAATCTTTATAAAGATAATAAATTATATTTGTTGTATGGACAGTTCATTTTCGTTATTTTTAAAAAAAGAGTTGATGGAATATATTAATCAAGAGATTGAGAAAGGGTATACTATTGAAACTATAGCTAATAATCTTTTACGAGGCGGACATAACAAGAATCTTGTTGATGAAGCTATCATGGATTTAAACAAACATAATTTTAACATTATTAATGCTATGAGAGAACCTTTAAAATTAAGAGGTGAAAAGAGAGAACTTTATTTTGATTTATTAAATTCAATTATTAAATACATAGAAAAACAGTTAGAAGAAGGGAGAAGTTTAAATGAAATTAAAGAAATCTTACTTGATTATGGGCATTCTAAGAAAACAATTGATTCTGCTATTAAAAAAGTAACTCAAGGTGAAACTGTTAAAATATTTAGTAATATGGCTATATTAAAGTTTATTGGATTATCAATGGGGATTATTGTATTATTATTTTTAACTTCAGGAGCGACTGAAGAACCTTTATCACTTGTATTCTTTGGATTTTTTCCAACAATTGTCATGTTGTTAGTAGGGTATGTTTTAAGAATGGAAAAGACGTTTTTACTTGTCATGCCATTTTTATTATCATTAATATTCTATTTGTTAGGTACGCAGGCAGGAGTAGAAATGTTTACACAAATGGATGTTGGTACTTTAACTTTTATTAATTTAATTTTATCTTTATTAATCGGATTTATTTTAATGGAACCAAAGAAAGAAGAGATTGTTGAAAGAATAACTATAGAAGAAGAAAATAAAGGTGAAGGTAGAGAAAGAATTCTAAAGCCAAGATTGGTTAAGATGAAGAGTTAAAAAGGGAAATAATCATACTTGAATGTATCAGTAACTCTTATGATATCAAAATCCCTAATAACATCAGAAAATTCCTTTCTAATATCATTTAATAACTTATACAACTCATCTTCACTTCCAACTTCAAACTCAATCTCCAAATCCCATGACCCAATTAGTTTCAGGAATTGAGTTGCTTTTTTATGTTGCTTTACATAAGCTTTAATCTTATTCTCTGATTCCTTATCCATATTTTTTGTTCTAAATATGATTTTGTATAAATTAATTCCAATATTGTTTAGATTTGGATAAGCTCTATATTGAACAATAATTTTGTCTTTAATCAATTTTTTAAGTCTATAATTAATTATATCTCTTGATAATTTTGTTTTCTGAACTAAATCAATAATAGGCATCCTTGCATTATTGGACAGAACTTTCAATATTTTCACATCAGCATTATCTAACTTATAAGGTTCGGTAGGTAATCCATAAACAAACTCTGAAGGTTTTGTTTCAGTTAGATATTCTCTTGAATATATGGGGGAATATTCTGTTAATAAAACATCTTTGGTATTTATAAATTTTGCATACTTATTCATAAATTTGGCAAGTATTCTACCAAAATCAAAATTAGATTTGGCTAATATTGAAACTGCTAAATCCCATTTCCCTCTTATCTGTCCTACCCAAACTGCACTACTATCTTCACCCCAATAGTCGATAACTTCCTTTTCTTTACTGAGAGTCATATCTTGGAATTTAAAATAAATCTTATACTGGGAGTATCCCAGTTTTGTAAAATTAATAACTGTGTAGTATTTGAATACTACTTTATTTTTTTCAAATCTTTTCAATCTATATTCTATCGCTGGCTTACTAAGCTTTACTTTTCTAGCTAATTGGCTATTAGAATATCTGGAATTCTCATCTAACAAAGTTAGTATTCTATTGTCTTTTAGGTCTAATTTAATCATTTTGTATTACATATATGTTAATTATATTTAAATCTTACTAAAAAGTAAGAGTTTTTAGAAAAAAGTTTGATATATGTGGGTGGCATCGAGTAATATAATAACTAATTGGAGGTGTCAAAATGACATTAGACAAACTATTTGAAGGAATTTCAGATGAAAAATTAAGAAGAGCAAAAGGATTTAGAAATAAAATAGCTGGACATTATAACCCTGTAGAATTTGTAAACAACATGTATGGGAGTCACCCTGGTGGAGACGGACCTGACGATTATTTTACAGCTGTTTACAAAAACTAATTTAAAGAATGGTGATAACTATGAATAGCGATAGCTCTTTTGAAAATTGGAAAAAAAACATAAATGGGATGATAGAAAAACACCCATTACAAATTATTAGTTGGGAAGCTACAAGAAAATGTAATCTTAATTGTTTACATTGTGGGTCTCCTTCTGAATCTGTAGAATTAAACGAAGAATTATCTACTGATGAAATTATTGGAGCATTCCACCAAATTGCTGAAGAATTTGATATGTCAGAATTTAGACACATTAATATTACAGGTGGAGAACCATTTGTAAGAAAAGACCTTCTCACAATATTAGAAAATATTAGCCAATTTGATTTTTATAGAAATATAGATATACAAACAAATGGTATGGTTTTAGCTGAAAATCCAGATTTATATTCTAAGTTGAAGGATTATGGAGTAACAGGCATAGGCATTAGCATTGATGGTATTAAAGAAACTCATGAAAATTTTAGAAGAAGAAAAGGAAGTTTTGATAAAGTATTTTCTGCTGCAAAAACAGCAGTGGATAATGGATTAACTGTAACAGTATCAACTGTTGCTCATGCTAAAAATATTCATGAAATTCCAGAATTATATGAATTAGTAAAACAAGAAATAAAACCAAGAATATTTAGAGTAATGACTTTGGATAATATTGGAAGAACAAAAGAAAATAATGAATATTTATTATCTCCAAAACAAACAAAAGAAGTAATTGGATTTTTATTAAATGAGTATGTTGATAAATGCGATACTTATCATGACCAAAAAAATACAATGGTAGAGTTAGGTTGTGGTGGTTGGTTAGGAAAAGAATTAGAAGGTATGGTGAGACCGTTTATTTTCCATTGTGTTGCAGGGATTAATAATATGGGAATTCTATATGATGGGAAATTGGCTGCTTGTTCTAACATTCCAAGAGAATTAGGATATGAAGGAGATTTAAGAGTAGATAATATCAAAGATGTTTGGGAGAGTAAATATCAAAAACATAGAGATATGGAATGGAAGAAAGTAGGAGAATGTAATTCTTGTACAGAATGGGATTATTGTCATGGTGGACCCATGCATAAAAGAGTTTCAGATGGAAGTATGTCTGACTGTCTCTATAAAACAATATCTGAAGACATGGATTTTAGGTGTAGGTAATGAGTGATATAGTTTTACTTGGACTAGAGCAGAATTTGGATAAAGAAGGTATTACTAGTCAAAATGAAGAATGTGAATTTATAGGCATTGAATATGTTAGTGCTTACGCAAATCAACATGGACTTAAAACAAAAGTTTTGCATAAAGTTAATAGTGTTGAAGATGTGTTGCAGGAAAATCCTAAATTAGTGGGATTATCGGTAATGGTGTCTAATTATGATAATTCAAGAGAGTTTAGTAAGGCTATTAAGAAAGTTAAACCTGATACTAAGATTATATGGGGTGGTCCTCATGCTTCAAATTACTATGAAGAATTATTAAAAGAAAGAAGTGTTGATTATATTGTTTTAGGTGAAGGTGAAAAATCTTTTAGTAAATTAGCAAATAGTTTAATGAATTTTCAAGAAACCAATACAATAGAAGGAATTGCTTTTTTTGATGGTTTAAAAATTCATAAAAATACTCGACCCTTAAGATTAACTTCTAAAGAATTAAATTCAATTGATTTTTCAGTAATCCATAATGCAAAAGACTATAGTAAGTTTTATGCAAAACAAATACCACATACAATTCCTAATGATGAAATGAATTTTGCAATGGTGGTAGGTTCAAGAGGATGTTGGAATGATTGTAGTTTCTGTAGTAGTAATTCTATATGGGGTAGAAGCATCACTAGAAGGAGTCCTGAAAATATTGTGGATGAAATTGAATTCCTAGTTAATGATAAAGATATTAATTTCATATTTTTCGGAGATGATGATTTCTTAATAAATGGAAATTGGGCAAATAATATTTCGAATGAAATTAATAAAAGAAAGATTGATGTAAACTATCATGTTATGGCAAGCGTAAGGTCTGCTTCTAAATTTAATAGTTTTGATTCATTAAAAGAAAGTGGATGTTGTGAAATTACCATAGGTATGGAAACAACAAACCAACAAATATTAGACTCAATTGGAAAAGGTTATGAAGTACATTCACTAATTCCTGTTGCAAATGAAATTACAAGTAATCAAATTCATCTTGGATTATATTATATGTTGGGTTATCCTGAACAAACATCTGAAGACCTTAAAAGAGACCATGAGTTTATTCAAACAATACCATTTAGTAGGATTAGAGCAGTATTCTTAACACCTTATCCTGGTACGAGACTTTATGATGAAATTGATTCAAAAGGTTTATGGCTGGAGGGTTGTAGAAATAATTTTTCTCATTATACTTGTGACCAACCTGTAATTAAGTCTGTTGCTTCGCCAGAAGAATTGGTTGAAGCAAGGAAAAATGTTTTATCTTTATATTTTAGTGACGAGTATCATGGAAGAATGAAAAAGATATATAAAGGTAATCCTAAGAGTGAAAAAGCATTTCATGGTTTTCAATCATTTATGAAGGGGGTATTAAAATGAATCCAGTACAAATGTTTTATACAAACAATTATTTTAAAGAACTTAAAGAAACAGAGCCATTTAAAGAATATCTTGATAAGGAAGAAGAAATAATTAAGCAAGTAGTAAAAGGAGGAAAATGTTTGGATGTAGGATGTAGTAATGGGTTGAGGAGTACAAGAATATTGTCAGACATATGTGATTCAGTTATTGGTATTGATTTTAGCTACACTGCAATTAAAGATGCTAAAAGAAATTTTAAAGACATTATATTCTTTTATGAAGATGCAAAATCCACACATTTTAGTGATAACTCTTTTGATTACGTTGTAATGTCGTGGAATTTGTTTGGTAATTTATATTCATCAAGAGATTTAGTTTTAGCAGAGGCAAAAAGAATAGTTAAAGATAATGGCCTAATCGTTATATCTACTTTCTCTGAAAATGTATTAGAACCTTACAAAGAATTAGTTAGTGTGAATGGATTAAATATTGACCACATTGATGAGAATTATGCATTTCTAAGAGAAGGATTAGTTTCAGAAAGGTTTAGTGAAAGTAAACTAAGGGATATATTCTCAAAATTTGATTTAGATGCAGATATTGCAAAGTTAACAGATATTGCATATTTTTGTGAGGTAAGAAAATAGAATTTTATAATTAAAAAGTTTCAAGTACTATCATATCCTTCTGAAGGTATTGTAAAAGAGAACGTAGAACCTTTTCCTTCTTTTGAATCAACTGTAATTGAACCACCATGCATTTCAACCAAATGTCGTACAATTGTTAATCCTAAACCTGTACCGCCAACTTTTCTTGTAGCTGCATTTTCAAGCTGATGGAATTTTTCAAAGATTTTTGGAATATCATCTTCTGGTATTCCAATACCTGTATCTTGTACAGAAAATCTAATATTATCATTGTTGTCATGTACAATTAAAGAAATGCTGCCTTTATCTGTAAATTTATTTGCATTACTTACCAAATTTATTAAAATCTGTTTTAATTTGTCAATATCTGCACAAATTACAATATTTGGTTCTTTAATTAAATTAAATTTCAAATTTCCTTTAACTAAATCATTGAATTTTGAATCGTTTACAAAATTGTCAAGGTCAACATATTCTTTCTTTAACAATAATCTATTTGCTTCAATTTTACTAATGTCTAGCAAATCTGTAATTAATGCTGTTAATCTATCTGTTTCTTCATTTACTATTGATAAAAAATCTTTTTGATCTTTAGATATATCGCCAACTTGATTATTTAACATTAATGCAATATAACCTTTTATTGAAGTTAAAGGTGTTCTTAACTCATGACTTACTGTACTGATAAAATCTGATTTTAATCCGTCCAATTTTTTAAGTTCTTCATTAGCAAGTTTAAGGTCACTTGTTGCTTTTTTAACTTCTTTTTTTAATTCTTTATTGAAATTTTGAATTTTATCATACAATTGCGCTGTTTCGATTGCGATTGCTGCATGGTTTCCAAAAATACTTAATAAATTTAAATCTGATTTCTTAAATATATTAGGTTTTTTATCTCCTACAACTAATAATCCAAATACTTTTTGTTTAAGTTGAAGAGGAACTATTAAAGTTGATTTAATTCCTTGTTTTTTAACTACGTCCGGCCTTGCTATTCTATTATCTTCAAGGAAATTAGGTATGATTTCACCTTTACCTTTTTTTACAATGTCTCCAAAAACACCTTCACCAATTTTTAATTTTAATTTTAATGTAGGCGGCAGAGCTGAATCAGGTATACCTCTTACAAGTCTATAATGGAGTTCATGATTTTCATCTGTTAATACTAAGAAAGCCATCTTTGCATTCAATACTTCTAATACCTTATCAACAATAAGATCAAGTCTTCTTTTTAAGTTTAGTTCTCCATGAATAACTTTACTTACTTCATTTAATATGCCTAATTGATTAAGTCTCGCATCACCTTCAATCTTACTATCTTTCAATTCTTTATACAACTGCATGTTTCTAATTGTTATTGTTGCTGCTTCACCAATCATAACAAGGAAATCAAGATCGTCATCACCCATGATTGGCTGTCTATTAGATCTTGTTGCATGAATATGTCCTCTTAAATCACCTTCAATTACTAATGGTACTGTAATGTATGATTTTGTATTTAGTTTTTTAGCTAAATGAGCTGTATTTTTATTAGCTTGAGTATCTTTTACAATGTAAGGTTTTAAATCTTTTTTCATATGTTCAATTGTTCTATGCAAAATAAATTTGTCTGATAATAATCTTAAATCACTTTTTGAGTAACCTTTTGTATTTCTAAAAATAATTTTAGTTTTAGTTTCGTCATAAATGCAAAGGTCACATTTTGATAAATTTAATACGTCAAAAGCAAAATCTGTAATTTTTGTTAAAGTTGTTTGAGGATCATGAAACTCTTTGTTTAATTCTTTTGTAAGATTATAAAGAATTTGAAGTTTTGAATTAGCCTCCTGAATATTTTCAAGTTCTACATTAAGGTCTTTTTCAAGTTTTTTTCTATACGAAATGTCCCTTATAATAACTTGTAATCCTTGAATTTTTCCGTTTTCTCTAATTATTGATGGTGATACTTCAATAAATAGATCTTCACCTTTTGTATTTTTAGCTTTTAATTCCATTAATTGGATTATTTTTCCCGTCAAGATTACATCTTTAAAAATTTTTATTGATTTTAAGATAATACTTTTTCCAAATAAAGGTGTGAATTTTGTAAAACTTTTTCCAAGAATTTCTTCTTCTGATAATCCAAAAAGAGTTAACACTTTTTTATTTGCTGAAGTTAATCTTCCAAGTCTGTCTAAAGTGATTATTCCGTCACTCGCATCATTAAACAATTGTCTAAACTTACTTTCAGATTCTTCAAGATCATTATTAACTTCTTTCATAGTTTTAATTCTTCTACTTAGATTTTTGTAAACATTATGGTTTTCAATAACTAAACCAAGATTATAACCTATCAAATTTAATACTTTAAGATCTTGTTCAGAGAAATGTTCTTGATCTGGTTTTTTATACGCAACTAATGTACCTACAACAGGAAAAACAGAACATTTAATGCAACTTTTTATATCAGCTTCGGAAACTATACATTTTTCATTATTTTGCCAGCATTTATTATTCTTTTTCTGATAATTTGGACATTTTTTATTACGACATTTATTGACTTTCCAACAATTTAATGTTGGTTTTGCAACCAAAGGTACTGTAATGAATTCGTCTGATCCAAATGATTTTAAGATTGTTTGGTTTACCATTGGATTTTTTGTTGCATTTTTTACGTGCATATTTTGCAATGACAAAATTGCCTTTGATGAAATGTTATCGTTTGGATCAAGTGGCATTGTATGATCTGATAATTCTACTCCAGAACCAATAACAGATTTTAACCTGCAATTTTCTTTATCAATAATGTAGATTAATAGATGTCTAAATCGTTTTTGTTTGGTTATTTCGTCAAGAATTAGTTGGAGTTTTTGAATGATATTAATGTATTCTCTGGCATGAATAGAGATATTTGTAAATAAGTCTATTGTTTTCTCTATTTCATTGTTTTCTTCCCCCATTTTGACAATAATAAATTGAAAAATTACTCATGACACTGCCAGGCATTGTCATCTTCTCCACTTCGGTTTAACAATAATCGCAATACAACTTAATCAGTTAAACCTCAGGTCGTTTCACACATTCTGCGAAGCTAAATACTTATGCGATACAGGCAGTGTCATTATTGTTAGTGTTAATTATAATATGTGCTCATTAACTTTTTCTACTAAATGTTGCGGTTCAAACGGTTTTTTAATATAATCAACTGCTCCTGATTCAAATCCTTTCCATTCATCTTCAAACCTAGTTTTTGCACTCAAGAATACTATCGGTATATGTTTTGTTTCTTGATTTTCTTTTAATATCTTAGCTGTTTCAAAACCGTCCATATTTGGCATCATTACATCCAAAAGAATTAAATCTGGTTGATCAGATTCTGCTCTTTTTAAAGCTTCCTGACCTACAAAACCTGTTATAACTTCAAACCCTGATTTTGAAAGTGTATATTCTACTAATTTTAAAATATGAGGTTCATCATCAACTACAAGCACTTTTTTCTTTTCCATAATACTCGCCCCCGTGTATTATATATATATATGAATATCTTAGTATTTAAATGTTACGAAAATGGGTAGGATTTTTGTTGTATTTTTTCAGTGATTATATTATATAGTAT
>JBHPGL010000047.1:0-10383 GCA_042570655.1 Nanobdellota archaeon | reverse complement strand
CAATACTACAAATAAGAAGATTAAGAAGAATAAATATGTGGACCATTCCTGATACATACATTCTTCTTCTATTACTGTTGGCTCCTCAATAACTTTTTCTTTCTCTAATGAAATTATTAAATCTGTAGATTTATAATTTAATGATTCTGAATTAATGATTATTTGCCCTAATGGTAGATCCGAAATCTCTGCATATCCATTTTCGTCTGTTATAATTTTATGAGTTACACCTAATGAATCTATAATATTTAATTCAATGCTGCTTAATGGCATACCTAAATAGTAAACATTAAGTTTAATTGTATCATTTTCTGAATAAATTATTGATGTTGGAATGATTTCTAGTACACATGGAGGACATGTTCCACCGCAATCTACTAGGAATTCTTCATTATTCAATATTCCGTCTTTACATGTATCTGATTCTATTGTAATATTATCGTCTGGAACTGTTATATTTTCATCTGGGACTGTTACATTTACTTCTGGTGTAATGTTAACTTCAGGAGTTACATTAGTTGGTGGTGTTATTAAAGGTGCTCCACCTATTCCTCCACCACCGCCACCACTACCGCTGTCTTGCGGTGTTTCATCTTTGATAGCAAATCCACTGAATGAATTAACAACTATAGTAAAAGTATTGGTGGTTTGATTATGTTCTGCATATGATAATTTATACCAACCTGAACTACAATAATTAGTTAGGAAATCAAAGTCATCACATTTATAGGCATACAAATAATTTTCATTGCCAAATGTCAATGTTGAATAATTTAATGTTATAGTTGCATTCTGCATTGATGAGAATGTTGAATTTATTCCAATAACCATTTCAAATCCTGAACCCTGGCCAAATTCTTCATAACCAAAAGTTTGATTATTGTCAACTGTAATATTAATACCATGTAAAATTATTTGACCCATTCCACCTGTAGGTATATATTCATAATCCAATATATAATCTGCAATATGGGAATCAATTAAAAGACCAAATATTGAATGTTCATGCAAGAATAATGTTCCATTTGCATAATAAATATTTACTAATCCTGAAATTCCACCTGTTGAATTAATTAAGTTATATTGCTGATCAATTAATGTTTCTCCTGCAACAAAATAATGATTATTTGCATAAACATTATTTCCTGCTGTATCATTTGCGAATACAGTTACATTATATGCTCCAAGTAATGTTCCATTAAATGATGCTGGAGATACGTAAGTTTCTGTTGTTCCATTTGGCAACTTAATATTTACCAAAATTGTATCAAGTTCAATATTATCAGATACATTTGAAGTTATATTAATAATATTATTTTGTAATATCATCGCTGAATATGGCGAGAATATGATATCGTGCACTATTGGAGCAGTTGTATCTGAAGTTATTGTTCTTGTTTCACTTTGACTTGATATTAAACCGCCATCATAACATCTAATAAACCATTCATGTACGCCATCTGGTATTGTATTTGCTATTATTGATGTTAATGTATTATTTAATACAGATAAGTTTGTTTGATAAATTGTATTATCAATTAAAATTGAACAGTTTAAAGTTGACCAATAATCGTCTGTTACGTTAAATTCAAATGTATAAGATGATTCATTAATTATTGTATTATTACCTGGACTATATGCATTTACAATAGGAGGTACTGTATTAAATATGTTAAAGTTAAAGCTGGACTGATTAATATTGTTACTGGTATCATTTGCAATAATATTTACATTATAAGTGCCTGTTAATGTAGTGTTTGTAAATATAACTTCATAAAGACCTGAAGTTGCATTATAAACCATTTCTAACAATTCAAATGTTGAATCCCAAGTAATATTTGCAAGAACAGTATCAACATTATTATAATATGGATCTGTTACATTTGCACTAATGTTTATTATTGAGTATGGTTCATATGTTGATCCTGAAGCTGGACTTATATCTGTAATGATTGGAGCAGTAACATCATTAATTATAAAGCTTGAATATGTTACATTATTATTATTTGCTAGATCTGTTATGTTAAATGATAAATTATACTGACCAATCCAATTTGTGTTATTAAATCTAGCTTCATATAAACCTGTTGTAGCATTATAAGTTAATGGAAGTTGTTCACTTGTTGAATCCCATACAACATTAACCGTAATTGTTGATGTCTCGCTCATGTTTAATCCAATGTAAGCGATATCTGTTTGATCAAATTCTGATTCTTGTTCAATGTTATAATATAATGGATCAACTATATCAACTACAAACCAAGTTGTTTTATTGTTAATATTATGTGTTGGCTGGCTCCAATCTTCTGCATATACAAAGATTGAATAGTTTCCATCTATTAAACTGATGATATCAATTAGATCTGTCCAAGTATATGAAGGTTGAGCTAAATTAATTTGGTTTGACAATATTGTTCCAGATGCATTTGTTATGTTATAATAACTGTAATTTAATTTATGATTTGATAAGTAAATGTTTAAATTAAAGTTAGTATTGTAATAACTTCCTGGTTGTGATGGATCAATATACTGAATTCCTGGCATGGAATTATCAAGTATCCAAGTTGTTGATTGGTTGAATACATTTCCTGAAGTATCATTTGCATATACAATTAATGTAAGATTTGTACTGTTAGCTAATGTTACATCATAAGGCCATATTTCAGTTGTATGTAATGATGAATTATATGTATCTCCACCAATATTATTCATTGTATTTTGATATATTAATGGACTTGTTGTTGATGATCCATTTCTAATTTCGTACCATATTTTGTCAAGGTTTAGATCTGAAACATCTGATCTTAATAATATATCCCACCCTGCAACATCAAGGTCTAGTGGAGTTATTATTGATATATTTGGAGCAATTGTATCTTCTACTATTATGTAATGTGTTTCTGAAGTTTCAGTATAATTATTATTGTCTGGAGAATATAGAGTAATATTATGAGTTAATGGTAGTATATATTGAGTATAGTTCCATATTGAATTATTTCCTGAATTAATCAATATCCCATTTTGATATAGATAAATATTTTCATTTCCACGTATTAATGAACCAGTTATATTTACAAAGTCGCCTGATTCAATTGTGATGTTATTATCAATATCATTTAATGTTAAATTAACAATTTTACTTTGTTGAACTACTTCAAATGTACTTGAATTTTCTGATGGATTATAATTTTGTGTTTCTGAAATGTTACATTTATACTCATAAACTCCTACTTGCAATAAGGTATTATTATAATTTTCAGAGGTTACATTTGTTTCATTTCTCCATAATTGAGCTGGAGCTTCAATGGTATTACATGTACATGATACATTTAATAATGTTTCATATTCGATTGGTGATATTGGATCAAAGTTAAGATAACATGTAGGTGTTGCTTTTTCGATTGTATAAATAAATTGATCTGATACGTTTGAAAGTCCTTGCGTATCATTTGCATATGATTTCCAAACATAAGTTCCTACATTTAAATTAGAGATATTATAATAATATTCGTTTCCAACATTATCGCTTGCTGTTGAATTTTGTAATGTTCCTGTGAAATTATGTTCAAATAATATTATATGCGGCAATACATCTGTCCAAGTAATATTAAATTGATAATTTTGGTTTGGCGCATAAGTCGCTACTGTAGTTGGAGATGTTTTATTATCTGTCCAAACTGGTTCTAATGTATCAATTGTAATTGTTCTTTGATCTGTTGACGCGTAATTTGCGGCAGTATCATTACAATGACCAGTATATGAATAAGTTCCGTCTTGAAGATTTAATGTCCACCAATAATAATAACTTGCAGTTCCTGTTGGATATGAACTATTAAATCCGTTAAATTCAAGCCAAATATTATCAAGATTAGTATCATAACATGTGAAATTAAATGTATGTAATTTAGTTGTTGTATTATAATAATTGATTGGTGTAGGATAAACCCAACCATCTTCAGTATCAACTGTAGCATTTGGTGGTGCACCATCTAACATAAACCAAATTGACTGTGTAATATCATTGTATGGAGAGCTTGCATCTTTTGCATAAACTGTTAATGTATAATTGCCATCTATTAAACTTGACATATCAATCAAATCTGTCCAATTAAAGTTTGAACTTAATAAGTTTGTTTCATTAAATATGGAGATAGTTGCATTAGTAATATTATAATAGCTATAACTTAAATTGTAATCTGTCAGTAAAACATCTAAATTGAATATTGAATTTACATAGACTCCTTGTTGTGGATAATTAAATTGTATTTCTGGATCTGAATTATCAAGGATGAATGATAAGTTTTTATATGCTACATTACTTGAAGTATCATTTGCATAGATTATAAGAGTTAATGGCAATGAATCTGATAATGTTGAATCATATGGCCATGTATCGTTTGTATTGAAAGATGCATTATAAACATTTACACTAATGTTAGCCATTGTCCCTGAATCGATGATTGAATCTGTAATTAAAGTGCCATTTCTAATTTCATACCAAACTTGTTCAAGGTTAAGATCTGTTACATTTGCTCTTAAAGTGACTATTCCACTTACAATATTAACTGCAAATGGTTCAATTGTAATATTTGCTTGAGTTGTATCTTCAACAATTATGAAATGAGTTTCAACTGATTCTGAATAATTTTGTGTTTCAGGATAATATAATGTTATGTTATGAGTTAATGGAAGGATATATTGTGAATAATTTGTTATGAAATTATTACCTGTATTAATTTGAGTGTTATCTTCATAAAGGTTAATTAATCCTGTTGGATGGATTAGGTAAGCACTTAAATTTACAAATTCACCTGATTCAATTGTTATGTTATTATCAATATTGTTTAATGTAAGATTAACTTCGCTTGATGCTTGAGTTATTTGGAATGAACTTGAATTTGCTGCAGATGTATAATTATATGTTTCGCTAATATTACAAATATATTCATAAGTATCTACACCTAGAATTACTGGTTGATCAATTTCTGAAGTTATATCTGTTCCATTTCTATATAGTTTAGGAGTGGTTTCTGGATTTGTACATACACAAGATGCTATAAATGGTTTTTCGTATATTAATGGAGATGATTCATTAAATGTTAATGAACAAGTGGTTGTATTTTGCAGTACTGTATATGTCCATTGATCTGTTACATTCATGTTTCCTGCTGAATCGTTTGCATATGATTTCCATACATAAGTTCCAACTGGAATACTTGAAAGATCATAATAATATTCATCATTTGCACTGTTTGTTGGAGTTGAATTTATTAATGAACCAGTAAAGTTGTGGTTGAATAATACTGTGTGTATATTATAATTATCATTCCATGAAACGTTGAATTGATAATCTGTTCCTGGATGATAGATTATATTGGTGGCTGGTAATGTTTTATTGGTTTCCCAATATGGTTTTGTTATATCTACATTTAATACTCTTGTCTCTGTATTTTGTTGATTGCTAGCTGTATCATTACAATAACCAATATAAGAGTAGGTTCCTTCAAGACTTGGGATAGTCCACCAATAGTAAATTCCATTGTTGCCTGTTGGAGTTGAATCAATTGTACCATTAAAGTCTATCCAAATTGTATCTGGGAAGGTTTCATTACATGTCATATTGAAAGTTTGAGTTTGAGTTGTTGTGAATGTGTTGTTTGCTGGAGTTGGATCAATCCAACCACTTGTTGTTTCAACAGTTATGTTTGGAAGAGTTTTATCTATATAGAACCATGTTGTCTTATTGTTAATATTATGGATTGGTTGGCTCCAATCTTCTGCATGGATGAAGATAGAGTAGTTACCTTCAACTAAATTGTTTACATTGATTAAATCATTCCAAGTGTAAGATGCTTGGTTTAAGTTTATTTCGTTTGTTAATACTTGACCTGATGCATTTGTTATGTTATAGTATGAATAGTTCAATTTATGATTTGATAAATAAATTTCTAAATTGAAATTGCTGTTGTAGAAACTGCCTGATTGAGTTGGTGCTACGAATTGTACACCTGGTTTAGTGTTATCCAGGATAAATGTGGTTGATTGGTTGAATAGGTTGCCACTTGTGTCATTAGCATATACTATTAATGTTAAGTTAGTTGTATTTGTTAAAGTATTATCATAAGGCCAGGTTTCATTTGTAAATAAGGTTGCATTATAAATGTCGTCAATATTATTCATATAATTTCCTTGGATTAATGAACTTGATGTTGATGAACCGTTTCTAATTTCAAACCAAACATCTTCTAGATCAAGGTCTGTTACATTTGCTTTTAATAATACTGACCATCCAACGATATCTAGATTTAATGGAGTAATGATCGAAATTAATGGATCTGTTATATCCTGAACATTAAAATAACTAATTTGGGAAGCGTTCATATTTCCGCTTGTATCATTTGCAAAGATTGTAATATTATATCTTCCTGGTAGGATAGTATTTGTGAAGTTTTGAGTGTCGAAGATTTGAGTATTGCCAAGTTCTGTTAAAGTATAGTTTGTTACAGTACCTTCTGGATCGATTATTTGTATTATTACTGTATCCACATAATCATTATAATAATCTGTTACATTTACTGATAATTCTACTATATCTGTTTGATTATATAATGTATTTGCTACTGGTGCAATATCTGATACACTTGGAGTGGTAATATCATTAATCGTAAAGTTGCTTGATTGACTTGAATTAATATTGCTGCTTGTATCATTTGCAATTATATTAATGTTGTATAATCCAATCATATTTGTATTTGTAAATGTTCCATCATAAAGACCTGTACTTGAATTATATGTAAATTCTACGATTTCGTATGTTGAGTCCCAACTAATGTTTGCCAGAACAGTATCAACATTGTTATAGTAAGGATCTGTTACATTTGCATTAATTAAAATTGAGTTTGTCTGGTTATATTCAACTCCTGATGGACTAATTGTTGATACATCTGGATTTGTAATATCATTAATTGTAAAGTTGGTTGAAGTTTGATTTGAATTTCCTGATAAATCTGTTGCATTAATTAAAATATTATAATTATCCAAATAGTTTGTATTTGTAAATGTATTTTCATAACAATAATCTGTTCCATTATAATCTAATGTTAATAATTGTGAAGTTGAATCCCAAGTTATGTTTGCTGTTAATGTTGAATTTTCATTTACACAGATTGTTAACGCAACATTATCTGTTTGGTTATATTGTGAATTTAATATAGGAATTGTTGGTTCGATAAATGTTGGGTCTGTTATATCCTGAACATTAAAATAACTAATTTGGGAAGCGTTCATATTTCCGCTTGTATCATTTGCAAAGATTGTAATATTATATCTTCCTGGTAGGATAGTATTTGTGAAGTTTTGAGTGTCGAAGATTTGAGTATTGCCAAGTTCTGTTAAAGTATAGTTTGTTACAGTACCTTCTGGATCGATTATTTGTATTATTACTGTATCCACATAATCATTATAATAATCTGTTACATTTACTGATAATTCTACTATATCTGTTTGATTGTATAATGTATTTGCTACTGGTGCAATATCTGATACACTTGGAGTGGTAATATCATTAATCGTAAAGTTGCTTGATTGACTTGAATTAATATTGCTGCTTGTATCATTTGCAATTATATTAATGTTGTATAATCCAATCATATTTGTATTTGTAAATGTTCCATCATAAAGACCTGTACTTGAATTATATGTAAATTCTACGATTTCGTATGTTGAGTCCCAACTAATGTTTGCAATAACAGTATCAACATTATTATAATAAGGATCTGTTACATTTGCATTAATTAAAATTGAATTTGTCTGGTTATATTCAATTCCTGATGGACTAATTGTTGATACATCTGGATTTGTAATATCATTAATTGTAAAGTTGGTTGAAGTTTGATTTGAATTTCCTGATAAATCTGTTGCATTAATTAAAATATTATAATTATCCAAATAGTTTGTATTTGTAAATGTATTTTCATAACAATAATCTGTTCCATTATAATCTAATGTTAATAATTGTGAAGTTGAATCCCAAGTTATGTTTGCTGTCAATGTTGAATTTTCATCTACACAAATTGTTAGTGGTATATTATTAGTTTGATTATATTGTGAATTTAATAAAGGAGTTATTGGTTCGATATACAATGGTTCTGTTATATCAACATTCAATACTCTTGTCTCTGTATTTTGTTGATTGCTTGCTGTATCATTACAATAACCTGTATATGAATATGTTCCTTCAAGGCTAGGGATTGTCCACCAATAATAAATTCCTGCACTTCCAGTAGGAGTTGAATCTATTGTTCCATTGAAATCTATCCAGATCGTATCTGGGAAGGTTTCATCACATGTCATATTGAATGTTTGAGTCTGAGTTGATGTAAAAGAGTTGTTTACTGGTGTTGGTGTAATCCAACCACCTGTTTCAACTGTTGCATTTGGTGGAGTAATATCTATATAGAACCATGTTGTTTTATTGTTAATGTTATGTGTTGGATCTGACCAATCTTCTGCATGGACAAAGATTGTATAATTGCCTTCAACCAGATTGCTTGTGTTTATTAGATCATTCCATGTATACGATGCTTGGTTAAGGTCAATGTCATTTGTTAATACTTCACCACTTGCGTTTGTTATGTTATAGTATGAATAGTTCAATTTATGATTTGATAGATAAATTTCTAGATTGAAATTTGAATTATAGAAACTGCCTGATTGTGTTGGTGCAACAAATTGTATTCCTGGCATTGTATTATCTAATATGAATGTAGTTGATTGATTGAATTGATTTCCGCTTGTATCATTTGCATACACAATTAATGTTAAGTTAGTTGTATTTGTTAATGTATTGTCATATGGCCAAGTTTCATTTGTAAATAAGGTTGCATTATAAATGTCGTCAATATTATTCATATAATTTCCTTGGATTAATGAACTTGATGTTGATGAACCGTTTCTAATTTCAAACCAAACATCTTCAAGGTCAAGGTCTGTTACATTTGCTTTTAATAATACATCCCATCCAACGATATCTAGATTTAATGGAGTGATTATTGATATTAATGGGTTTGTTATATCTTGCACATTGAAATAACTGGTTTGTGCTGAGTTCATGTTTCCACTTGTATCATTTGCAAAAATTGTTATATTATATCTGCCTGGCAGGATTGTATTTGTAAAGTTTTGAGTGTCGAAGATCTGAGTGTTGTCTAATTCTGTTAATGAATAATTTGTTACTGTTCCATCTGGATCGACTATTTGTATTATTACTGTATCCACATAATCATAGAAATAATCCGTTACATTTACTGAAAGTTCAACTATATCAGATTGATTATATAATGTATTTGCTGTTGGAGATATATCTGAGACTAATGGAGCATTTATATCGTTAATTATGAAATTTGTTGATGTTGTATTTGAATTGCCTGCTAAATCAGTTGCATTTAATGTAATTGTATAATTACCAATAGTTAATGTATCTCCGAATGTTGTACTATAATACCAATCTGTTCCGTTATATGTTAATGGAATTGTTATTGAAGTACTGTTTGGATATGTTAAGTTTGCGAATATGGTTGAATTATCATCTAATTTAATATTTAATGGAATTACATTTGTTTGATTATATTGTGCATTAATCGAAGGTTGAACATTTTCAAATATTGGTGCTGTTAAATCTATTGTTAATGAATGATTGTTTAAATGTAAATTACCATTATCATCTGTATCATATGCTTCACAACTCCAAATATAATATCCTTCAGCAATATTGTTAATTGTAAAGTTAGTTTGGTTTGCTAATCCTGTTATATCTTGTGTTTCGTTTGCTAAGAATGTTCCTGTTAAGTTATGATATAATGAAATATTTTTCAATCCAATATTATCAGTTGCATTGCAAATAAATGTAATATCATTATAATTTAATATTACATCTTCTTCTGGTGATACCAATGTTATTTGTGGAATTCCTGTATCGATAACTTCAAATGTGGCAGTTGTAGTGTTTGAATTTCCAGCCAAATCGTTTGCATAAACTGTAACAATATATTCACCTGTTTGTGTTAGGTTAGCTGGAATAAAGTTAAAGTTAATAGATTGGTTTGATAATTCTTCTAATAATGAGTCATCAGGATATGTTACATTTGCATATGTATAATTGATATATTGGTCTGCAACATCCCAATCTATTAATACTGATTCATTATTATAAATTACCTCTGTATCATTGATATTTATTATGATTATTGGCTTATCAATTTCTACATTTAATACTCTTGTTTCTGTATTTTGTTGGTTGCTAGCTGTATCATTACAATAACCTGTATATACATATGTACCTTCAAGGCTTGCAAATGTCCACCAATAATAAATTCCTGAACTGCC
>JBHPGL010000046.1:0-10646 GCA_042570655.1 Nanobdellota archaeon | reverse complement strand
TTAATTGTTGTCATGGTTTTAGTTAGTTAGATATTGTTTATAAAGATTTTTATTATTTAGAAGTTAAATCAGAAACATAAGTATTAAGACTTTCCATATCTTTATTAAATTTTATTAGAAAATCTTCTAATCCTTGGATTTTATTTTCATCAATATATGCTGATATTTTATTATATGTTTCATTGTTTTTATGGTTTAATCCTTTGATTTCATCTACTGTTAAAATTTTAGTATTGATTGAACCTAAGAGATAATCCCTAGCTTCATATACACTATTTAGTTTTTCTAAATTAGTAATATTATGCATCATTTCATTTTCAATAATATCTAAAATAGAACTATAATAATTTGTTTCAATTTCATTTAGGGAAAATTTATCTTTTAGACATGAAAAGGCTTTATCTCTTGCTTTATCAGACCTTTCTTTATAATTAGGATTTTTCTGAATAAAATCATTAATCAGCTCATTAAAATATAAGGATTTATCAATCTCGTTAATTTCCTGATTATCTACAATAACCTCTATTAAATTTTCTATATCATTTTCATTACAATTTGTACTTTCAATGTGATCATATGAAAGAGGTAATATTGATAAATTTCGGTGTATACATACATTCATTTTTAATATGTTTTCATCTATTTCTTTAATTCTATCAGAACAATTATCTTGATAATTATTTTCATTTATCAAATTTTTTACTTTTATGTGATCATTATAGATGTAATTTAAACTTGATATTTTCATATCTTCACATGAACTATCAAAACTAAATATGTCTATTGATAAATTTGAAATCAAAATATTTTTCTTAATTTCATCATTTTTAAATTGGATAGGATTTTTACAATTATTAATATATTCTGATGAATTTTCTTCTATTTGAACTTGATTTTCAACATTAGAATTCTGAGTACAACCAGATAATATACATGCACTTCCCAACAATAACCCCATAACATATTTCATATTATCTATTGAGGGGATTGCTTTTATAAAATTTTCCCTTTATTTTCGGAAAATTTTCAATTTTATTATTATTATTATTAAAACCAAAACAATTAAAAAACAAACAATTATTTTTCTTATTATGTACAAATTAAAAGCAGAATCAAATGGTGGGAGAAGTGGAATTCTTTCAACAAGACACGGTAAAATAGAAACACCTTTCTTTATGCCAGTCGTAACTAAAATGGCTGCTAAATTCTTAACAAATGATATGCTAAATGAATTAGGCACAGAAGCTTTTATCTCAAATTCATTTGTACTTTACCTTAATCCTGGAACTGATTTTTTAAAGAAAGCTGGTGGAATTCATAAATTTATGAATGTTAAAAATATAATATTTACTGATTCTGGCGGATTTCAAATGATTAATCCAAGTTTAACAATTAATGTAAATGATCGAGGAATTACTTTTAGAAATCCATGGGATAAAAGTAAACATTTAGTAACTCCGGGCAAGAGTATGATGATTCAAGAAGGGATTGGAAGTGATGTTGCAATGGCATTTGATCATATGCCTTTAGTTGAATATAATAAGGAAGAAGTTGTAGAAGCAACTAACAGAACTCATAAATGGGCAGAGATTTGTAAGAAAGCGCATTTAGATGATAAACAATTATTATTTGGGATTTCTCAAGGCGGGATGTATCCTGAATTAAGAAAGAAAAGTGCTGAATTTATTGCTGGACTTGATTTTGATGGATACGCAATTGGCGGTCTTGCAATTGGTGAAGATCGTGATACATTTAATAAGATGGCAAAAGTAAGTGTTGATGTTTATAATAAAATAAATAAGGAAAAACCAAGGTATATTATGGGTGTAGGTAATCCTATTGATTTACTTAATTGTGTTGGATTGGGGATTGATTTATTTGATTCACGATTTCCAACTCAAAATGCTCGGCATAATTTAATATTTACTTCAAAAGGTCCAATAAAAATTAATAAAAGTCAGTATAAAGAAGATTTTAGTCCTTTGGATGAAGATTGTAAATGTAAAGTTTGTTCTAAGTATTCGAAAGCATATTTGCATTATTTGAATAGAGTAGGAGAGCCAAATGCAAAGATATATTTTTCTTACCATAATGTTTATTTTGTACAGAATATGATGAAAGAGATTAGGAAAGCTATTAAAGAAAATCGGTTTGGAGAGTATAGTAAGGAGTTCTTGAAAGGTTATAAAATTTAACCATAAATTTAAATAACAAAATAATTTATTTATATTATAGGTGATTAGATGAAGTTTAGATGTACTGTTTGCAATTGGATATATAATGAAGATAAAGGTCATCCTGATTCTGGGATTGATGCTGGTACTAAATTTGATGATATTCCTGGTGATTGGACTTGTCCTATCTGCGGAGCTTCAAAGAAAGCATTTGTAAATTATGGTGAAGAACAAAAAGGAAAAGTAACCACTATAGTTGCAGATGTAATTGTTGATCAATTAAAAGCATTAGGTGTAAAGTATATTTTTGGTATTCCTGGTGATTCTAACTTACCAATATTTGAATCTATTAGAAAGAAAAAAACCATAAAGTTTATTCTTACAAGACATGAAGAAACAGCTGCATTTATGGCTTGCGCATATGCAAAAGCTACCGGTAATCTAGGGGTTTGTATATCAATTGCAGGACCAGGTAGTACAAATTTAATTACAGGATTATTAGATGCTGCAACTGATAAAGCACCTGTACTTGCAATTACAGGACAGGTTGCTCAACCTTATCTTGGAAGTGAAGCTTTCCAGGAGATTGATCAAGTAGAACTATTTCATCCATTCTGTGTTAGCAGTGAAGTTCTAGCAGATTCATCTCAAGCAACAAGGTTAGTCATGAATGCAGTAAAAACTGCATATGCAAATCATGGTGTTGCACATTTATCAACGCCTACAGATGTTTTAGCAGAACCTTTGTCGACAACAATTCTTGATCCATCCGAACATATTGTTAGTGGGAAAAGTAGTCCTACTGAAAAAGATATTGATAAGATTGTTAAATTGATTAATTCATCTAAAAAACCTGTATTATTTGGGGGTTGGGGAATTAGAGATTGTGGTAAGGAATTTTTAAAGTTAGCTGAAAAATTAAATGCTCCAATTGCAACAACTTCAAGAGCAAAAGGTGTTGTTAAAGAAACTCATCCTTTAGTTATGGGAGTTTTAGGATCAATCGGAACTCCTTACGCCTCTAAAGCAGTAAGTTCGGGTGATTTATTAATTATTGTTGGATCTGGATTTAGACAGAAAAATTTGGTTAGGAAAGATATGGTAATAATTCAATGCGATCATGATAATGCTAAAGTTGGAAAGACATTTGCTGTTAAAGCAGGAGTTACATCTGATGCAAAAGAGTTTATCTGTAAATTATTAGAGAAAGTTGATAAGAAAAAAAAAGATGAAGAATTTTTTAAAAATATTAATGAGATTAGGAAAGAACATGAAAATTTAATTATAGAGTATAGTAAAAATGATTCTGTGCCGTTATTTCCTGGCAGAGTAATTCAAGAAATTAAAAAAGTTGTTAATAAAGATGCAATAATCTGTTCTGATGTAGGTGATCATACATATTGGCTTTACAAAGATTTTATTTGTGATGGTCAAAGAACATATTTATCTGCTAACATGGCAAGTATGGGATTTGGTTTGCCAGGAGCTTTAGCATGTCAATTAGCTTATCCTAAGAAACAAGTTGTCTGTGTAACTGGTGATGGTGGTTTTTCCATGTTAATGGCTGACTTTACAACTGCAGTAATGAATAATTTACCAATTAAAGTTGTAGTATTTAATGATTCTAAATTGAAGAATATTAAGAAAGAACAAGAAAGATATGGATTTAAAGAGTTTGGAGTAAGTTTTGTTAATCCTAACTTTGCTGATTTTGCGAAATCTTGCGGTGGTGAGGGGTATAGGATTGAAAAGGTTAGTGATTTTTCTATGTTGAAGAAAGCTTTTACATCTTCAAAGCCTTGCATTATTGATGTTGTAGTTGATCCTGAGAAATATATTCCTGGAGTTAAAGCTGTTCCTAAATAATTGTTGCAAGGAAAATGTAAAGGGTTAATAAGAACCAGCAAATGTTTTCTACTAATTTTAAATTGTTTACAGGTGATTTTATTGCCAAACCGTAACAACCGCAATTTTGAATGTTAAGTTTTCTGATTAATACAAATGCAATCGCAATTAAATTAGATGTTGTTAATAAAAATATGATTAATGTAATATAAAACGGAAATATATTTGCTATTAATAATCCTCCAATAATAATTTCTATGAATGGCAAAGTGTATGCAAATATTTTTGCTAATGGTTTTTTTATAATTTGATATTCGAGTACGATTATGTAGAAATCTTTCAAATGCGGGATTTTTAATATTCCTGTTATGATAAAAAATATTGCTATAATATATTTAACTATTAATACTAATGTTGGATCAAATATCATAATAAGAATTATTTTGGGTTGTTTATAAAGTTAATGTTTAAGTAATAATTTTTTAAAATTAAAGTGTTAATGCGCTCCGTGGTTTATGTGATTTTAGATGCCGCCAACGAGTCTAGACACATTCGCTTCTAAGATACGAGTACTTCGCATGGCATTAACACTTTTTTAAGTTAATGTTTAAGTTAATGCAATCAATAATTCATTTGCAAATTGTTCAGAAGCACTCGGACCATTCGCAGTAATAATATTATCATCTCTAACTACATTCTGTCTAATTAAATGTGCTCCACCTTCAATTAAAGCTTTTTGAGAATCATCTGTAGCAAAAACTGTTGCCCTTTTATTTTCTAAAATACCTGCTTTTGCTAAAACTACTGGACCAAAACAAATTGCTGCAATAATTTTATTTGAATTTTTTGCATTATTTAATAAAGAAATAACTTCGATATGATCTGCTAATTCAGGTGCACCTGATCCGCCAACAATAATTATAGCATCATAATCTTGTATCTTTACTTCCTTTACAATTAAATCTGGAATAATTTCTTTACCTAACATTCCTTTTGACATTTCATTTGTAATTGATGCTACCTTTACATCTATTCCTGCATCTTTTAATGCTAAGTAAGGTATTTCTAATTCATCATCACGAAATTTATCCTGGGCAATTATGAATAAAGCACTTTTCTTTGTTTCACCTAAAAAGTTGATTTCATTAATAGTTGAATTAACTTCATTATCAATAATTACATTAGAATTAATCTGATTTGATGAACATCCTTCTAATATAAATGTTGAAAGATATATAATTAAACATATAAATACTGCTATATATATTCTCTTAAAACTGACCCCCATAAGGCTTTTTAAACATGTTTGGTATATAAATATTTGGGTGAAAAATATATTATAAATTGGTTAACGTTAAATTAAAGTGTTAGCGCGCTCCGTGGTTGATAACTTTATAGGTTATCACCAACGAGTCTAGATGCCTTCTCTTCTATGACTCCAGTACTACAAGAAAAGGTACGTTACGCGTATAAACCTGGCGCTAACACATAATTTGTAACTTTAACCAAAATTAGGGGGATTTATAGCAATGTTTATATAGTACTTGTACTCACTATACAGTTATGATAATTGATTTTCATTGTCATGTTGGGGAGGACATTGACGGAGCTAAACAAAACTTGAAAGACTTAGCTAGAAATATGAAGAAATTAGGTATAACTAAAGCTGTTATATTTCCATTTAAAGAAAAAGAAGATGGTCCTGTTCTATCAAGCATTAAATTGTTAAAATTAATTGAAAAGAAAAAACAATTTATTCCTTTCTTAAGATTTAATCCTGACAGAATGACTCCTGAAAAATTACAGAATTTAATTGATATTGGATTTAAGGGAGTAAAACTACATCCTAAATCTGAAAATTTTGATCCATTAAAAAAGAAACATATAATCTTATACAAAATAATCGCAAGGAATAATTTACCATTATTAATTCATACAAAAAGGTATCATAATTATTTAACTGATCCAGAAAGGTTATGTAAAATTGCAAAAATGGTGCCTGAATTAAACATTATTTTAGCGCATTTTGCAGATGCTCAACCAATTGTATTTCATAAAGTTGCAAAGTATCCTAATTTATATGTTGAAAGTTCATTAAAGTCAAGCAGTTATACAATTAAAAAAATGGTTGAAAATGGAGGTAGTCATAAATTATTGTTTGGAAGTGATTCACCTTACATGGATACAGAAGTTGAATTGTTAAAATTAAAAAAGTTAGATATTCCTAAAGAAGATAAAGATAATATTTTGTTTGGAAATGCTAAGAGATTGTTAGGATTAAAATGATTTTGTGAATTTTTCTGTTATTTTGTTTAAATTTTTTGTTTTCTGAAATATTTCTATTTGTTGTTGTGCAAAGTTCTTTTTGATTAATTTTAATGTTGGATCTATATCTTTTTTAGATATTGTATATTTGCTTAATGCATCTTTTATGAATGGTATTAATAATTTTGTCCAATAATCTTTAATGGTATTTGTTTTGAATATTGCTTTCATTCCATCTTTAATTGCACAATTTCTTAGTTCGAAGAGTTGTTGTCTTGAAATGTATGGGATGCCAAGGTTTTTTCTCATAATTTCATGAATTAAAATTTGGAGGAGTTGTGCAAATGATGTTGAATGTTCTGCTGAAGGTTGAACATCAAATGTTCTGAATTCAATTGTACCATATTTTAAGTTTGGTCTAATATCCCAATACATAGGAATGTTTACTGATTTTTTTAATTTGGTCCAGTTGTTAATGTTTAAAGAGTTAGTTAAATCTTTTGGAGCTATTCCTGCATATGTCTTGTTTTTAATAGTATGAGCCTGTTCAATTATTTTAATTCTTTGGTCTTGTGTGTATCTGTATTTGTTGTTTTCAAATGGTGAGTTTGCTGTTAATGGAATTAGAAAAGGGATAAGGTATTGAAGGGCATTTATTGTTTTGCATGCTGTAACTGCGTTTGGCATTGAAAAATGAATGTGCATGCCGCATGTAAGATAAGCTTGATATTGTTGTCTTCTTTCAATGTTTCTAATGTAGTTAGGATTTAATATTCCATCTTTCCAATCTGCTGTAGGGTGTGTTCCAATTGCTGCTAAATTAAGATTGTTTTTTTTAGCTATATCTTTTAGAATGTTTCTCAAGTAGGTTATATCTTGTTTAGCCTGATCAATATTTTCACATACTCCTGAGTTAATTTCTATTTGAGATTTATGGAATTCGTGGTAGATTATTTTGTTTGTTAATAATGATCTTGGTATTGATTTAAGGAAGATATCTACCTTTGGTGTTGGTTTTAGATCCTGATTTAATATAAAGAATTCTTCTTCTATTCCAAAAAATCCTGTTGGATATTTCCCGAATATCATTTAGTTATAATTTATTATTAGGGTTTTTAAAGATTTAGCAATAGGATAATAGTATCTGTGTCTTAATTTTTTAGAAATATATATTAGTATATACATATACAGCATATATTTATATACATATTTGAATTTTTATTATTATGGAAAAGCTAGGATTGGATCTTTTAATACCTGTATCTCAAAAAGAAGAGGATTTGAGAGAGCATATTAAGCAAAAAATTATTAATTTTAAAGACGTCATTGATGGTGATAAATTTACCAAAGATGACAAATATTTTATTTCTAAAGATGAATTAATGGAAATTTGTGATGGTAATGAAAATGTAGCAAATGTTTTTAGGTTAGCTAAAAAATACCATGATACTACAGGTGAAGTAAGAACATGCGGTAATCCTTATTTTATTCATTCTTACAGAGCGTTTTTAATTGCAAAAGATCTGACTACGATAATTGATCCAAAATCAGGCAGAATAGTTGAACATCCGTTCAGAGAAGGAATATTATGTGTTGATCTACTTCATGATGTTTTAGAAAATTGTGTTATTAATCCTAAAAAATTATTAAATGAATTAGTTAATTGTGGGATTTCTTATCCTCAAGAAATTTATAATTTTACTGAAAAGTTAACAAATCCTCATCACGGAAAATCTTTGATACCAAAAAAAGAGTATCAACATTATCATGATTATATGGATATTATTTATGACGATTTGGTGATGAGATATGGTTTGGATAAGAATTCTTTAGATTATAAAATGCATGATGTTGGTGTGATTGCTAAAAATGTTGACAGGATTGATAATGTACAGACAACTTTACAGTTTAGATTACAGTTTGAACCAAAAGATCCAAAACGGCCTCTTAAAATTATTACTAAAACTGAATATATGGTTGAAAAACAGATTGAAATGTTTGAAAAGTTAAATACAAAAAATTTGTTTTTATTAAATGCATGCCACATGTTAATTGAATATAGTATTTTTGAAGTTTATAGGAATATGGAATATTTAGAATCAAAAATAAGTTATGTTCATGAACATTTAAATGAAAGGAAAGTGTTTGGATATTATGATTTAAGAAAAGATTATAATCTTTCTATTAAAGATGCAGTTAACGAAATGAAAAAATGGACAGAAAAAGTAAATATTTATAATGAACTTAAGTTAAGGTGCTGTAATATACTGAATGATAAAAAAAATCAGTTTTTCAGTGATATTTGTTCTATGTGAGTTTTAACATTAATAACCACTACTGCCGAGCATAAACGGCCCCTCAACTTAGTCTTCACAAATGTTCAGACTAAGGTCGATTCGCATTTTCTGTGAAACTATCTAATTATGCAATATAGGCAGTAGTGTTTATATTAATGATAATATAGGAACATTTAAATATAAAAACAACTATGGATATTATATGAAATCAATAGCTTTACAAATTGTTAGTATGATTCTTGCTATTGGTATTGCTATTATTATTTGCTAAGGCCGTTCTGTTTTCTGGAATGGTAATCGAAAAACAATAGATAGAGGACTATATGAAAATGAAATTGAATAAGAAAGTTGAATTGATGGATACAACATTAAGAGATGGTGAACAAACACCAGGAGTATCATTTAACAGCGAAGAGAAATTGATACTTGCTAAAATGCTGTTTGATCTAGGTGTTGATAGAATTGAAATTAGCAGTGCTAAAGCTGTTAAAGAAGATGAAATTGCTATCCAAAATATTTGTAACTATGCTAATTCAATTGGTCGATTAAAAGATGTAGAAGTCCTTGGATTTATTGATAAGAAAAGTGTAGATTGGATTTATAATAATGGATGTCGAACTGTAAATTTATTAGCAAAAGGATCTGCATCACATTGTAACGGTCAATTAGGTAAGGAATGTTCTGAACATGTTAATAATGTATGTGATGTTGTTGATTATGCTAGTTCATTAGATATGGATGTAAATGTATATTTAGAAGATTGGTCAAGAGGAATGAAAGAAAGTAGGGAACATGTATATAATATGGTTGAATCATTAGTAGATGTTGGAGTTATAAGAGTAATGCTGCCAGATACACTTGGAGTGCTAAGTTATTGGGAAGTTGAAGAATTTATTTCTGAACTTGTTGATGCATTTGATGTACATTTAGATTTCCATGCGCACAATGATTATGATTTGTCTACTGCAAATTCATTAGCTGCGATTAAGGGAGGGGTTGATGGAATTCATGTTACATTGAATAGGTTAGGTGAAAGGACAGGTAATGCATGTTTGTATCCTGTTGCTGTTAGTGCTAAAGATATGCTTGATTATGATTTTGGTCTTTTGGAAGAAAATTTTAATAGAATTTCTATGTTTGTTGAACGGATATCTCGAAGAAGAATGGGATATTGGGAATCTATTGTAGGTAAGGGAAGTAAGACAACAACTGCATCTGTACATGCTAACGGTGATGAAAAAGGTGATTTGTACATTGATAAATTAACAGCTGAAAGGTTTGGTTTTTTTCATGCTGAATATGCACTTGGTAAACATGCAGGTAAATCTTCAATTAAAATGAATCTTAAACAAATGGGTTTAGAATTAGAAGATAAAATTGTTGATAAATTGGTTGAAAAAGTTAGGGATTTGGGTGAAAATAAAGATGATATAACTCAAGAAGATCTTTACTTTTTATTGATACCTTTACTTGAAGAAGATAAGGTTAGGCCGTTTAAGTATTTGGAAGCAAGTGCAAATGTGAACCTGTCTGGATCTAAATTTGGCTATGTTAAGGTTGAGTTTGATGGCAAGGTTTATGAAAGAAGTGCTGTTGGAAATGGTGGATATGATGCTATCATGAATGCTACAAGATTAATATTTATGGATTTAGATATTGATTTGCCTGCATTACTTGATTATAACAGTATTATACCTCCTGGCGGTAAGACAGATGCAATAGTGCAAACCGATATAGATTGGAAAAATGGTGGGAATAAGCCTATTAGAACTGTTGGAGTTGATACTGACCAGACAATATCTGGGGTTAGAGCGACTGAGAAAATGATCAATTTTTATTTGATGAAATTGAATAATTAGTCACTATTTAGTTGTAAATGTCGAAAGATTTATAAATGAATATATGTTACCTAGTGTTAAGTAGGGCGATAGAGGGGTTGGAAAATGATGAGTACAATAGAAAATCAAATGGAGAATCAAATAGTTTTCTTAAATGAATTTAGAAGGGATTTGTTACATAATAAAGATTTAGATTTCTCAGATATTGATGAACTAAAAATGAATAA
>JBHPGL010000045.1:0-11000 GCA_042570655.1 Nanobdellota archaeon | reverse complement strand
CATAACAACTAGAAGAACTAAGATTAATACTGCGATAATTCTATATGTAATTAATAAGCCGCCTAAAGTTTTATCTTCAGGCAATTTTTTAGTGCCAAACAAAATAGCTAAATGAGTTAATCCAAATTTCCAAATAGAAGGTTTTCCCATTTGTTCATATTCACTAGGGTGATTTTTTCTTAATACAGAATAAATACTACTTATTACAATAAACCATGCAATTAATAAGATTATTATTATTATATCCATTTCTTTTAAGATTTTAATGAAATATATAAAGTTATTGTAATAAATTATTATGAAATCTAATTTATAAAATTAATATCTTTCTCCCCAAACCTTTAAATATGAGTTTTAAATCTATTTATCCTATGAATGTACAGGACATAATTAAAACATTAGCACCATTGGAAAGAAAAGTACTTCCACATCTAGATAAAACAAATGAATACACAGAACTAATAAATCTATCAAAATTAAAAGATGTAGAAGTTATGAGAGCCCTGCAATGGCTTCAGAACAAAAAAGTGCTAGAACTTAAAGAAGAAGTTAAAGAAATCATTATCCTGGACAAAAATGGATCCCTTTACCAAAAAATTGACTTGCCAGAAATAAGATTCTTAAAAGTTCTAGACGAAAAAGGAGAACTATCAATTAATGACATTCAAATGGAAGCAAAACTGTCAAAAGACGAAATTAATATTTGTATTGGAGTATTAAAAAAGAAAGCTGCAATTGATATAAAAAAGCAAGACGACAAACTCTTTGCAAAAATAACAAATCCTGGTAAAAAACTGTTAGAAAAACCTACTTTTGAACAAGAATTGTTGCAAAAAACATTTCCTATTGAAAAAGATAAACTATCAGACACAGACAAATTTGCATTTGATAATCTAAGTAAAAGAAAAGGAATAGTTAAAACAGAACTGAAAAAAACAAAAACATACAAACTCACGCCAATAGGAAAAGAATTGGCTAAACAAAAAATTGATGCAAAAGATATTATTGATAGGCTAACTCAAGACATTATTCAAAAATCAAGTTGGAAAAATAAAGAATTCAGACATTATGATGTTAAAATTAATGTTCCAAAAATTTCTGCAGGAAAGAAACAGCCATATAGAGCATTTCTCGATTGGGTTAGGAAAAAATTCATTGGTCTTGGCTTTTCAGAAATGACCGGTCCAGTAGTAGAATCAGAATTCTGGAATATGGACTCATTATTTATGCCTCAATTCCATTCTGCAAGAGACATTCATGACGCTTATTATATTAAAGAACCAAAATACGCTAAACTAGATCCAGAAATAATTAAAAAAGTAAAAGCAGCACATGAAAATGGATATAATACAGGATCAAAAGGATGGCAGTACGAGTTCGACGATAAAAGAACAAAAAGACATGTTTTAAGGACTCAAGGAACAGCATGTTCAGCTAGAATGTTAGGATCGAAAGATCTTAAAATTCCTGGAAAATATTTTGGAATTACAAGATGTTTTAGATATGATGTAATTGATGCAACCCATAATGTTGATTTTTATCAAACAGAAGGAATTGTTGTTGAAGAAGGACTTAACTTTCAACATTTAAAAGGATTATTAAAAATGTTTGCAGAAGAATTTGCACAAACAGATCAAATTAAAATCAAACCAGCTTATTTCCCATTTACAGAACCAAGTGCAGAACTGTTTGCAAAACATCCTGACCTTGGTTGGATTGAATTAGGCGGATCAGGAGTATTCAGACCAGAACTAGTAAAACCTTTGGTTGGAAAAGAAATTCCTGTAATTGCGTGGGGAATGGGTATTGACAGAATTGGAATGTTTAATATGGGAATTAAAGATATCAGAAAATTATTCAGCCCTGATTTAGAATTTTTAAGAAATAGCATGGTGAAATATTAAATGCCAACAATAAACTTTTCATTAAAAGATTTGAACAATCTTGTAGGAAAAAATCTTAAGATTGAAGAAGTAGAGGATCTTGTTGAATTTGGAAAAGGTGAATTAGAAGAGTATGATAAAAAAACCGATGAAGCAAAAGTTAATTTTGACGATACTAATTTGCCTTATTTATGGAGTGTTGAAGGTGCGGCAAGATTAATTAAAGGTGTTCTTGGAAAAAATAAAGGAATTCCAAAAATTAAAATTCACGATTCATCCTATGAATTGATCGTCGATAAATCAGTTAAAAAAGTCAGACCTTACATCTGTTCTTTTATTGCAAAAGGTCATAAAATTGACGATTATTTAATTAAACAAATTATTCAATTGCAAGAAAAATTATGTGAAAGTTTTGGAAGAAAAAGATTAAAAGCAGCAATAGGAATTTATTCATATGATAAAATCACATTTCCAATTAAATATAAAGCAGTTGATCCAGAATCAATTGAGTTTAAACCTTTAGAATGGAAAAGACCAATGACACAACAAGAAATATTAGAATCACATCCAGCAGGTCAAAAATACGCTTGGATATTAGAAAGTGCAAAAAAATATCCCATTTTAATTGATAGTAAAAATGAAGTGTTAAGTTTCCCTCCTATTATTAATTCAAATACAACAGGTAAAATTGAAATTGGAGAAGAGAACTTATTTTTTGAAGTTACAGGAACAGATATGGAAACAATTAATATCGCTACAAATATTTTTGCTCAAGCATTGCATGATAGAGGATTTAAAATTTATTCTATCAAAATCAAATATGATAATAAAACAATAAAAACACCTTTAATAAAACATGAAAAAATAAAAGTTAAAAAAGAAAGAATTAAAGAATTAACAGGTCTTGATCTAAAAGAAACAGAAATTAAAAAATTATTGCAAAAAGCACAATTTGAATATGATAAAGGTAATGTATTAATACCGCATTACCGTGCAGACATTATCCATGATATTGATGTAATTGAAGAAGTTGCAATCATGTACGATTTCAATAAAATCCCTACCCTTCCACTAACATCTTATACAATAGGAGAATCAACAAAACTAATGGAATTTATTGATATAATCAGAAATTTAATTGTTGGCTTTGGTTATCAAGAAACAATGTCTCCAATCCTATCAAGTAAAGAAATAATATTTGAAAAAATGAATGTTGAAGAATTCAGTGTAATTGAAATTGAAGAATTTATGACAGAATCATATTCAGTTGTTAGAAATTGGCTACTACCAACTTTAATGGAAATTTTATCAAAAAATAAACATGTTGAATATCCGCAAAAAATATTCGAACAAGGTTTAGTTACAGTAAAAAAGAAAGAAAATATAATCGATTATGAAAGAATTGCAGTTGCATCAGCTCATCAAAATTCAGACTACACAGAAATAAAACAAATCCTTGACTATGTTCTTAGAATGTTAAATGTAGAATATGATATGCGGGAAACAAAACATGATTCTTTTATAGAAGGCAGAGTTGCAAGAGTTTCTGTAAAAGGTAAAGATATTGCATATATTGGAGAACTGCATCCGCAAGTCCTTAAAAACTTCGACTTAGACATGCCAGTTGCAGCATTTGAACTAAACATTTCTGAATTATACGATTTAATTAATAAATAAAAAGAATTCAAAAATCATCTACCAAAACCAAACATTCTAAAAATTGCTAATCCTGTTTTATAAAATCCAAAAGGAGCATTGTCATTAAAAAATGGATTTTTCTCCGTAACATATTTTTCAAATTGTTCAAGATTACCTTGTTTAACTTTTGATAAAAATAGATCTGCTTTCCAAGAATATTTAACAAACTTTTCTTTAGCATTAATAATTATATTACCTGCATGTTCTGTTGTATAAGGTATAATGTCAAATTTACTAGAAAATACTTTTTTTGCAATGTAAAGAGTTCGGTCCATATGATATTGATCAGTTACTATACCAAATCTTTTATTAATATCAGCTGATAATTTGTCTTCAACAATAGGTCTTGAAAAAACCATGTTACTCATAGTATCAAGTGAATCAGGTTCAAGAAATATGTGTTCCTCCAAAACTCCTTTATTCATTAAATATTGTTTCATTGAATATGCTTCAGAATCTTCAATTGCATTATCACGTTTTGTTGCGCCTGATAAAACTAAGTTTAATTCTTTATTATCATTATAAATATCATAAGCTAGATCATGTCGATCAATAATATTATCTCCACCAAGTACAAGTAATGTATTAATTTCCCCCATAATTGACTACTTTGCTATTTATATTTATAAATATTTCTATAATTAATCAAATAATATCCTTCTCTCTCTTTTTAAACAAAGAATTAATAAAATGATAAACAGCATACAAACTCCATGCAAATGGAATATAACCTAAATAACCTAGAATTGGCATCTCAAACACCTTAAAAAAACCAAGGAAAGGAATGTTATAATGCCACTTATTAATTGCCAAAAAATTCCAAAATTCCCATAAAAAACCGCAAATTAATCCAGCTAACGCTAAAATTAAAATTATCCCAACCTTACGGTCAACAAAATGTTGTAATAATGATGGTTCTTTATGCATATAATTGATAGGATCTAAAATTAAGAAAAATATCAGCCAAATTAAAGGATAAAAATATATTGGCCACAATACAGGTAAAACGAAACATATTAATCCAACAACTATCATTGAATAAATTGTAACTTTTGAAATCTTATGTTTATGTTTCAACTTTAACTTATCAAAAATGTGTAAAGACTTCACAAATTCCGCAGTTAAAAATAAAGCAGGCAACACTGTTGAAAAATATAACGATTTTCTCCATACTCCTCCTAAAGCTTCCCACCCTGTAACAGTATTATAATTCCAATTACCAACATAAACATTGATAAATTCATAAATCCACCATAAAACAGCAGAAATAAAAAATAAGAACAACAGTTTCATAGGTTGATCATTAATGTAAGACTTTCTGCTAATATGATAAACAATTGCATCCATTAATAGAATGTAAGCAGGCCATACAATAATAAAATAATAGCTTGCAAAAGGTTCAATTCTGAGAACAAAATTAAGTTGTACAAATATAATTCCTATAATTCCTAAAATACCGTACCACTTAAACATTTTAACCTCTTTTATAAATTAAGAAATCATACTGGTTTATAAATTTAATTTAAAAATTAGTTATTATAAAGATCTTCAATCTTATTAGTTATATCTTTAGAAAAAGAAAACAAGCTAGCAAAATATTTTCCCATTTCTGTAATTTTAACTTTATCATCTTCAAATTTAAGTTGACCACGTGATTCCAAATATTCAAGATCAGAATAAATACTTGAATCTGATAAAAGATCATTTTCAAAAATATGATAAAATTTTTGATCGCAACTTTCCTGAACTTGAAATATATCATTCATTAAATCTTCTAGTTGAAATTCATCTTGATTTTCAGAATTTGATTTATCATATAAAAATCTTAGAATGCATTTATCGCTTGTACCTATACCTAACGCCATTTAAAACCCCCTTAAATGATAAAATAAATAATTTAAATAATATCTTCTTCAGCAATTACCATAAAATCGCCAGTTGCAATAACAGCACTGAATGGAACTAAGATTGCTCCTGATTTATCTTTTTCAAGTTCTAACTTTTCTGTATAAGATGTAGGACTTTTTAAGACCATATGGATTAATTCTCCACTCCTAGTTTCAAAGATAATATCGCCAACTTCACCAAACCTTTTACCGTTCTTACTAACAACTGTTTTACCTATGATTTGTTTTGAAAAAACTTTACCTTCTTCAGCCATAATCTATCGCCTCCATGAATATAAATAACATAATGTATTAACTATAAAGCAGTATTAAGTTATATTTAAACGTTTCTATTGTTCTTTATTTAGTTTTACTAATAACTTTTCAACAGCAACTTTGTCGTGACAAACGTCCTTTAACTCGCAAATCTTACATTTATTAATAGAATCAGCAAAATCAGGCACTTCTTTACTCCCAAACAAATTATTAACCTTTTCAATTAATTCCTTCACATAATCTCTTATGAAAGGATTTAATATAACCAATCTTTTTTCTCTTTCATCTAAATACCTTACATATCCCTTATCTATAATTTTATTATACTTATCTTCCAATAACATACAATATGCAGCTAATTGGATCTTATGAGAATGCCATACACCTTCCTGAGGCATCTTACCTGTCTTTAATTCAACAGGAACATATTCATCCTTAAACACTTCTAATTGATCTATTTTTCCCCTCATTCCAAGATTATCAGATCCTACAAAAACTTCTGCTTGTATTTTAGGTTCAAGATTTTCCCAAAGATCCTCACCTAAAAAACCTGTTTTTTGAATAAATGGTAGCAATGTTTCTGCACGATAAAATGCTTCTGCAATAATAAAAGGACTAACTGTTTTAAAAAATTCAATCAAGTTAATATCCAAATCTCTCAATTCTTTTCTAAACTTCAATAATGCTTGCTTCAAATACTTCAAATATTGAGATTTATACAACCTTTTCAAATCATCAAGTTTGGGAACTTTTTTAATTGAAACAATTATAGATTTTTCATAATTATTAATTAATTCATACGCATAATGTCTAACACTCCCCTTAATTGTAGCTTCTTTTGGTATATCGATTCTTAATCCTAAAACCTGTTCAATGAACAATTTTCTCTTACAATATAGGTAAGCATTTAGCATTGATACAGAAATCATTGTAAATTATACTTTTAAATTCAAATTATTTAAATCTTACTATAAAATGTCCAGTGCTATTATCAAATTTTAATCAAAAATATATATAATTTATTAATGATTGAAAATATATATATTAAAATGAAACCAAAAACCATTTCAATCATTGGCGGAACAGGTATGATGGGTACTACATTTGCCAGATTATTCAAAAAAGACAAATATAAAGTCATTCTGGCCACACATAGAACTAAAATCACTCCTATTGAAGCTGCTAAACAGGGTGATATAGTAATAATCACAGTTCCTATTGATAAAACATTAAAAGTTATCAAACAAGTCGCTCCTTTTGTAAAAAAAACAGCCCTACTCACAGATTTCACTTCAATTAAAGTCGCTCCAGTAAAAGCAATGTTAAAATATTCAAAAGCAGAAGTAATTGGCGGTCATCCTGTGTTTGGTCCAACGAAATCCATTGAAAAACAAAATTATGTAATTTGTCCTGCAAGAGGTAAATCTTACATTTCCTGGTATAAAAGATTTCTAAAAAAACATGGTGCAAACATTATCATAACCACTCCTGATAAACACGATAAGGAGATGGCTGTAATCCAATGTTTAAGGCATTTTTCAACAATTGCATTAGGAATATCATTAAAAGATTTAAAATTTAATCTAAAATCATCAAAAAAATATTATAGTCCAATTTATCAAATACGAATGGAAATGCTGGGAAGATTGTTTGATGAAGATGCAGAGTTATATGCTGACATTTTAACTTTAAATCCATATTCAAAGATAGTATTAAATAGATATTTAAAATCAACAAAATTATTATATAACGATGTTAAATTTAAAAAAAGGAATAAAATTGCAAAAAAATTCAAAGACACATCAAAATTTTTAGGTGAAAAATTTAATAAACAATCGATGGAAAATACGAATTATTTGATAAAACAAATGGTAAAATTAAATAAAAAGAAAAAAAATAAATAACGATATGGACACCACTGTCTATATTGCATAATTGACCTGCTTCGCAGAATAAGCGAGACGACCTGAGGATTTGCATTAGCAAATACGAAGTTGAGATGTTATTTATGCCTGACAGTGGTGTTGAAATTATTTTATTTTTAAGAAAAGGTGAAATTATGGATATTGAAACAAAAATGGACTTGTTAAGACAAGTTGGTGAAGAGATAATCACAGAAGAAGAATTAAAAAATTTACTTGAAACTAAAAAACAACCAATTGCATATGACGGTTTTGAACCTTCAGGACATTTACATATTGCACAAGGTACATTAAGAGCAATTAATGTTAACAAAATTCTAAAAGCAGGAATTAAATTTAAAATGTGGGTAGCTGACTGGTTCGGTTGGATGAACAATAAAATGGGCGGAGACCTTGATAAAATCAGAATAGTGGGAGAATATCAAATTGAAACATGGAAAGCTTGCGGTATGGACACTGATAAAATTGACTTTTTATGGGCAAAAGATGTAATGGCGGATGACGAATATTGGAAAAAGGTTGTTAATATTGCAAGAGCAAATACAGTTTCAAGGATTACAAGATGTTCACAAATTATGGGAAGAAAAGAGTCAGAAGCATTATCAGCAGCACAAATATTTTATCCATGTATGCAATGTGCAGACATATTTCATTTGAAAGCAGATATAACTCAATTAGGTATGGATCAAAGAAAAGTTAACATGTTAGCTAGAGAAGTAGGACCAAAACTTGGCTTTTGGAAACCTGTTGTAGTTTCACACCATATGTTAATGGGTTTAAGTGCACCTCCTGAAACAACTTTAACAGGAGCAGATCGTGGAATTGAACTTAAAATGTCAAAATCAAAACCAGATACTGCAATATTTATGACAGATCCAGCTGATGAAGTTAAAAGAAAAATCAATAAAGCATTTTGTCCTGAAAAACAAATAGTTGATAATCCAATTATGGAATATTGTAAATATATTATCTTTGAAAAATTCCCTGTTTTAGAAATAAAACGACCTGAAAAATGGGGTGGAGACCTTTCATTTGAGACTTATGATCAATTGGAAAAAACATTTGCAAAAGGTGACTTACATCCAGGAGATCTTAAAACAGCAGTTACAGAAAAAATCAACGAAATTTTAGAACCTGTTAGACAACATTTTGAGAAGGATAATAGAGCAAAGAAATTGTTGGAAAAAGTTAAAGGTTTTCAAGTAACAAGATAATTATAGATTATAACAATTTTATTTTTTCTTTATTTTTAAAGAACTCAAATCAATTTTATTTAATAACAAATCTTTATCTTCAATCTTTTCATTAATTTGAATTTCATAAGCTTCTTTTAATAAAATTCCAAATTCTGTTCCAGGTTTATAACCCATTTTAACAAAATCCCTTCCTTGTAATAATGGTTCAATCCCCCCATCTTCAATTTTCTTTTCACCTTCTCCAAATCTTTCATAAAGTTCAAGACATTTTTCAAAAGGAACATACTTATCATCTAAAGAGTTTCCCCCTCTTCCAGCATGATCTGCTAAAGAAAAATATCCTGCCACATCTAATCTTAAATTATTGTTTAACCTTCTCCACCCTTTAATTCCACCTTTGCTTTTGTATAAACCACTAGGTTTCATATGATATCTTACAATACTAATTACTTTTTTCTTTAATTTAGAATTTCTGGAAATCCTATTCATAAATTTCTTAGCAATATCTATTCCTTCTTTATCATGTCCGTATGCAGTTAAATCATCAGCTGTTGCATTTACTTTACCTACATCATGTAATAGAGCTCCAAACATAAATGCTAATTGCCATGTATAATAAATTTTATCTCTAAGTATGGCTGCATTATCTACAACCATCATTGTATGATTCCAAACATTTCCTTCAGGATGCCAATCTAGATTTTGTTCTGTTTCTCTTAAAATATCAAGTTCAGGATAATTTTTAATCCAATTACAATCAATTAAAAATTCAAGTCCTTTAGAAGGTTTATCAGCTTTCATTAATAATTTAGTCCATTCATTAAACACTTTTTGTATTGGAATATTTTTATATTCATCAACTAAACTTTTACAAACTTCAATTGTATCTTTATCAACCTTTTCTCCCCTTCTAGCTAATATGTGCATTATCCTAAGAACAACTCTAGGATCATATAATGATTTATCAGATATATGTTTTATTACACCTTTATTTAGATCTTCTAATCCGTTGTAAGGATCAGACAACTTCATTCCAGGAAGTTTTAGATACATTGAATTTATTGTAACATCTCTTCTTTCGGCAGCTTTTTTAGGATAAATTTTTGGTATTAAATCCATATCAATATCGTCATCTAAACCAATATCATTATTTAATCTAGGAATACTAAAATCATAATCAATACCTTGCCTTCGAAATTTAATAACGCAAAACTTTTTTCCTCTTAATACTGGATTACAATAATCAGATAAAATATCCATTAATTTATTGTAAGAAAGATTATAAACTTCAATATCATAGTCTTTTGCTTCTTTGCCTTCCATTAAATCTAATAAAGCTCCACCAATTAAATAACATTTACCTTTATGTTTATTGATCCCATCGATTATCTCTAATAGAATTTCAGGGATCATACTACTATCTAAACTATCTGCACTATATTTTTTAATTATTCCCCCCATAGAATACTTATATTACAATCATCAGATATAAACTTTTCCATATTATAGAACTTATTTCTCCATGACAACAGCTTCAACATAATGTTTAAGATATTTGTTATAAACTTTTTTAATATCTTTAAGTGTAACCTTTTTTATTTCTTTAATATAATCATAATCAAGACCAAGTAAAGTATTATGTGCTACTAGATCTGCAACATTAATATTATCTTCCATTTTAATAATATAATCACCTTCAAGATAAGATTTTGCAACTTTTAAATCTTTCTCAGACAAATCTTTAATCTTTTCTATCTCTTGATTAACCAGTTTTCTAACTAACTTCAAATTCTTTTTACGAGTACCGCAATAAATTGCATAAACACCATAATCCTCTCCTGCATCATGATATACTCCGATAGAATAACACAATCCTCTCTTTAATCTAATTTCTGTAAACAATGTTCCGCTTTGAGGTCTTCCTAAAACTCCTCTAATAACTTCTAAAACAAATCTATCTTTAGATTTTCTAGGAACTGTTTGAAAACCAAACACAATATAACTTTGTTGAATATCTTTTTTCGCCATAACTTTTAAATTTTTATTTAACTTTGGCTCAACAACACTTTTTAATTTTGGAACTCTTTTCTTTTTAATCTAGAGTACTTCAATAAAGGTGCACTTTGTGCATAAACCTGG
>JBHPGL010000044.1:0-11235 GCA_042570655.1 Nanobdellota archaeon | reverse complement strand
ATGAAGAAAAGGTTATTTTTTATTTTATATAACCATTTTTCTTTTGGTCCTTTTCTATTTAACAATGCTGAGAATGAATTTGCATTTTTTGTTAATAGTTCTGTTGTTTTACATATTCCTATCAATTTTTTTTGGATATCCTTATGGATTGATTGAAGCAGACAAATTTGCAAGAGTTTCAAAAAATGAAGCAGATTATTTAATTACTTCATTAATCACAAAATCAGGGAAAGATTTTTCAATCATTAAGAATTACTTGAATGCATTAAACGCACATGATATACTTGATAACATAAGTTAATATAACAATACTGCCAAGCGTAGTACATAAAAATGGAAATAAAACAAAATTGGGACCCAAATAAGAGTAAAGTAGTAGCAGCTTTAAAAAAAGGAATTAAAAGCATAGATATTAAAAAAGACGACCATCTTTTATATTTGGGAGCATCTTCAGGTACAACAGTTTCATACCTAGCAGAACTTATTACAGAAGGAATCATATTTGCAATAGACATTTCACCAGAAACAACAAGACAACTATTAATCCAACATAGTAATCAAGTAAATATTGCTCCAATTTTAGCAGATGCAAACCATCCAGAAACATATTCAGATTTAATCATGATTTGTGAATGCCTATATCAAGATATTGCTCAAAAAAATCAAGTTGAAATCTTATTTAAAAATTTAAAATTTCTTAAAGATGATGGATTAATTTTATTCAATGTAAAAGCACGTAGTATTGATGTTTCAAGAGAACCACAACAAATCTTCGACGAAGTTGAAAAGCAATTGAAAGAAAAATTAGAAATTATTGATAAAACAACTTTAGAACCATATCAAAAAGACCATTGTTTCTTTGTATGTAAAAAATTGGATATGTCCCAAGTCTCGCCTGTATAGGCCAATGAGTGCCTTTTGTAACCATAAGGAAAGTGAAGCTTTCCGTTGGTCCCAAAAATGTGAAGCATTTTTGAGGATCGTAAGACAGCAAGCTTGCAGTCGTAACAAGAGTAAAGCTCTATTGATACGACTGTCACGAATGAGAGATTTGGGACAAGCCCTAAAAAATTATGATTGTGGATTATAATATCTCCTATCTCTTTGCTTTTTCTTTTTCTTTTTAGCAGGAGTTTTAACTTTTTCTTTAACAACATTTTCTTTTGGAACATCAATAAAAAAACTCTTAGAAGTCTCTCCGTCAACAAATTTGCCTGCTGCCCTTAATGAAACAAGTTGAACTTTCTTGGCAGGTCTTACAACATTGGATATTTCATAAGATACTGTTTTAACTTTTCCTTCGCCCATATTTGTAATCAATTTATCCCCTTTTTTTACTTCTAATTCAATACCTGGTTTAAATACTTTTAATTGTTTAAATTTATATTTATTATCACAACCAGTAACAATATTAGCAAGAGCTTTTGCTCCATCATATGTGTAATAACTATCGTTTTCAAACAAATAATCATACCTTTTAATTGCAATTTTCTCAAGCTCTTTCCTTCTAACTTTATATCTTTGTTGAATCTGCTCAACATTTAAACAATTATTAATAATTTTGCTAATATCATTCACATTTGTATCAATATGTTCATCGAGAGTACTTCCCTTTTCAAGAGCCTCATAAAATTTTTTTTGAAGAAACTTGTAATCTAGTTCAGTTCTAATAGTTACAATACTTTCATGCATTGCCATTTTATTAAATTTAATCCATTTTGGATGATGTAAAGATACAATCTCCATTGTATGATAAAATTCTTTAACCTTCCTCACATTATTAAATTTCTTAAAATACTCTGCCCTGATATCTCCTAAATAGACTCTAGTTGGATATTTTCCCATGAACTCCCTCCAATCCCTATTTGTACATAATCATATATAAATATTATGATATTATAACATAGAAATAGAACAAATAAGGTTTATTAGAACAAAGAATTTGTAAGGGGAAAATCAGTAAGGAGTCCGACATTCATAGAATGCCACGGTGGATCTCCTTAATAAAACTTATCACCTTTTAATTTATAATAATCTGCTCATAACTAATTCAAAATGATGTAATGTAGTCAGAGATATCCTATAGAACCCAAATTCGATAGTTCTGTAATATATGACTTTTCGTTTAAATCTCTATTGTCTCGATTGGTATCGGCATTATGGTGGTCCGTTCAACCAATCTCTAGTGAACACATATATATAACGGCTGCTCAATATGTGTTTTCCAACTCTGTTGTCTCTTATATCAATTTTACATCGGTAATGAATATTGATAATTATTTACTATATTTTACTTTTGAGCATAGTAGTTATTAGATTAAAGTTATATATAAAAATAACCTACGTAAAGTACGACCAGTCGTATATAAGTGAAATTTTTCCTTTAAATTATTTATAAATTAATATAAAATAAGTGGCCACCATGCGTAGTACTCAATAATAAACAACTGGTAATGAAGAATCGTTCGTCGTCTTGCTAATTTACATATCTAACACGGAGCGTGGCCACTTTTTTATTAATTAACCTTAAATATAGTGTTATAGTAAAGATAAATTTATATTATAGGAAAATATACACCTATATATGGGAGAAGAAAATGCTAGAATGATGGCGTGTGTACGTTGTCGGAATAGGGTTCCTGTTAATGAAATGAAATTTGCTTCTAATGCTAAGGATTTAATATGTCATACTTGTTATCTTGGTCAGAAAGATCCAAGGAAAACTGAAAGTCTGTTAAAAGTAGATAAAAGTCAACCAAAAGGAGATGATGGTCCTTGTTTAATATTAAATTTAGGTTGTACAGCTTGTGGATATAGGTTTAAAGTAAATACTTGTTCTAATATTAGAAAAGATAAATGTCCATATTGTTATTCTGAGAATATTATTGACATGGATAAGAGACCGTTTTTGTAATTTTTCTGTAATTAAACAAAACATTTAAATACTTTAACCTCCTTATACTTTCTAATATGATAAATCAAATTTGTTGTTGTTGTTAGAATTTCTCATTTACCTACTTATAACCATAATATTTTCTGAAGATCTAATTGGTTAAAACTTATCTCTATTAACAAGGAAATTTCTATGGTTAGAGTAAATTCTATCAATAATGCGGAAGTGGCCAAGCGGCTAAGGCAAGAGGCTGCAACCCTCTGATCCTGGGTTCAAGTCCCAGCTTCCGCTTAATAACAACAAAATATTTAAATAAAAAACAAAAAATAAGAGTTGGAGGAAAGAAAATGAATATGAATGAAAATATATTAAAATTAATCGGAAACACACCTTTGGTGAAAATAAATAAATTAAACCCAAACCCAAATGTAGAAATCTACGCAAAATTAGAATCATTTAATCCAGGAGGAAGTGTAAAAGATAGAATTGCACTTTCAATGATTGAAACCGCAGAATTAAAAGGTAAATTAAAGAAAAACAAAATTATCCTTGAGGCAACTTCAGGTAATACTGGAATTGGTATTGCAATGGTGGCTGCAGTTAAAGGTTATAAAGTTTTATTTACAATGTCAGAATCTGCAAGTATTGAAAGAAGAAAAATATTAAAAGCTTTTGGAGCAGAAATCTTATTAACTCCAGGCGAAAAAGGTACTGATGGTGCGATTGAACAAGCTTATAATATGGCAAGAGAAGATCCTGATAAATATTTCTTAGTTGACCAATTTAATAATGAAGCAAATTGGAAAGCACATTATAAAACAACTGGAAAAGAAATTTTTGAACAAACAGAGGGTAAAGTAACACATTTTGTTTCTTCAATGGGAACAACTGGTACTTTAATCGGGTCAGGTAGAAAATTAAAAGAATTAAATCCTGAAATAAAAATTATTGGAGTTGAACCGCATCTTGGCCATAAAATTCAAGGTTTAAAAAATCTTAAAGAAGCGTACAAACCAGGAATATGGGATAAAGAATTACCAGATGAAAAAGTTAAAATTGACGACGAAGATGCTTATGAAATGGCTAGACAATTAACAAAGGAAGAAGGTATTTTTACAGGTATGAGTGGTGGAGCAGCAATGCATATAGCTATTGAAAAAGCAAAAGAATTGGAAAGCGGGCTAATTGTTGTAATATTAGCTGACAGTGGAGAAAAATATTTAAGTACACCACTTTTTAAGTTAAATGGAGATGATTAAGAATGCCCATAAAGTTTTTTAATACACTAACAAGGAAAAAGGAAGAGTTCAAACCAATTAAAGAAGGAGAAGTTAAATTATACACTTGTGGTCCAACAGTTTATAATTTTGTGCATATTGGAAATTTAAGAACATATGTGTTTGAAGATTTACTTAGAAGATTCCTCGAATATAAAGGACTGAAAGTAATTCAAGTAATGAACATTACAGATATTGAGGATAAAACTATTAGAGATTCTGGTAAGGAAGGCATTTCACTTAAAGATTTTGCAGAACGTTATACTGCAGAATTCTATAAAGATGTTGATACATTAAATATTAAAAGAGCACACCATTATCCTAAGGCAACAGATTATGTTGATAAAATGGTAGAAATTACAAAAAAACTTGTTGAAAAAGGTTTTGCATATATTAAATCAGGATCAGTTTATTATGACATTTCAAAATTTCCAGATTATGGAAAATTAGCTCATATTGACACTGAAAATCTGAAAGCAGGAGCAAGAGTTGATGTTGATGAATATGATAAAGATAATCCAATGGACTTCGTATTAATGAAAAGATCCACATTAGACGAATTAAAAAGAGGTATTTTTTATGAAACAGAATGGGGTAAAGTTCGACCAGGATGGCACATTGAATGTTCTGCAATGTCAATGGAACTGTTAGGTGAACAATTTGATATGCATACAGGTGGTGTTGACAACATGTTTCCTCACCATGAAAATGAAATAGCTCAAAGTGAAGCATATACAGGAAAGAAATTTGTAAATTATTGGTTGCATTCAGAACATCTTATTGTAGAAGGGAAGAAAATGAGCAAAAGTTTAGGTAATTTTTATACTCTTAGAGATTTGTTAGTTAAAGGATTTAAACCAAAAGCTATAAGATATTTGCTTATATCAACACATTATAAACAGCAATTAAACTTTACTTTTGAAGGATTAAAAGCAGCAGAAGCTTCAGTTGAAAGACTGCTAGAATTTATTAGAAATCTTAAAAATGTTAAGGAAGGAAATGATAATCCTGAAATTAATAAACTTATAGAAGAGACAAAAAATAAATTTGAATCATCATTAGACGACGATCTTGGAATTAGCGGAGCTTTAGGATCAATATTTGAATTCATAACAAAAATCAATAAATTAATTCAAGAAAAAAATATTAGTGATAATAATGCTAAAGATATACTAACCATGATGAAAGATTTTGATAAAATCCTTGGTGTTCTTGAAGAAGATGAACAAAAAATTCCTGAAGAAATCATTGAACTTGCAGAAAAAAGACAGCAAGCAAGAAATGATAAAAATTGGGAGGAATCTGATAAAATTAGAGATGAACTTAAAGAAAAAGGTTATGAAATCAAAGATTCTAAAGAAGGCTATCGAATACAGAAAATTTAAAATAATTTAAAAATATAAATAAAGAAAAAATAAATTTTTTAATCTTTAATTATTTATTTCATACAATGATCTGGATCTCTCCAATTACCACCTTCAAACATCATATTAAATCTTGCTTCATCAATATGATATTCTGAAATGTTTTCTCTTTCTTCAGGTGACATTTCTCTTAAACTTATTTCTGTAGGTTTAATTGGTTTACCAGCATATAAAGTAACAATTGAATCCAATTCATCCATTTCAATATCTTCCTGTGTTAAGTCAACAGGTCTGATAATATATTTTGCTTCATGATGTGATTCATCTTTTAATTCAACAACAACTTTATCACTTGCATTAACCATAGCAGCAGAAGTTTTACGTACATATTCATTAATATCTGCATCATCTGATATCCCTCTAATAATATCTCCATGCAAGGTTTCAAGAGCACTCACAGAAATATCATATTCTATAGGTTCACCATCCATTTCAGTTTCAGGAATGTGATATTGTGACTGTTTACTAGAACATAATCGCATTTCAATCCCTGATTGATCAAGTATTTCTTTGATTTGTTTTTCTTCATGCTGAATGCTCAGAATTAATTTATAAGTTTGATCTCCTTCTTTTCTCTCGATTACTTTAAGATCTCTTCTTTCAGCCATTTCAGATAAATAATCACTTTTTAACTTTGAAAGCATCTTTTTATCTTTTGTATTTTCTTTAATATATTGAAGCGTATTCTTTCCAATTAAAATTATAGCTTCTGAATCAATTAACTTTTTTCTTTGAGCTTCTTTAATACCGAAAACATTACAAAATGTTTCTAAATCATGCCCATCATATTTTTTATCAACCATAAAACTCCCTCCAATCAATATAATAAATATAGGTGCAGTACAAAATGTATTTAAACTTTTCTATAGTATACTGTATAAATGGCTATTTTTTACACAAAAGAAGGCTAATTTGACCTTATTTAACTCTCTATACCAATTTCAACTGCGAATTTAGAACAAGGTATACTTACTTTATCTTTATTTAATTCAATTTCCTCAGCTTTTAATACAGCTGACAAATCTTCTTTAAAATCTTCAACAATCTTTTTCAGATCAATCTTTTCATCTTCAGAATGAACAAACAACTTTTTTAAAGGAGCATTCATAGCTAATTTATTCTCAGATTTATACTTTCGAACTGCAGCAATAATATCAGCAGCTACATTTCCATTAAAATGATCAGCATTATCAGTTTCAATAATATCTTCTGGCCATTTTGAATTATGAATACTTTTAATACCTTCTTTTTCATTAAAATATAAATGATAAAGTTCTTCAGTAATATGAGGCATAATTGGTGAAAACATCTTAATAATTCCAAGTAAAACATTATATAATGCGAATTGTGCACTTAACCTTGAATCTTCTCCCCTTTTGTCAGGATTATATAGTCTATCTTTACAAATCTCTAAATAATAATCACAGAAAACATTCCAGAATAGATTTTCAACTTCATTCTTACATTTTGAATATTCATATTTATCAAAATTATCAGTGCCAATCTTTAATACTTGATTAAACCTCGCAATAATCCATCTGTCAAACGCTTCAATTTTATCAGGCTTGCCTAATTGATAATCTTTTAAATGCATTAATGCAAATTTAGTAGCATTCCATAATTTTGTAATAGTTTTCTGTCCTGTTAATAGATCTTTTTCCATGAAAGGCAGATCTTCTCCAAGTGTAACTGACGCAGCCCAAAATCTAAGAGCATCAGCAGAATATTTATCAATTGCTTCATTAACAGTTACAACATTACCAATTCTCTTACTCATTTTCTTACCTTTTGGATCTTGTCCATGTCCAGAAATCATAATATCTTTCCAAGGAATATTATTTTCATGAAAATATGATTTTACAATTGTATAAAATGCCCAAGTTCGAATAATATCATGGCCTTGTGGTCGAAGTGACATAGGATAATGTTTTTCCATTAAACTATTTTTTTCTCCCCATCGTAATGCAATTTGTGGTGTCATTGAACTAGTCATCCAAGTATCCATTACATCTTCTTCAGGAATAGACTCTTCACTCCCGCATTTACATTTTTTATTCGATTTTTGTTCTGTTGGATTAACTGGAAGATCACTATCATCAGGCAATATTACCTCACTACATTTTTTACAATACCAAACAGGGAATGGAATTCCAAAAAATCTTTGTCTTGAAATGCACCAGTCCCATTTTAAATTTTCAATCCAATGTATGCCTCTGATTTTCATATGAGCAGGATACCAATTTATTTTTTCAACTTGTTTAACCAATTCTTTTTTCTTGTCCAATAATCTAATAAACCATTGAGGTGTCTTAAAAAATTCAATAGGAGTATTGCATCTTTCATGTACATTTGTAACGTGTTGAATATCTTTTTGTTCAGGTACTAAACCTTCTGCATCAAGATCATCAAGAATAGCTTTCCTAGCATCATTTAAAGTCATACCTTTATACTTGCCAGCTAATTCATTCATTTTACCTTCTTCATTAATTACAAGCCTTGTATCAAGTTTATACTTTTTCCATTTCTCAACATCTTCAACATCTCCCCAAGTACAAACCATCATAAAACCTGTCCCTACATCCATAGCAACAGATTCATCTTCTAGAATAGGAACTTCATAATTGAATAATGGGATTTTTGCTTTTTTACCAACATAATTTTTATATCTATTATCATCGGGATGAACAAATAAAGCAACACATGCAGGAATCAATTCTGGTCTTGTAGTAGAAATAACAATATCAGAATCGTCTTCAGCAAATTTAAATTTAACATCCGAAAATTTGCTGTGCTTTTGTAAATCTTCTAAATCAGCCTGTGCAATTGCAGTTTGACATTTAACACACCACATTACAGGTTCATCGATTCTTTTCAATCTATCTTTCTTAAACAAATCAATAAAAGATCTTTGAGCAATCTTTTGACAATAAGGACTTATTGTACTGTAAAGCAAAGACCAATCAACACTTAATCCTACACCTGTCCACATTTGCTTATATTTCTGTCCAACTTTTTCAGTTTCGTCAAGACATAATTTAATAAAATCACTTCTTGAAATTGTAGACTTGTCAACTTTATGTTTCTTTTCCACAAACCTTTCAGTAGGAAGACCGTTATCATCAAAACCCATTGGAAACAATACATTGAATCCTCTCATTCTTTTAAATCTAGCAACAAATTCAAATTGAGAATAATGCATTGCATGTCCTACATGTAAATGATCTGCTGAAGCGTATGGTGGCGGTGTATCTATTGAATACACTTCTCTTTCCCCATCTTTTTCATCAAACTTAAAAGTAGTGTTGTCTTCCCAAAACTTCTGCCATTTAGGTTCAGATAGTTTAGGATCATATCTTTTAGGAATTTCTTTCTCATTACTTTTTTCACTATTACTATCTTTATTACTTTCTCCTTCACTTTTTTGTTTATTTCCTTCTCCCTCTGCCATAGAAAATTGTGAATTGCCCTCTTTTTATAAAGTTTATGGTGAAATTCATAAATTAAAAGAAAAATAAAAAATTAATTAATATGACAATATAATCATTATAAAATAATAATCTTTATAAGTAACCTATTATGATAAAACATTATGTTAGAAGAGATGCTCGATTATACAAAGGATGAAAGAGAAATAATAAACAAATTAACAATTAAAGCAGGTTATATACATTTACATGAAAATAATCTCTTTAGGGCAGCTAATTGTTTTAATTATTCTAAATCTATTTCACAATATGATAGTAAAGATAAAACTAAATCAATAATAGGATTATACTGCACGTTACATAAAGCAATTGAAAATGGAAATCGTTTAGCTTCTGAATATGTTGCAGTTAAATTAGGAATTAACCTTACATTTAACATGATACAAAAAATTAATAAAAACTTAATAAAATGTAATTTTAATCAAGAAGATATTGATTTTTGCCTAAAAATAATAAACAAAATTAACTCCATAAATCCAGATATATTAAACACAACAACAAAGTTAATATATAACTAATCTTTCTTATATATAATGAAACCTTGGGTAATAAAATATCAACCAAAATCTACAGAACAAATTCAAGGCCAAAATAAAGTTGTTGATCAAATAAAAGAGTTCATTGAAAATTTTAAATCTCAAAAGAAAAAAGCAGCTTTATTATACGGTCCAACAGGTACTGGTAAAACTTCTTCAATATATGCAATTGCAAATGAACTTGATCTGGAAGTAATGGAAGTAAATGCTTCTGATATTAGAAATAAAGATGCAATTAATTCAATAGTTGGATCAGCATCAAAACAAATGTCATTATTTTCAAAAGGAAAAATAATTTTAGTTGATGAAGTTGATGGACTTTCAGGAACAAAAGATAGGGGTGGAATTTCAGCAATTGCAGCATTAGTTAAAGATACTTCATTTCCTTTAGTACTTACAGCAATAGATCCATATCATAAAAAATTTTCTTCATTAAGATCAAAAACAAATATGATTCAATTCAATACTTTAAGTTATACTTCAATTAATGTTATTTTAAAAAAGATTTGTTATGAAGAAGGTATTGATTATAACCCTCAAGATCTAAAACAACTTGCAAGACATGCAGGTGGAGATTTAAGAGCTGCAATTAACGATTTACAATCCTTAACTATTAAAGATAATAAATTGACAGCACAAGATATAGACCAATTATCAGATAGAAAAAAAACAGAATCAATGTTATCCGCATTAACAAAAATCTTTAAGACAACAGATCTAAATATTGCAATTACAGCGTTTAACGATGTTGATGAAGATATTGACAAACAGTTTCTCTGGCTTGATCATAATTTACCTTATGAATATACAAATCCAAAAGATTTAGCTGAAGCATATGATAAATTAAGTAAAGCAGATGTTTTTAAAGGTAGAATTAGAAGATGGCAGCATTGGCGTTTTTTAGTTTACGTCAATTCTTTATTAACAGCAGGAGTTGCAGTAAGTAAAGATGAAAAATATAAACATTATATTACATATAAACCAACTGACAGAATTTTAAAATTGTGGCAGGCAAATATGAAATATAATAAAAGAAAAGAAATTTCTCGAAAGATTGCAGAAAAAACTCATACTTCAACTAAACAAACAATTAAAAATTTTCATTATTTTAAAACTATGTTTAAGAATAAGAAATTTTCAATGCAATTAACTGAAGAACTTGAACTTGATAAAGACGAAATTAATTATTTGTTGAAATAGAAAATCCAATAATTAATTGATTCTTTCTAATTGTGAATAATCTAACATATTATGTATGCACCATTCTAACTTTTCAGGAACTCTTTCAGGTTTCAAATAAATGCTGTGCAATTCAATAAATAATTTATCACTCATTTTATCCTGATTCTGCCTTTTTAAATAATTTTGACAATTTAATACAGGTTTATAACTAGGTTGAGAATAATTAATAAAACTAAATATTGATTGAGCAATAATTGGATCGATACATTCAATTACATAAATCTCATCACAATAATCATTAACATGCACATTTGAATTTTCAAGAATTATCCTATAATATTGATAAGGTTCTGTTGATATAATAATATCATACTGATCTTTAGCTTTAAATTTATGATCATGTACTTGAAAATATCCTTTTTCATTTCTATATAATAA
>JBHPGL010000043.1:0-11343 GCA_042570655.1 Nanobdellota archaeon | reverse complement strand
TTCTAGAATGAAAAATGTATATAGAATGAAAAAAATATATGGGGTGGAAAAAAGTATGGGGTGGGAAGAAAATATGGGATGACCGGGATTTGAACCCGGGACACCTAGATGTCTTTTTATCATCTGCATAATGCATCATCACATCCAGATAAACAACTTCAGTCTAGTGCTCTCTTACCCACCTTAAAAAGGTTAGTTCCAGGCTGAGCTATCATCCCATATAAGCGTTTAGATTTAAGTTTTATTTATAAAGTTTTTGTTTTATATGAAATCATTCTCTATCCTTTAAACATCTATTATATTCCCGTTAATACAGATCCTGCAATCATATTAAAGACAATAGTGATTGCAAAAGAAATAATAATATACATGATAGTCCCTCTAATTAAATTCTGTCCTAATAAATATCTTTCCTGCAATTTATCTGAACCAGATTCAATTCCATTTACTATTACAGTAAGTATAAATATTAATTGAAATATGTAAATACCGACAATTAATTGGAAATAATAAGAAGGGACGCCCATACCCATTAATCCTACAAATTGACCAGCTGATTCTGCTCCTTCAGTCGCTTCAACACTTCGTAAATGAGTAATGATGGTTGTGATCATTGAGGTAATACCGACAACAATCCCTGCTATCAAAGGTGCCATAAATTTAATCTGTGATTTCATTGAAGCAATTACTTCTGCTAATAAATCGTTTAATCTTTCATTTACTTGATGGATTTCTTTAATATATCGAGATATATTTAACAATGCCTGAGCAGCTATTCTTGGTCCTTTTTTAGCTGATTCAACTAAAACTTTCATAGAACTGATAATAATTGATGAAGGATATCTTCTAACAACACCTATTTTTTTATCGAAAATTGCATTCTCAACACTCATACCTAATCTTGTAATATTACCATAAACTTCACTAAAGAATTTTCCCGAAACCGTGCCTTGCATTGTCTCGCCCGCTTTTCTAAATGCGATTTCTGCAGGTAATCCGTCTGATAATCTGTTCCCTAACTGAAATAATCCTGAAGTAAACTGGCTTTCCAATTTTAACGTTTCATTTCTTATCTTAATAACATTCTTACTTCTCATTTTAAAATATAAACCAAATGCAAGTCCAAAGGCTAATGGGAAAAATAAACTTAATAAAGTAGCTCCTAGACCATACGGACCAACAAAACCTGCTGTACAAGAAGGACCTGCTTCACATCCAATATATCCATACATTTTGTGAGGTGGGAATGGAAAATTAGGATCATTATCAATAAATCCTTGAATGTCAGAAACGCCTACTTTTGCTAGAACTGGAATTAATCCAATAATTATGCAAATAATAAAAATAATTGCTGCAATATAAATTGGATTTAAAGTTATTGTTTGGCCTAAAAATTTTACTTTTGTTTTTTCTAATTCCCTTGCCTCTGAACTTGATTCAGTAACATCAACATTACTACTTCCGCCAGGACGCGTTGATAACGTTTTCATACCAGAATAATAAATGACTCCTGGCAACACGATAATATAAAGAGCACCGATATAAATTGCTATTAAAGTTGGTTCAACATTTTTTGACAAGAATGTAACTATTAAAGGTAGAATTACTAATCCTAATACAGGAAGGACAATACCAAGCATATTTAACATCATTAAAGGTGAACTTAAATTATGTGCATAATGCAACATTTTTTCATATGTTCCGTCTAAAATAACATTCAATGATTTATCTAAAGTTTCAACTCTTCTTTTTTCAGATGTTTCATATAAAGATCCTTCAATTAATTGGAATGATTCTACAAATTCAAGATTTTCTTTTTTCCATCCTTCGAGATATATTCTCATCGCTGCAATAACACTTTCATACTTACCTGCTTCTGTATCCCATAAAATCTTTTTTAAATCTAATGATAATGGAGGTGAAATATGGTCTGCTGCAAAATTTATTGCCAATTCAAGATTTGATGTATGCCTCATATAAGTTACTATATAAAAAATGCAAAGTACCATTTGTGAACTAGATTTCATTCTGGACGTTTTTTCAAGGAACATTGGTAATTTCATAGAAATCATTGCAAGTGATAATGCAATAATAAACATGAAAAATATGAAAAATATTGCAGCTTGTGTAAATAAAATAAAAGTAATTATTACTCCACCAAGTAAAATTATTAAAGGAAACAATATTGCAAAAGATAATGCTCCTGTAGGAGTGATGTCCAGATGTGCGTTCGCAATTGCTTTTTGATATTTTTGTTCTGTTTTTGGATCTGGTTTCATCTTTAGGATTTTTCCAGCAAACTGACATCCTTTTTCATACCAACCATGATGTGGTGGACGATATTCTTCTCTAAAATTTTGATAATCTGAAGAATAAACTCTTTTACCTTTTTTCTTTTCTTTATTATAATCTATTATTGCTTTCTTAGGACTACCACCTAAAGAACCTTCTAATTCTCTTAAATATCTGTTCTTTAAATTTTGGTAATCTGTTGTTTGAGGCATTTTATTTCATGGTTTTTTGTCTAACTTTTGCAAAAATAAATCCTATTATTATCATAACTAAAACAAAAGGAATAATAACTAATAATAATATGAAAAATGTACTAAAGATTAATAATAATGTTATTACAATAATTAAAATTATTAAAAACGAGATTATTGCTGGCATAATAAGTTTTAATGTCATTTTTTTTCCTCCAAATGATGTTTATAATTTATTAAAAATGCAAAAATTAAAAAGATTGGATACATGTAATATTGTGGTGCTAAGGTTTCAACAAAAATTCCCCATTCAATGATTGGAATTATCATTAGAAATATAATTAACATATATACATCAAATTCAATGTTGCCATGTGTTTTTTTTAAACTATAACTAATCCTTCTACCTATCTCTAATGCAATAATTATTGGGATAATAAAAGAAAGTATCAATAATCCTACATTTTCTTCTCCTCCTTTTACAAGGAAATATGTTAAGGTATATACAAGGAAAAACCAAATTAGATTTATTAATATTAATAATGCTGCATGCCAAAATAATGGATGGTAACTTTTTAAGAAACGAATAATAATGTTGGTTTTAGATCTATTTGTAGAACTATCTCTATTTTTCCTCTTTTTTACCATTCCCTTGACCTCAAGATTAATTTATTGTTTTTGGTTTATAAATATTGTGTGAGTATTCTTGAGGAGTTTATCACATTATTTAATATATATTTTCTATCATACAATAAATTTATAAATGGTGATTTCTATAATATATAGTATGACTTCTAACCATTATCAGATATTAGGAGTGAGTGAAGATGCTTCGTTTAAAGATATTAAAAGTGCGTTTAAAATGATGGCAAAACAAGTACATCCTGATATTGATCCTGATCCTTTTGCTAAAAGAGCTATGCAGCTTATTATTGATGCATATAAAACTTTATCTGATCCTGAAAAAAGAAGTAAGTATGATTCGTTTATATCTGCTGAGAAAAATAAATCTAATGTTAGAACTAGAAGTTCCACTGTAAAAAAAAGATCAAATTCTAAAAGATATAAAAAAGATGACAAACATTCATGGTTTTCACAAGGTCCAACCATATTTGGAGGAGGTTTTTCTGGTTGGGAAAATTTTGAAGATAGTTTTCCTCAAGTTAAATATAGAAAACGTAATGAAAAATATGAAAATGTTAATACTTCATTTTTTGGTAGAAATGGAATGAAAATTGGTGTTGATTCAATGGGTTGTAATTCGAAAATATTATTGAATACTCAACTCGATAATACTATTATATTTCAAGGTGAAGGCCATCAACCTTTTACAGATGGAGAAGAGATTGTTTGTTTAGGATTTAGCGGAACAATTACATTACCTCAATCTTTAGATGTTAAATTATATATTAGAAAGTCTGCAGGTATTTTAGAAGGATTAGTATTGCATAATTTTGATCTTGCAGCTGTTGTAAGTGAGGTTCAATTTGGTTTAACAGGTGATATTGGTATGAAAGTTATGGGAACTGGTATTGTTCCTTACATTTATGGATTAAAAAATCAAGGTGATGGTGTTTATACTCCTGACAATAGTAATCCTGATAGAATGTTGAATATTTTTTCTGTTGGCGGAAGATTAAATGTTAGATATGGTTAACTTCATCTTGATAAATTATATTTTAATCTTTCCCACCAGTTCATATTTTTTAAATAATCAATATTAAAAGGAAAGGCTCCTGCTTGAGAAGCTCTATAGATGTTTTGTGCATTTTGACCTGCTTCTTTTGCATGTCTTAATAATTCAGGTCCATTTTCATAAGTTCTATCTTTAATTTTAAGTTCTAAATTAGATTTTGGTTTTTTTCTGAACATGAATGTGATTAAAATATTATTATTGATAAATATTTATAGTTTTAAATATATAGATTTAGTTTAATAAGATTAAATCTGAACTTTTCCTCTCTTCCTTACTTCTTTTTTTAACCATTCATTCCATTCAAAATAAATTAATTTTGAATCTAATGACCCTTTTTTATTCCTAACTTTTTCAGAAATAATATGAAACATATCATTACATTTTATTGTAAAAGGTGCTTCCAATATGTCTGGATCATCAACTTCTTCAGAAATTTTAACTTGTCTTTCTTTTATCTTTGCCCGTAACTCAATATTTTGCCATAGGATTTCCCAATTTCCTGCAAAATCTTTAACATTTGCTGCAATTGTCTTTAATATTTCTGAATCACCATTGATTAATTCGTCTGAAGCATTTAATGTATCTGACTTTGCATCATATCTAAATAAATCTACAAATCCATTTTCTGAAAATGGATCATCTACCCAATGTTTTCTAACTTCTGTAATTTGTGTTATTCTTCTTAATTTAGCTCCTGTTGGACTTTTAATTGGATTTGCTACTATTATTAAATCTGAAGCTTTAAAACTTGTTTTTGGAACACCAATATCATTTACAACCCTATCAAAAACACCATATGGAGAATCAGAATGGATTGTTCCTGCAACAACATTTGCAGCTGCACCAATTCTCATTGCTTCATATAATGCAACTGCTTCTTTTGAACGAACTTCACCAACAATTAATGCAGAATCACCTAATCTTAATGTGGCTCTAATACCATCTGATGCTGTAAACTCTTCTGTGTCTTTTGCAAGTGCAGACGCAACTTTCATCGGTTGAATGTTCCATCCTAACTTTCTCATTGCTGTTGTTGGTAGTTCAAGGGTATCTTCAATAGTAATCACTCTAAACCTTCGCATAATTTCTACCATAATACTTGTTAAAAATGAAGTTTTTCCTGAACTTCTTGTACCTGCAATTAACATTGTTCTTGTTCCGTCAACAATGAAGGATATTAAACCTGCTGCTAAAGGATTTAACATTTTAAATTTAATAAATAAAGGAAGTGTCCAAGGTTTTGATCTATGTTTTCTAAATGAAAATGCAAGACCTGTTGGATTTAACGGAGATGTGATTGCACTTACTCGAATACTTGATCCTGGCAGTTCAAGTTCTGTGTCAAGAATAGGGTTTGCTTCATCTAATGGACGGCCTGACATCATTCTCAATTTACCTGCCCAAGATTCTGTCTCTGCTTTCATTGGAATTATATTTGTAACACAATCATCATATTTTCCATGTACAATAAAAATTGGAACTTGACCTGCAGGACTATTAACAGAAATGTCTTGCATTTCATCATCATGCAATAATACTTCAATTAATCCAAATCCAACTGTATATCTAACTAATATGTTTGTTAATTTATTGATCTCCTTTTCTGATAATCTCATTGCTTTATACGTTGCTAATTCTTTTATTAAATCTTTACCTACATTAAAGAAAACATCTCTCATTCTTTGCGGATCTATAAATTCTGATCTTTGAGGTTTGTGTTCTGCAAGAATATTTCTTGCTGTGTCAAGTAATTCGTATTGATCTTCGTCCAATTTAAATTCTGGAGGAATAATATGATATAATATCTGGATATCGTCTTCTTGTTTAAATACAGTTACTTCTGTGTCATCTCCAATAATAAAGGTATCGATTTCTTCTGCATTTTGCGGGTATGACGCCATTAATTTTGTAAACATAAAATCTGGTTTTATCATTGGTGTGAAAATTTTTCTATATACCTCACGAGTGCCTACTTTATATCCTGCCAGATAAGGTTTTGCAATAGTTATAATTCTGGTTTTTTCATACAATTCTTTGATATAATTTAATAATTCTAAATATTTTTGAATACAAGGTTTGCACATATGAGTTGGATTTCTTTCCATTAATGTTCTTTCTCTTCTACGAATACGTCTTAACATGACATATGCTCCTAATGGGTCACTTTTAATTACATTATAAATAATATTTTGCAGTTCTGCATATCTTTCATTATAACATTTTGTACAACCTTGCGGAGCTGTTCCAATTGATTTAAAACTAATTAAATCTTTTCTATTTACTAGGAAAAGGTATAATTTTGCAATTTCTACTATTAATTGGGTTTGATGATAATCATATTCATAATTTCTTTTTTGTAAGAAAACAATTTTTGTTACAGTCGGTGTTTCTGCTAAAGCTTCCATTGTTTTTGCCATGATTATTGAATTTTCTTCAATAGAAGGAATATCATAATAAGTTTCACAATTAAAACTAAGGATAACGTCTTCGCCTTCCCTTATTACTTCAGAAGTTATTACGTTTTCTGCCATTTTTCACCTTTTTTTTCTTTAATTTTTATTATTTAACAATGCCACGCTTCGTGATCGATATAAAGATTCGTAAGATGACATACGAGTCTTCGCATCATGTGATGTTATATTTGAGTACTTCGCATGGTGGCATTGTATTAAATAATATTATTTTTATTAATACTACTTTTGCGTAATTACACAAGTTTTAATATTTGATATTGTTTTTACTAATTAAATGGAAATAAATTGAGTATTTAAATATTGTTGTGATAATCAAGGTTTTTAGAAAATGGCTGAACCAACTCAAGAAGAAAAAAATTTGTTTAATCCTGAAAAAGAAGGAGGGGAACCTATGCCAGGACAACCTCCAGTAGGAAATCCTGCAGATATGCCTCCACCAGGTCCAGAATTACCACCTACTCCAGGAAGTATGCCACCACCACCGCCAAAAAAGTCAGGTGGGTTATTTGCATCAAAACCTCCTGTGCCAACAATTAATGTTGCTGAGTTTCATGAAGATATTAATAATATTTCTAGACGAATGAGGATGATCGAGGAAAGATATACTAGAACTAGAGATAAAATTAGATTAAATGAAGAAAATATGTTAAATTCAAATAAAAAATTGTTTGAAGATATAAAAAGTATTAATGCTGACATTACCGACATGAAACATAGGATGGAAGAATTAAAGAATGATCTTTCAATGATTACTTCTGATTTGAGAAATACTGCTAAAGCTGAAGATTTGTTAAGTTTAAAAAAATATGTTAATGTATGGGAACCTATTAATTTTGTTACTCAAAATGAAGTTGAGAAAATAGTTGATTTTGTTGTTGAACAAAAGTTGAAAGAAAATAAAAATTAATTTGATTGAACTTTTGCTTTAATATATTCAGGCGAGATTGGCATTCCATCAAATATATCTAAGATTCTTTGTGATTCGTCAAGTTTTCCTTCAGCTGCAAGTTCTTCATGTAACTTGTATAAGCCTATTCCAATTTCTTTAAAATTATTTTTCAACTGGTCCATTGCTTCTGGTTTATATCTTGCAACCATTATTCCTTTAATTATCCAGTCAAGATCTTTTTCTTCAACAAGTCTTTTAAAAAAATGATTATATTCTCCTAAAGTAATTGCAGCATCGCAAATAGCATCATTGACACAAGTTCTTAATGTGCCTGGAGCATAATCATTGTTGTTATTATAATTCTTCCTATTATCAATTAAATCATCAATAATATTCCTTGAATTAAAATAATCTTTTTTAGACATTTTGATCTCTTACTTATTTAAAACAAGATATAACGCTTCTTCCCATGGTTTTACTTTATATCCATTAATATCAATTAACTGATCAATATAATTTCCTGCAACTTCATTTACAAATGGCTGGAATTCTACTCCATGATGGTATGCGCTTGTAACAATTATGCAAGGGACATTATTTTCTTTACATTTTCTATAAACAAATATTCCTGAAGGTATTGGATATGCAGGTGTTTGTTCTTCTAATACATTTAATAATTCAAGATATTGGTTTCGTGTTTCAAACTGTTCATTACCTCTTCTAATATCCGATTCAAACTTTTTAATAATTTCATCTTGTTTAAAGATTTCAATGTAATCATCAATTTTATCAACATTAAATAATTCCATAACTTTATTTGCAGCTGCACCTATAGGACTTGGCTTTACATATTTATTAATGTAATTTTTTAAAATTTGTACTATTTCGTCTCGCATTTCAACATGTCTTTTTTCTTCTTCATAAAAAAATCCTGTTGGAAAATATAGGTCTGTTAAGACTGCGTCTGGTTTTTCCCTTTCATGTTCCCTATTAAAATTCAATTCAAAATCCCTATAAGTTGAATAAATTATTGGATTTTCAAGTACTTCTTTTGCCATACTTTGTTGCAATGAATCGTCTTCAACTACAATTATATATTTATCTTTCATTTTAACCAACCTTATAATAATGCACTTCTAAAACACCTTTACTTGATTTTTCCCTTAACGATTTTAATTCAGGACATGGAGCTGTGAAACAATATCCTTCTGAATAACCTATAAATAATGGTTTTTTTGTTTGCTCAGCATAATAAATTAAATCACCCATATGTGAATAACCATGACCACAACCGTCTGCTGTATCTTTAATATAATCGCATAATTCTTTTCCAAAGTAGACAAAAGCATCTGCTTCCTTCCATTTATCTACAATTTTATCTTCGTATAATTTTCCTAATACATCCATTATACTACCATAATAATATCTGATTCCACCTGTGCTTGTATAATGGATCTTTTCTGCATTATCAGTTAATTCATTTATCATACCAAGTTCTGTATTTGTAAGTTTGGGAAGATATTTCTTTATTTTTTCATATGCATTTTTGAACAATAAATTATTCGATAGTTTTTCTTCAAGTTCCTGTATTAATTTTTCGGTCATTTTATGCAATTTCCTCATTTAAAGCATCGATAAATCCAACTTTATCATCATGGATTGATTTTTCTGGAACATTGATTATTAAATCTTCAATGTTTGGATATTTTTTCTTAAAATCGTTTAACAATGAAGATTGGAAAAATTCTAAGAATCTTTTTGGAACAGATCCATATTTACCTGATTGATCATATACAATAATTTTGTTTGATTCCTGCTTTACTCTACCACCGCCGATTACTAAACTTTCATCTTCTTCAAAACCTTTTACAATTTTCCAATGCATTGGTTCTTCTTCAGAATAAAGATTAACAGAGTAAAAATTATACAAGTTTAATCTTTCTGAATCTGTTTGATGTTTTACAACCATGAATTTGTGACCATAGTGGTCCATTTTTTCATCAATAAATTTTGCTCCTAATCCTGTCATAATCATTTTTTTGCCTCCGTTTGTTTTAATTCAAATTTAAAAAAATAAAAACAAAAATATTTTTAGTAAAATCTTTCTGCTTGTGCTGTGATGTTTTCCAACGGAATTGATAAACGGTCTTCATAATTTATTCCTGGCTTTTTAACGCCTAAAATTACGTCTGCAATCAAAGCCAATGTTCTTTCACCACCACATTCAGCTTTATACATATTAACATAATTTGCACTTGCATATCTTTGCTTTCTGTCCCAATCACATCCACATGTTATCATGTTTACTTCTAACCTGATATCATGACCAAGACATTGTCCAACTTGTCCTGGAACATCTCCACCATTTACACCGTCATAAACAAAGACATTTCTAATTAAGTCTCGGTCCATTCTCCATTCAAATCCATTATAGATTTTATCTAAGTGTTTTGCTAAGACTTCTTTTGCACGTCTTCCTGCTTTCTTTTCATATGAAGCGATTAAAAGTTTTCCATTGCCATTTCCTTCATGTACACCCATCCTATATTTATCAACAGAATTGTATGTTAAGATAATGCTAACTTGTCCAATATCTTTTTCAATTTTCTTAATGTCTCTTAATTTAAGATCGTACAATTTTGCAATCTTTTCAAGTGCTAAATCTGTTCTGACTACATCAACATTTTTTGTCTGGTAAACACTTTCATCAACCCATGCTGGAGTAAAACTTGTATATACAACTGGAACATCTACATCGTTATTTCTTATAATTTGCAAGGTATCTTTACCTTTAGATTCTTTTCTATCATTTGCATCATTGTCAAGAATAATCAAGTCAAACTTTTCCTTATAATCTTCAAAATTGTTTGCAATATTGAACTGACTTCCACCTTCAATTTTAAGATTTCTAGGCAGTTTTCTTTTCATATCTATGATATCTTCTCTATCGTCGTTGACGATTAAAATTTTTTTTATTTTATTTTCAATTTTATTTGCCATTTTATTTACCTCCATGGTTTAATGACTAATAACCCTAACACCATTAAATAATAATAACAGTATCGAGTATATAGAATTAATGAATATTTTGAATATTCAACATATTTTTTAGATAAATTTAAATATTATTACTGTTTTACTGATAAATATGATACGTAGATTGATTAAACAAGGAGTGAATTCATATACAGTTACTATTCCCATTTCGTGGGTGAATGATAATAATTTAAAAAGTGGTTCTGAGATAAATGTTGATGTTGAAGGAAATAATCTTATTTTTAAAAGTGAAAAGTTTTTCAAGAAGAAATCAATTAAAGTAGATGTTAAGGATTATGATGAAGATTCTATCAAATATATTTTATACATTTCGTATAGAAATGGTATTCAGAGATTGGTTTTGAAAACTAAGAATTTTGAAATAATTGAAAAGTTGGCTGTTAAGCATTTTATTGGGTTTGAAGTTATTGAAAAGCAAAAAGATAAGATAATTCTAGAAGTAATTACAGAACCTGTTGAAGAAAGGTTTGAATCATTATTAAGAAAATTATTTTTAATTGTAAATGAAAGTATTTCAATAGTTATTAAAGGTGAGGATAAAAATGAAATTAATAAATTAACAGACAGATATAGACAGATTGATAATTTTTGCAGAAGATATTTAACGCTGATGAAAAAAAATGATGTTGATTACGGAGATTATCAAAATTTATTTGTTCAGTTATTAATGATTCAAACTGATTTAAGATGGATGGTAAAATCTGGTAAAAAAATTAATAAGAATGATTGGAAAGAATCTAAAGG
>JBHPGL010000042.1:0-11766 GCA_042570655.1 Nanobdellota archaeon | reverse complement strand
ATTAATATTAAAAAATATAAAAATGATAGATAAACTCAATGGGGTGTTTAGATGAAAAAAGGTAAGATAGTTTCTATGTTAATTCTAGTTTTAATTGCAATATTAAGTTTAGGTATGGTAAGTGCAGCTTGTACTATTATTGATGGATCGTTAACTGTTCCAGATGGTGGCGAAGCTTGGAGCGGAAGCCAGTCAATTACATGGGATAATGGTGTATGTGATGGTGGTGAAGGTTTAATAGCAAAATACAAGTCTGGTGGCTGTACTGATAATGGCGTTGATTACACGGTTATAGGTACATGTAATGATGTAGCTGCTTCTTCTGGATCCTGTACATGGGATACAACTGCAGTTGCAGACGGACTTGATTATTGTATATATTTACAGCAAACTGGTTTTCCTGGAAATTATGATCGTTCAGACGCAATATTTACTGTTGATAATACACCCCCGACTGTAAGTGCGGGTAATATTGCAATCACAATTGATACTGATAATTTAGGTGCAGGAGTTGCAAACCCTGATGATGTTATAATGATTGAATGGGATGATTCTGCTGCTACAGGAGATGATAATGGTGACATTGCTTCCGTAGCAATGGATTTAACAAATATTGGCGGTGGTGCAGCTGTTGCAGCAGCTGATGATGGTGCTGATTGTGATACAGCAGCAGCTGATGATAAATGGACAGTATGTTATACTGTTACTGCAGGAAGTATTGATAGTGCAGGATTAACAGTTGATGCTACTGCAACAGATAATGCAGGTAATGATGGTGGTCCAACTACTTCAACTGCAACTGTTAGTGTTGATAACGAAGCTCCGGCTTTGGCTGAGAGTGTTATAACAATTTTAGGAAGTTCTGTTGATAGTAATGCTGGAAATGCAGGTGTTTATAATCCAACAGATGTTATTGATGTAGCAATTGATGTAAGTGGTTTGGGGGATGCTGATGCAAGTCCTGTTGATTTTACAGGAACAAGTGCAACAGATGTTGGTACTGTTACAACAGCATTCTTAGATGGTGGAGTTGCTCCGGATGCATCTGGTGCTGATGATACATGGTCAGCAAGAGTTACAGCTACTGCTGGAAGTGTTGATGATGCTACTTACGGATTTGAAATCACAATTACAGATGATGCAGGTAATACACAAGATCTTACTGCAACTTCAAATACAGTTAGTATTGATAATGAGGCTCCTAGTATTAGTGCAGCTGGTACAATCACTTTAACAGATACATCTGGTGAAGGTGTTGCAAGTATTGGTGAAACAATTACATATGCTGATGGTAGTGTTTCAGCAGCAGATACTGATACTTGGACAGTTGATTTAAGTGCATACGGAACTTTAAGTGCAACTCAAGCTGCAGGTGGTGTAGCAATTGATGCAGATAATGATGATGGTGCATTTAGTGCAACTGAAACTGTAACAGATGATGCTGGTAATACAGATACTGGCGCTGTTACGTTAAGTGGATATACAAATATTGATAATGTAGCTCCAGTAATTACAGATAACGGTGTATTTGCAATTCAAACAAATAGTATTGGAGGTGCAGGTAATGTTGCTGTAGGAGATACAGTTCAATTAACAGCAGGAACAGTTTCTGCTGGCGATACAGATACTTGGGCAATTGATCTTACTACATTAACAGGTGAAGCAGCATTGGCATCAGGTGTAGAAAGTGGAGTTGCAGTAGCAGGTGCATTAGAAGGTGCAGCTGAAACCTTTACAATAACTGTAACTGATAATGGAGGTAATACAGATACTGTTGCTTCAGATGCAATTGATGTAGATACTATTATTCCAATAATTTCAGGTGCAGGTAGTTTTGCTGTAACAGCAAATAATGTAGGTGGTGCAGGTAATGCAGCTCTTACAGATGAAATTACTTATAGTGGAGGTAGTGTTTCAGCAGCAGATACTGATGTTTGGACAGTTGATTTAACAACAATTGGTCTAGGTGCTTCAGTAGCAACAGCATCAGCTCAAACAATTGGAGCAGGTGATGATGATAATGCAGCAATGACATTTACTGAAACTGTAACAGATGATGCAGGTAATACTGCAACTGGAACTAGTGGTTCTTTAGATATTGATAACGTAGCTCCTGTAATTAGTGCAGCTGGTACAATTACTTTAACAGATACTTCTGGTGAAGGTGTTGCAAGTATTGGTGAAACAATTACATATGCTGATGGTAGTGTTTCAGCAGCAGATACTGATACTTGGACAGTTGATTTAAGTGCATACGGAACTTTAAGTGCAACTCAAGCTGCAGGTGGTGTAGCAATTGATGCAGATAATGATGATGGTGCATTTAGTGCAACTGAAACTGTAACAGATGATGCTGGTAATACAGATACTGGCGCTGTTACGTTAAGTGGATATACAAATATTGATAATGTAGCTCCAGTAATTACAGATAACGGTGTATTTGCAATTCAAACAAATAGTATTGGAGGTGCAGGTAATGTTGCTGTAGGAGATACAGTTCAATTAACAGCAGGAACAGTTTCTGCTGGCGATACAGATACTTGGGCAATTGATCTTACTACATTAACAGGTGAAGCAGCATTGGCATCAGGTGTAGAAAGTGGAGTTGCAGTAGCAGGTGCATTAGAAGGTGCAGCTGAAACCTTTACAATAACTGTAACTGATAATGGAGGTAATACAGATACTGTTGCTTCAGATGCAATTGATGTAGATACTATTATTCCAGTAATTAGTTCAACTTCTTCAGATGCTACTAGATACACATCTGGAGAAACTATTGTATTGTCTTCTGTAATGACTGAAGCTGATACTGAAGTTTTAACTTTAACATCAGATATGAGTGTTCTTGATTCAGCTTTTTCAGGTACTTTTGGTCTGACAGGAGCTGGAACAGCTTGGAGTGGTACAACTGCAGCACTTGATCAAAACACAATGTCTGCAGATGGAACATATAATATAACATTTACAGCAACAGATGATGCGGGTAACACAGCAACAGACAGCTCATTAGAAATTTTGATCTATCTAAGTAGACCAGTTGTATATGGAATTGCAGTAACACCTAGTCCAACAGATGCTGTTACTACAACAACTGTTACAGCAAGCATTGTAGATGATATTGCAGTACTTGCAGCTAAATATAGTATATATACACAAGCAGGCGTAGCTGTTGTAACTGATACAGCAATTGCAGCACCTGAAGATGGTGCATTTGATGGAACTGATGAAACTGTTTCAATTGATATAACAGCAGACATTAGTGGTGAAGCAGATGGTGTATATTATATAGATATATATGGACAAGATGCAAATGATTGGGGATCTTATGAAAGAGAAACATTTACAATTTCCGCAGCAACTCCAACACCAGATGATCTTGAAGCAATGGTTGACGAACTTAACGCAACTTTAATTTCAACAATTGCAGATGTTGCAACTAACACAGCAGATATTGCAACAAACGCAGCTGATATTGCAACAAACGTAGCTGATATTACAACTTTAGATGGAAGATTAGATCTGGCTGATAGTAATATAACACAATTACAAACAGATCTGGATGCAGCTGAAGTTGATATTGGTACATTGCAAACAGAAATGGATGCAGTAGAAGCTGATGTGGCAACATTACAAACAGAATTAGATACTGCAGAAGCAACTATTGTTACTCATACTGCAGATATTGCAACAAACGTAGCTGATATTGCAACAAACACAGCGGCAATTGCAAGTTTAGATACTGATTTAACTGCATTAACAGCAATCGTGGTTGGAAACAATTCTGATTTATTAGCTAGATGCAATGAATTAAATGCAAGTGTAATTGCAGTTGAAGCAGATGTAGCAACAAACGTAGCTGATATCGCAGCATTAGATACAAGATTAACAACAGCTGAAGGTGAAATTGATACATTACAAACAGATTTAGACACAGCAGAAGCTGCTTTGACAGCATTAGAAACAAAAGTAGATGCATATTTAGCATTTGTTATAACTGATACATCAACAAATTCACAAACTAGTTCAACATACGATGTTTCAGTCTCAACAGCTTCAAATGCAGCATGTACAATTACTAATGTAATGGATGCAACTGCAACAACAACAACAGCTGCAACAACAACTCATACATTGTCAAGTACAACAGGAGAACCTGGATTAAATGTGTATGAAGTTAGCTGTACTGAAACAACATATAGTTTTGTTAAATCAACATATGTGTTTATAGATGTGCAATTAATGTTTGTTGTTGATCTACCGGGATCAAGTTTAGGATTTACTTCAAGTAGACCTTCATTCCTGTTATCAACAACATATCAATTGGCAGGAACAGCATTAGCAGATTATAATAGAGATACAGTACTTGCTGCTTCAGCAGGACCAACAGATCAAAGATTAGCAACAAGCGATATTAATCAAATCTTTGCATATGATGGATCAACATGGTCATCATATAGTTATACCTCAAGTACAGGTGACTTTACTGCATTCAGTGGATTTGGTTATTATGTTATGGATCTGAAAGCTTCAGCAGCTGGTAAGTCAATCAGACATGACTAAGAGGTGAGTAAATCGTGGAGGGTAAAAAATGAAAGCGAAGACAATATATATTTTATTTTGCTTTATTATTATGGCAACTATAACTTATGCAGCAATCATACCAGATGACTCACCTTGTAGAGTAGAAGGAACATTGATGATTGAAGGAGTTAATGCAAGTACTGATGTTGTAATAAATGCTTCTGTTGAAGGAGTAAATTATAAATCAATAGATTCTGATGGTACAGGACTTTATGCAATAACAGTAGGCGGATCTGATGGTGATACTATTGCTATTAATGTTTGCGGTTTTGAACAAGCAACTACTGCAGTGTTTGTTTCATTTGACGGTGTTACATTAGATGTAAACGCAACAAAGCAAGATGATGGGGAAACAGGATGTACTTGTACTGATATTTGTTCAGGCGGTTTTTGCGTAAGAGGATATTGTAGTAGTAGTGGAGAATATTGTGGAGATGCGGTTTGTGAAGGATCTGAAACTTGTTCTACTTGTGTAGGTGATTGTGGAACTTGCTCAAGTGGAGGCGGTGGAGGCGGAGGATCTTCCGGTGCAACATATGCGACTCCTGTAACTACAATTATTGATACATCAAGTGAACCTGTTTTAACAGCAAACTTAGGAACTAGTTTTTCAAGTTCAACTGTTAAAGTTCAAGAAGGAACAGTTATTTCGTTACAATTAACTTTACCAGTGATTACAGATCCAACTGTAGATGCAACAGTAGATGCAACTGTAGATGCAACTGTAGATGCAACTGTAGATGGAACAATTGATGCAACAACTGACGGAACTACAGATGGAACAAGTGGAACATCTGGTGGAGATTCAACAAGTGTGGGTGAAGGTGATCAAGTTTCAACACAAGAACATACAATGACAATTGATTCAATTACAGAAACATCAGTTACAATGACAATTAGATCTGATCCAATTGAAGTAACAGTTGATGAAGGTAATACTGAATTTGTAGATGTTAACGGAGATTCTGAAAATGATTTATCTGTTACAGTAGATGATATCACAGACGGTGTTGCTGATGTAACCATTACAGAAATAACAACTGTTTCAGTTGAAGAAATTGATGAAAGTGAATTAGAAACTGTAAGTTCTGATGCTGAAATTGCTGATGCATCTGATAGTGATGATGGAATGGTTGAAATTGATGTTGGTGATGCTGAAGAAGATGGTTCAGCTATATCAGGTCAGGCAACTAAAGTCAGTGTTGGTAGTAAAGGACAACCAAATACATTAATTGGAATTGCAATTATTGCTGTAATTATTGTGATTGGTTTGTTAGCTTATAAAGTTGTTAAAAAGAAAAGATAATTTTTTTCTTCTTTTTCTAATTTTTTAATATCTTAGATAGAATTATAAGTTTATATGTACTTATCGTCTATAATTTATATTATTTAGTTACTAAATCTTTATAAATATCGATGATTGCACCTTTTTTATGAATACTTATGAACATTTGCGGCCTTTAATAATAAGGAAAGAGTTGAATGATAATCATTATTATGTTAAAAAGCCAGATTATGTTGAAAAGATTGATCTTGAAGAAGTTGTTATTAAAAAGCCAGAGAAAAGAATTAGGACTGCTGTTGAAATCTTTGAAGAAGTTCTTGGTAAATTATAAATAAATTTATATAATATTTAATTATGAGTTCTTATATGCCGCGGTGGGACAATCTGGTACCTACACTAACTTGTGAGTGTGAGCAGGAAACTCCGGTGGTCTCGAAATGAAATGCTAGAGAACCACTTTCCTTCGGGATATCTCAGTTCAAAAGGAAGAAGCAACAAAGCTTCGCTTTGGAAGTCTGAGCCGCGGCGTTTTATATTTTTCCAACAATTTCAATTATTACAAATTAATATTATCTATGATAGAAATATTTATAAACTAATTTAGGGTTATAATATAATATGTCAATTACAAAATGGTTCTCTGACGGAAAAAATAAACTTAACCCTTTCCAAATGTTAAAACCATATTCAAACATTTGTATTGGTCCAAATCCTATAGGTAGGATGAGTCTTGAATTTGCAAAATCTTTTGATATTTTTATGTCTGTATCTTCAATACCATATTATATCCTTGAGTTTGATAAACCAAGAAAAGATACACTCTATTTTTGGTATCCCCTTATAGAATTAGGATTTTGGGGGTATGAACCTTTCTTTTGGTCTAAACAAATCTTAGACAGAGCATTCGAAGAAAGTAAAAGCGTTTATTTACATTGTGATGCAGGCGTAAACAGATCGCCTTGTATTGCTTTAGCTTGGCTTACTTCTAGAAATCATAGTCTTGATGAGGCTTCATATATAGCTTCTGGAGGAAAACCTAAGATTACTGAATCAATGTTAGGTGAATTTAATAGAAATCTATCTCAAGGTAATATACCTGATCAGTTACCAGAATTTTATAAAAATTATAATCCTTTAGATTCTTTAGAAGGTAATTTATTAAATGCGGGATTGTTCAAATATGAGCATAAGGAAACTAAAGAAGAGTTATCTAATTATAATAAAGAAAAAATTATTTTCTGAACCGCGGCGTTTTTATTAAAGTATAAATTTATATAAAATGAAAAATTATTATTTTCTAGAGGTGATTATATGAAAAAAGTACTATTATTCTTGACAATTATTAGTTTAATTTTGATTGTAGGATGTTCATCTGTAGATAAAGCGCCAGATAATGATATGGATGATGATGTGGATGATGATGTGAAAGATGATGGCATGATGGATATAACATATATGGATGTATCTGCTGCTGAAGCAAAAGCGTTGATTGATTCAAATTCAGATATCATTATTATTGATGTTTCACTGCATTATGCAAATGGACATCTTCCTGGTGCAGTAAGTTATTATATTGGAGATGGATCATTAGATGCAGCAATTCCTACATTGGATAAAGAAGCAACTTACCTAGTTTATTGTCATGTTGATAGTGTGGCGATTGCAGGAGCACAGAAATTGATTGATGCTGGATTTACAAATGTTTACAGATTAGTTGGTAACTATGGTGGATGGATAGAAGCAGGATATCCAATTGAAAAATAATTTTTTTTCTTATTTTTTGTAGATAAATATTTATATAAACATTAAATAATAACATTATGGCAAAGGTTAAGTTAAAAAGAGGATTATCTTTACCATTAATCACATTTTATGGTTTAGGCACAATTATTGGTGCAGGTATTTATGTATTAGTGGGAGAGGTTGCCGGTAAAGCAGGATTATTTACTCCTATTGCTTTTTTATTAGCTGCAATCATTGCAGGATTTTCAGCTATTTCTTTTGCAGAATTATCAAGCAGGTTTCCTAAAAGTGCAGGAGAAGCTGTTTATGCGAAGAAAGGTTTTAATAATAAACATTTGTCAACGATCGTAGGTTTTTTGGTCATTCTCACAGGAGTTGTTTCAGCAGCTACTTTAGCAAACGGTTTTGCAGGATATTTTCAACTGTTTGTTCCAATACCTTATTGGTTAATTATTATTTTCCTTATTGTGGTTCTTAGTCTTATAGCACTTTGGGGGATAATTGAATCAGCTTTAACTGCAATGATTATTACAATAATTGAAATTGGGGGGTTGATATTTATTGTATGGGTTGCAAGACATTCATTTTTACAACTTCCTGCTAAACTCCCCACGTTAATTCCTTCATTTGATATTGTTACCTTAACGGGAATTTTATTAGGATCTTTTATAGCTTTCTTTGCATTTATTGGTTTTGAAGATATGGTTAATGTTGCTGAAGAAGTAAAAAATCCAAGAAGAAATATGCCTTTGAGTATTTTCCTTGCTCTTGGCATCGCTACATTGTTGTATATTTTAATTGCTTTAATTGCTGTATTGGCTCTTCCTCTTTCTGAACTCGCAGGAAATGTTACACCTATTGCTTCAATCTATACTCAAGTTACTGGAAATCCTCCTCTTCTTATTGGTATTATTAGTTTGTTTGCTATTATTAATGGTGCTTTAATACAAATTATTATGGGTTCAAGAGTATTGTATGGTTTGAGTGATCAGGGTCAATTACCGTCTTTCTTAAGTAAAGTTAATATTAAAACCAGAACACCCATTTATGCAACTTTAATAATTTCAGCTATCGTTCTCATACTTGCTTTAGGTTTTCCATTATTAACATTAGCAAAGGCAACCAGTTTAATTGTATTGATAATTTATTCTATTGTGAATTTGTCTCTTATTAGAATTAAGTTAAAAGATCCTGTTCCAAAAAAAGGTTCGACTTATAATATTGCTTTCCCTATTATTGGTTTAATTTTATGTTCAAGTTTTATTGTTGTATTTATTTTGAATGTTGTTGGTGTAATATAGTTAATTACATATTTTCTATTCTTAATATTAAATCAAATAAATATTAATAAATGAAAAAAATTAATCATTACTTATGAAAGCAAATGAAGTTTTTGAGAAAATTGTAGGATATTTAAGTGTTGGAGACATAGTTAAGGTATCAAATGATTATAAAAAATTCTTAAACTTATCACCGCAAGAAGGATATGATAAAACAAAAGAAGAACTTGATTTGAATTCTAAAATAAAATATTCTTCAGATTATGCTTTTTGGGCTCAAATGGGTCATGCAATTGTTGTTAAATTAATTCAAGCGCCTTATTATCATATGCTTGAATATGGAGAAGATGTTGATATTGAACCATTTGAAATACCTGGACTTACTGCTACAGGATCTCCTTTCAATAGGGATAGATATTTTATGGCATGGGTAAAAATAGTTCATACTAAAGATGAAGATAAAAAGAGTAGAATTAGAAATGTTTTATCAAATGCAATAGAAACTTATGAATTAAATCAGAAAATGTTGCATGATGTATCAAGAGCAGCTTTAGCACAACATAAACATCCTTATTCTAAGGAAGAAATTGATGAATCTTTTAATAAAATATTTGAATTGGATGCAGAATTAACAGAATTGATTAAAAAATAATTATATATTCTTATCTCTATAAATCTTTATAAATAAGTTATCCTTAATGGATAAAATGGGGGTTAATCTTAAAATAATTAATGGAATCAATTTTCAAATTATAAATAGTCTATTTGATGAAAAACTTAATGTAAAAGAATGTGAAAAAGATATTATTCAAAAATATAATCAAGAAATTGAAACGAAAAGAAATCATCCATTGCATTCTTTTCCTTTTTTCTGGTATCCTTTATCAGTTGAATTAACACGGGAATTATCATCGCCTTATTTTGATGATATAAGAGATCATATTAATTATGCATGTTCAATTGAGGAGATTAAGAAATCTTTAGATCCAGAATCAACAAATTTAGTGATTACTGGAGGATATATGGCTAATAATTTTGAAAAATATTATGAATATCATAAAGAAGGCAAAGAAATTGAAGAAAAACGTAAAACAGCTGTTGGAGAAGAATTAGAAAAATTAGACCAACAAAATATTCAAATGGCAAATGTTATTTATGATTATATATTTGATCCTTACACCGAATTGGAAGTTCAATCGAATTTAATATTATGTTCCTTATCATTAACTAAAGATCCTACTAAAGATCCAAATAGAGAATTATTTAGTAATTCAGCATCAGACACTCCTTTTATGAGAATGAAATATCAAAATATGGATGTTTCAAGACAATTAAGTTTATTTGATTTTAATGATGTTATTTATTCTTGTGTAAAGCATTCAGATAATCTTGGAGATCTTAATTTTGAAGGACAATTAACGGATGAATTAAATTCTGTCTTAGGAAATGTAAGATGTTAATTTTTCTTATGTTTTTAATAATATAAAGGTTTATAAATTATTTCTCATTTGTTAATTTTAATATGGATATTGAAATTAGACGACAAATTTTAAGTTATGTTAATGAAAATTCTTGCACTCTAGATGAATATATTGATAATTATGATTTTAAAGATATGCATCCTGTTGATGTTTATCGTAAAAAAATTAAGATTAGAAAAGAAATTTATCAACTATATAATACAGGTAGATTATATTATTCCAATAAAATATTTTCTATCACAGAAAATGGTGAAAGAATATTAGAATATTTAAATAAAAAAAATAATGAATTGATTGATTTAACTACTTTCTTAAGTGAAGCTGCAAAATTATTAATACATCCTCCAAAATTACAATTAATATCTTCTTTAGAAGGATCTGAATATACATGTGATGATTTTGAATTAAAAATTGTTAAAGATTTCCATGAAAAAGAAGTTTATCATGAATTTCCTTTTAGAACTGTTAAATTTATTTTAAATGGTTATGAAGAACTTGGTGAAATTAAATATATATCGTCAGGTCCTACGGATGATCCTATTAAATGGATTGGTCGAGCATTAAGTTGGGTTAAAGAATTTACAAAAGAATCATTAGAAGAAGAGTTAAGGATTGATCATTCTGCTATGGCAAGATATTATTCAAATCCAAGAAGAAATTGTTTTGGCGAAGTTCTTGCATTCAGGATGAGAAAACCAGGTTATAGGCAGGATTTATGCGGTTTTAATTATCCTTAATCATAAACACTTGTCCAATCTTTTCTAACTTTATCATAGAAAGAATTTTGGTTTTCAATTAATTTGTAAACAGCAACAGGCAAACTAAATCTGATATCTGGTAAATCTAATTGTTTTAATAATGCTCTATTTATTATTGGATATTTTTCTTTTGTTTTCCTAAAAATTATTGGATTTATTTTTGTAACCTCATCATTATTTACATCACCACATAATTCTGGATCATTGCTTACAAAATAATCCCTGCATTCTTTTGGTCTAACATAATAAACACTGCATGATTTCTCGTCTAAGAAAGGGCAAAGTCTATCTATTCCTCTATCATATTTGTCAACATTAATATCAAGATTATTATTCCGCATTAAATCAAAACTTCTTGGATTTACATTAATTATCCATTCTTCATAATTTTTTAAGAATTTTTCTTTAATATCTTCTTTGTTTTGTAAATACTTGTAAATTCGAATTGAATCAATTAAACTAACTGACATTGGATTACAACAACAATAATGGCAATTTTTCTTGCAACTTACATGAACATCAAGATCTTTTTTTATCCTACTGATTTCTTTTTCAATTTCATCATCTACGTTTTTGTACATTTCATCGACGATAATTGCCGTTTGATTAATTATTTTATTAAATTTAAAGTTTAAAAC
>JBHPGL010000041.1:0-12459 GCA_042570655.1 Nanobdellota archaeon | reverse complement strand
CTATTATTGAGTTCTGACCCTGTTTTTGTAATTTCTTTCTGTTTCTTATTTAAACTTGACATCATTGATTTGATTTTACTTGTTGTTAATGCTTTTTTAGGACTCTTCCTACTAGTTTTCTTAGTCTTTTTTGCCATATTCGAATAAAATAGTTCTTCATTTATTAACTTTTGTTACACTTGTAAAATAAGTACTTTTTGTCACGATTTTGTTATAACAACACCTTAAAAACCAAAAGATTTATAAAAAAATGTTAACCTTTTCATGAAAATAAGGAAATTATGGTGAGATAATATGGAAAAAGAAATTATATGTTTGTCATGTAAAGTAAAATTAGCAAATTTAACAGGGAGTGTTAAGTTTAAATGTCCAAAATGTGGAGAATTTGAAATAATTAGGTGTAAGCATTGTCGAGATATTGTTGCAAAATATAAATGTGCAGCGTGCGGATTTGAAGGACCAAATTAAAGGTGATAGTATGGCTAAAGCAATCGTAACATTAAAAATTATGCCTGTATCTCCTGAGACTGATTTGAATCAGTTAGAGGAGAAAGCTAAAGTAGAAATAGTTAGTTTTGCAGGAGAAACAGAAACAAAAACAGAAATTGAACCAGTTGCGTTTGGTTTGAAAGCTTTAAAAATATTGTTTGTTATGGACGAAGCTATAGGATCAACTGAAACTCTTGAGAAATCAATTGAAGCATTTGAGGAAGTTAATTCTGTAGAAGTTACTGATGTAAGACGAGCAGTTGGTTAAGAGTTTATTAAATTTTATTTCTTATTATATTTTTAATTATAATATTTTTTAATTCAGAAAATAGGAAGGACTACTAGGGTATGTTTGCACACACCCTTGCAGCCATCTCCTTACCCCCTATGAAAAGTATGAGGTTGTGAATAAAGGTATTGGGGTTAATTTGGGGTTTTTGTGATAAACATAGTTAAGCAAAACATTTATATAGGAGTAACGTATTTACTGTACGTAAAGTACGACGGTCATATTATTTATCAGTACTGTCTTTTTGTACTTATAATAAAAATTGAGGTGAATATTTATGCAAATAAGACGATTAGTAAGAACTGGATCTGCTTCTTTTACAACTTCTTTACCAAAAGATTGGATTTCAAAACATAATCTTAAGAAAGGAGATTTGTTATATCTAAAAGAAACTGAGAATTCTGATATAATGATTAGTTTTAAACCAAAAGATGTTGCTGACGAAATGAAAGAAATAGTTATTGAAGTTGATAATGCGAATATTAATACTATCAGACGTAAAACAATATCTGCTTACATTAATAATTATAACTTGTTTCATTTTATTGGTCAGACTTTAGATAAAAAATTGCCAGATATAAGGAAGATATTACATAATTTCCTGGCGCTTGAGATACAGGAACAATCTAGTTCAAAATTGACTGCTAAAGATTTTTTAAATCTTGAAGAGTTTAACATTGACAAGACAATTCGTAGAATGGATATGTTAACTCGGTCGATATTGTTGGATTGTAAAAAGACATTTGACGGTGAGAAAGTGTATGATAGTTTATATTACCGGGATTTTGAAGTTGATAAATTATTCTTTTTAATTTCTAGATTGATTCGTGCAGCATTAGTTGATCCAAAAAAAGCAAAAGCGTATGGGATTACAAATGTACAGGCGCTTTCAATGTGGAACATTGCTAAAGGGATTGAAAGAGTTGCAGATTCTGTTAAAAATATTAGTAAAGAATTGGAAGGAATGAAAAAAACCAATAAAGATTATCAGGATTTGTTTAACACAATTGAAAGGTATTATCTTGATACTGCGAAAGCGTTCTTTACAAGTGATAAGAAGTTGGCTGATAAGATTATTGCGGATAAACAGGAAGTGTTTACTAAGATTGATGCTTTATTAGCTAAAGATAAGGATGCAAAGATGATTCATAAGTTAAAGAATGTAACTGATAATATTAAAGTTATTGCTAAGATTACGCTTGATTTTGAATAGTTATACTTAACTCTCGAAATCTTTTTATATTCTTTTTCTTTAATTGATAATTATGGCAATAGTAACTATGCATCCAGGAGAAGGAATTATTCAAGGTAAATGTCTTAAAAAAATTGTTGAAAAAATATATAATAATATTCCTGAAAATGCTTATCATAAAAAATTAGATATTAGTGAAGATAGTGATTATTATGTTAAATCTATGATGGATATTGAAGAAATGATTGAAGAAGATGAAGATAAATCCGGATTATATTATGGTGAAGAAAAACAGGCTCTAATAGATAATGTTGAATTGATTTTATCAACTAGGAAAGAAGATTTGAGAAGTCATAATTTTAGGCGGAAATCTGCCAAATTTTTTGGATATTTTCTATATCCTGCAATTATGGTTGGTAGTAATATTTATCATCGTTATACATCAGATACTCTTACATATCAAAATCTTATGATTAATTTAGGGTCATTTCCAATAATATCATTAATATTGGGTAAATTATTTGTAAGATTTTCTGGTTCTTATAAAAGTCAAGTTGAAGCATTACAATATACTATCCGTATGGAAAAAATAAAGAAAGATTTGAAAAAATATTAAAAAATAAAAAAATTATTTCATCTTATATTCTTTGTTCATCCAAAATCCTATCAAACCAAAGAGTACAATCAAAACTATTATGATATAATTGCTTAATGGTTTAAAGATCATGTTCAAAACAACCCATTGAATTGCCCAAATTAGTAGAGGTAGAACAATTATTGCAAACAGAACAAATGCAGTTGTTCTCCAAAATACATTTACCTTTTTGATTCTTTTAACAAGAACTTTTTTAATTATAGTATCTCCGAATATTGTTAATACAACTGCTGCAATTGTAGCTGCAAGAAATATACCATTATTCATTAAAAATGTGTTAATATCCACTATTATTGACATTTTATCACCCTGTTTTTTATTTATTTAAATGTTTTTTTTTTAAATAAATTTTATTGTGTCATATTTTATTTTACACCATTGCCAAGCATTTAATTAAGGTACACCTCATTCCATTCGGTGTATAAACCGGTTTCTCAACTTCGGTTGAAAATAAACCTCAGGTCGAATTTCACATTCTGCGAAGCATAGTCACTCATGCAAATCAGGCAAAGGTGTTAATCACAATAAATTTTATTATGTTCTTTTTAATATGTTTATAAAAGTTTCTTCATCAATATCAGATCTTAAACCAAATTTGTTAAAATGCGTTTTTGAAACTTTAAATTTTCTAGATTTTATTTTTTTAATTATAATTTCATGTTTTGGCGGATTATGTATCTTATTTCTTTTACATATTTCATGGATTTCGTAAAAACCTAAGGTGGGAATTTGTGATTCGTCTGCAATTGTTTTTATTAAATTGTAGAGGTCTGGGTTGTTTTTAGTATTTTTTAACATTTTTTTTGTGAGTTTATTATCCCATAATTGACCAGTCCAAATTGGACCAATATTATTGTAATAATCCAATTGTTTTAGGATTTTATCGACTTTTGTTTTACCTTTTTCTGCTTGGAAATAAACTCGCATATAATGGTCTGTTGAATGTGAAAATATTGGTGTAAGTGCTTTTTCAAACTGAGATGCTATCAATTGTACTTTTCTGATTAATATTCTTATTCCAATTTCATGTTTTAATTCGTTTCTTAAAGGAACAGACCAATATTTTCTAATACATGCGTTTGGATATGTTCCTGCTAATGCGCTTGTATCTGTTGCTGTTACTGCTAAGATTCCGTTTCTTGCTAATCTGATGATTGCGTTGTTTAAAAATGGATTTGGTGTTCCGAATGGGTCTATGTCAATGTAATCAAATCCCGAACTTTCTAGTAAGAATAGGTTTGCATCGTTGTAGCTAAGATTATTTTTTTTTTGTTTTATATTTTTTAAATCTTTTTTCTTAATTTTTATTTCTTTATTGATATCAATTTCATTTAGTTCAAGATTATTTTCAATTAGTTTTACTGCATCTTTACTGTGATCGTTAAATGTAATGTTTTTAATTTTGCCTTTTTTAAGTTCTTGGAGAAATCTGATTCCTCTAATCCCTGATCCTGATAATGGGAGAGCTATTTGCATTTGTTTTTTGCTTAAGCTGTTTAGTAATAGTATTGAGATATCTCTATTTAGTTTCATTTTTGGATTATAAAATACTGGAAGTTTTTTGGAAATTTTATTTTCTATGTATGCAAATATCTTTGTTTTGTTTTCTGTAATTGTTTTTTTCATTAATAATAGGAATTATCTGTTTAATATTTAAATATTGTTTTTATAATAACAAATGTATAATATAAAACTTTTTAAACCGAAGTAAAGTTGAATTTGATATGGGAGGCAGTGACGAAGAGGGAGAAAAAGTAGAAAAGTTAATTGATGAAGTAAATAGTGCTTTTAAATCTGATGTATTTGGAGAATTAGCAGTTCAGACAAAAGAATATCTATTCAAAAAATTAGATGAAAATAAAATTAGTTATATTGATAATCCACATATTTATGATAATAAATTTAAAATTACAATTAACACAATTGTTTGTAAATATAATGAAACGATATTTGAAACTAATATTCATTATAATATGAATAATGAATCTGTTGCTGTTAGAATTCAAGCATGTGATCCTATGAGGCGTATGTCTTCTAATGATCAACCAATTCCAGAATATCTTGATACTTATGAAATTCAATTGTATCTTAAAAAGAAAATTATGAATAAAGAATTAGAAGTTTTATTAGACACAGGTGAAGAGGAAGGGATTGATGTTAATAAAGAAGATCTTCAAGATTATTTTAGTGACTGTTGTTTTTGTTCTGATTATTTTGTTGCAATGTTTGAATATGAAGCCGAGATGAAAGGTGCGTTAGATTCTTTAATGTGGATGACTGTTCAATTTTATACTACTTTAACTTCTAAAGATTTTTTAACAAAAATTGATCGAATGAGTGCACAAGTAGAAGTGGACGTTGAAAAATATATTGATGGATTGTTTGATGATATACAATAAGAATATAAATCTTTAAATAATATTTAATTTTAATTAATAAAAATGACATACAGACCTGATAAAAGATTTTATCCTTATACAACAAGGCATAAATATGATAAAATTATTATTAGCAATGAATCTGTAAAGGCTTTCTGCAGAAATGCATCAGATTTAATAAATGCACTAAATCTAGAAGATGATTCTTCAGAACAAACAACTATTGAAAATAAAATTAATGAAACACAACAAAACATTTAAAAATAAGCTCTTTCTTAGTCAATAATTATGGCAGAAAAACATATGAGAAAGCCAATCGTGGCAATAGTAGGGCATGTTGATCATGGTAAAACATCTGTACTTGATTTTATTAGAAGAAGTACTGTTGCAGAACGTGAAGCAGGCAAAATCACTCAAGCTATAGGAGCTTCAATAGTTCCAATCGAAACAATTCAAAGGATTTGCGGAGATTTATTAACAAGTTTAAACATGGATTTTTCTAAATTTCCAGGATTATTATTTATTGATACGCCTGGACACGCAGCATTTACTAATCTTAGAAAAAGGGGTGGAAATTTAGCAGATGTTGCTATTTTAGTTGTTGATATTAATGAAGGGTTTAAACCTCAAACATTGGAAGCAGTTGAAATTTTAAAAACATATAAAACTCCATTCATAGTTGCTGCTAATAAAATTGATCTTATTTCTGGCTGGCATCAAAAAGATGTTCCGTTACTTGCAGAAATTGAATCTCAAACAGATACAACTAAACAAATGTTAGATAGAAAATTGTACGAATTACTTGGAAAGTTTGCAGAACTTGGATTTGAATCTGAAAGATTTGACAGAATTAAAGATTATACTAAACAAATCGCTATGGTACCATTAAGTGCTAAAACAGGTGAAGGTATACCTGAATTATTGATGGTATTAACTGGGATGGCACAAAAGTTTTTAGAAAAATGTTTAGAATGTAACATTGAAGTGCCAGGAAGAGGTTCTATTTTAGAAGTTAAAGAAGAAAAAGGGTTAGGGAAAACGTTTGACATGATTATTCATGAAGGTAACATAAGAACAAATGATACAATTGTAATAGGTGGGATGAATGGACCAATAGTAACTAAAGTTAAAGCTTTACTTGAACCTGTTCCATTAGCTGAAATGCGAGATTCTAAAAGTGATTTTAAACCTGTTAAACAAGTTGAAGCTGCAACTGGAATTAAAATTAGTGCACCTAATATAGAAGAAGTTGTTGCAGGTATGCCTGTTGTGGTTGTAAGAGATGATGATATTGAAAAAATAAAAGAAAAAATTCAGGAAGAAGTTGAAGAAGTTTTAATTGAAACTGATAAAGATGGACTTATAATTAAAGCAGATTCATTAGGTAGTTTGGAAGCTTTGATTTGTTTATTAAGAGAAAAGAATGTTCCTATCAGAAAAGCTTCAATTGGTAATATTTCTAAGAAAGAAATTAATGAAGCTGAATCAAATATTGATAAAGATCCTTTAGCAGGAATTATTTTAGGATTTAATGTTAAAATGGAACCTGATCTTGAATTGGGTGAGGTAACAATATTAACTAATCCTGTAATTTATCGATTAATTGAAGATTATGAAAATTGGGTTGTTGAACAAAAGAAGAAAATTGAAGCTAAAGAACTTGATAAAGTTGTGCGGCCGTTTAAAATACAGTTGATTAAAGGATATATTTTCAGACAAAGTGGTCCTGCAATTGTTGGAGTAAGTGTTTTAAACGGAACTATTAGGACTGGGACAGATGTAATGAAAGATGGTAAAACAATTTCGCATGTTAAAGGTATTCAATCTGAAAAGAAAAATGTAAAAGAAGCTGAAATGGGTAAAGAAGTTGCGGTTTCATTAGATAATGTTACTGTTGGCAGACAGATTAAAGAAGAAGATGTTTTGTATTCTTACATTACTGAAGAAGATTTTAGGATTATGAAAAAGTTTAAAGAGTATTTGAGTGCTGATGAGAAGGAATGTTTAAGACAGATTGCTGAGATTATGCGTAAAGATAACCCTGTTTGGGGTGTTTAATTCTGTATATCAAATTTTATTACCACTACCAGGCATAGCTATCTTCTCGACTTCGGTTAATAAATTAACCTCAGGTCGATATGATTCTTCTGTGAAACTGGTCAATTATGCGTTTTAGGTAGTGGTATTTTGGTGTTTAATTCTGTTTATAAAGGAAAACCGAAAGATTTATAAAGGAGTGGCAGGTTTAACAGTAATATACGAAAAAAAAACATATATTAAAGATTATATATGACGTAGGCAAGAAAGAGAATTACTTTTTCTTATAACTCAAATTTTCAAAAAGAAAAGCTGATTAGAGAAGGTACATACTTTTTCTTAGAAAATATTTGAGGTAAAATAAAATGAAATTTGAAGAATTAGGAATAATTAAACCTATACTTAGTGCAATTGAAGAACTTGGTTTTACAGAACCAACTGAAATTCAAGCAAAAACAATTCCGCACATAGTAGAAGGTAAAGATGTAATAGCAGGATCCGCTACAGGATCAGGTAAAACTTTAGCATTTGGTGCTGGAATTATACAAAATTGTGAAAAAGGTAGAGGTATTCAAGCATTAGTTTTGACTCCAACAAGAGAGTTGGCTGAACAAATATATAAACATATGAAAACATTTTCAAAACATAAAAAGTTAAATATTACTGTTATTTATGGAGGTGTTTCAATCAATCCGCAATTTCATAATCTTGAAAAAGCAGATGTTGTAATTGGAACTCCTGGAAGAATTCTTGATCATATGCAAAGAAGAACTATTGATCTTAGCAATGTTAAGACATTAGTTTTGGATGAAGCTGATCGAATGTTAGATATGGGATTTATTGATGATGTTCAAAGAATTATCAGTCAATGTCCAAAACAAAGGCAAACTTTATTGTTTTCTGCTACAATTCGACAAGAAATTATTGATTTGTCAAGAAGATACATGAATCAACCAAAGAAGATATCAGCAGAAGTTTATGTTGATCCTAGCAAATTAAAACAAGTTTATTATGATGTTAGGGATAATATGAAATTTTCTTTATTGTTACATTTGTTAAAAAAAGAACATGAAGGATTAATCATGGTTTTTTGTAATACAAGAAAGAATACTGATTTTGTTGCAAATAACTTGTCTAGAAATGGAATTAATGCGTTAAGTATTCATGGCGGACATACACAAAATAAAAGAAGTAAGGTTATGGATACATTTCATGACACAGATAAGTTTGTTTTAGTTTGTACTGATGTTGCGGCAAGAGGACTTGATATTAAAGGTGTAAATCATATCTATAATTATGATATCTGTAAAGAAAGTAAAGAATACATTCACAGAATTGGAAGAACTGCAAGAGCAGGAGAATCTGGAAAAGTTATTAATGTATTAGGTCCGCGAGATCATGATAACTTTTCAAGGGTTTTAAGAGATAATGATGTAAACATTAAAAAAATGGGTACACCACAAATGGAAAAAGTTCCTTTCAAAAGTGATGCTGGCAGATTTAGTGATGGGTCTTCAGATCGAGGTAGATTTGGCGGTCCTAGAAGAGGTCATGGCGGATCAAGAGGTCATAGTGGACCAAGAAGTAGATATGGTGGATCAAGAGGACAAGGTGGAAGAGGAGGATCTAGAAGTAATTCAGATGGACCTCGAAGAAGTTATGGTGGTTCAAGACCAGGTGGAAGAAGTCATAGTGGTCCAAGAAGCGGTTCTAGAAGCGGAAGTGGCGGACATGGTAGATCACAAGGTGGATCTCGTGGAAAATCTTCAAGCGGTAGGTTTGGAAGAAAGTCTGAATCAAAAAGTTATGGACAATCATATTAATTATTTAATTTTTTTATAATTTTTTTATAATAATGTCACGCTCTGTGTCGTTATAAAAGTTGACTTAATTAATGGGGCATTTGGAACATACCCTAAATAACAATAAATTATTTAAATACATATACATTATTTACATATTAATGGGGTTATTTCAATGGAATCTTTAAAAAATTTATTAAAGGACAAAGATAAGGAATTATCTATTCTGTATAAACTTGATGATATTAGAGATAAGTCAAAATCATTACAACAATTTCTAGATTATTTATTAAGAGAAATCGTTAAATCAATGAAAGTTGAAATGGGATTTATTCTAGTTAAAAATGATAAAGGTAATTTAGAATTAAAATCTGTTAATGATAAAGGACTTTATTTATTCAAAGGAGAAAAGTATGCAACAATATCAAAATGGGCAAAACAATGTATTGAAAAAAATAATAAAATGATTTTTGCCAAAGCAAAGAATTTTTCTCATCTAAATTTTAATATTAGAAATGTTCTTGCAGTACCACTTGCAATTGAAGATCAAGTTATTGGAGCTATAGTTGTTGTTAATAAGAAAGGCGGATTATTTAATGGATTAGATTTAAAAATTATGGACGCAATTGTATCTCAAACAGATTCTGCTATTGTTCACATGCAAACTATGGATCAATTGAATAATAAATTAAAAACAATGGAAATTATTAATGAAGTTGATAATATTAGAGATGAAACTAATAATCCTCAAGAAATGATGGCTAAAGTGTTGAATGTTTTACAAAAACATATACCTACTGAATTTTCTGCTGCCATCATAAAAAATGATAAGACTAAGAAAAATGATGTTGTAGCAACAATTTCAAAATCGAAATCAATTTTTTCAAATAAATTAGTTGAGGAGTCAGCTTTCAAATGCATGAAACAGAAAAAAGATTGTTTAATTAATAGTTCAAAAGGTAAAGTTAAAAGTTCATTTAGTATGCCGATTATTTTTGGTGATGATAAAGTTTTTGGGGCAATTGTGTTAATCAATAAGAAAAACGGTTTTAACGAAGAAGATGCTCAATTATTACATGCTTTAGAAGATCAACTTGATTCTGCATTAGAACATGTAAGAATTTTTAATGATTTAGCATTACGAAATAAAGAGTTAGATATTTTATATAAAATTGATGAAATCAGAGATAATATTGAAGATTTTGATAAAATGATATCTGCAATTTTAAATGAATTTGCTGCAGCATTAGATGCAAAAGTTGGATTTGTTGAATTGTTAGATGATTCTGGTAAGGAAAAAGAGTTAAAAACAGTAGGTGTGAAAGTTCCTAATTTAAATAGTATTGTTAAGAAATTTAGTAATCAAGCTATTAAATCTGGAAATTTAGTTCACATAACTAATGTTGGAAAAATTAAATCTGCATTATGTATTCCTTTAATTTTAGGAGAGAATGTTATTGGAACTTTTGGTGTGATTAATCCAAAAGTAAAAGAATTTTTTGATATTGATGATGAAAGGTTGTTAACTGCAGTTGCTTCACAGGCTGATACCGCTATCTTTGAAGATATTTCTAAAAGAAAGATTAAAGACGTTTTCAAAAGATATGTTAATGAAAATGTAGTTGATCAAATGTTAAAGTTAAACAAAGAAGAATTTTTAACAGGGCAAAGATTACATATGAGTGTTTCTTTCGCAGATATTCGAGGATTTACTTCTATGAGTGAGAAGTTGAAAGATCCTGAAAAATTAGTTTTAGTTATTAACGAGTATTTAACTGCAATGACAAATGTTGTAATGGATCATAACGGTACTTTAGATAAATTTGTTGGCGATGAAGTTATGTCATTGTTCGGAGCGCCTGTACATTATCCTACTCATGCAAAAGTTGCAATTGAATCTGCTATTGATATGCAGAAAGCAATGAAGAAATTGCAAGCTAAATGGAAGAAAGAAGGTAAAATACCTTGCAAGATAGGAATTGGAATTAATACTGGCGATATGGTTGCAGGTAACATTGGTTGTGAAAAAATGTCAGATTATACTGTACTTGGTGATAATGTTAATTTAGGTGCAAGACTTTGTTCTGCTGCAAAAGGAGATGAAATTATTGTATCTGAATATACATATAATGAAACTAAAAGAAATTTTAAATTTGAAAAGTTAGATCCAATTATGGTTAAAGGTAAATCAAAACCAATTAACATTTATAGAGTTGTTTATTAAAAAAAGAGGTTTTTGGGGGAGAATTGTTTTTAATTAGTTTTAATTAGTGTAACAATTATTGAGCGACAATATCGCGCTCCGTGTTGGATGTGGGTTTGGTAAGATGACATACGAGTCTTCACACCTTAGCTCTTAATAACGGAGTACTTCGCATGGCGATATTGTCACTGCTAATAATGTTAGTAAAGAGGGAGATTATGAAAATAACTGTGTTAGGTATTGGAAATGCAATGAGTACAGAGAATTATTGTACTAGTTTTTTTATTGAAAATGGTAATCGTTCTTTAATGATTGATTGTCCTCCTGGATTATTCAGAATTCTTGATAATTTAGCTATTGATAAACAAATTGTTAATAATATATTAATAACACATTGTCATGGAGATCATATTGGAGGACTTGAACCTTTATGTTTATGGAAAAAATTTATTGAAAATAAGAAAGTCAATATTTATACAACTAAACAGATCTATAAAGTAATTAAAGATCATTGGTTTGCTAAAATGGATAAAAGTTTTAATTCTGATTTTACTAAAATTGTTAATTTAAAAGTTGAAGATTTTATTGATTTTCATGAAATTAAAATTGGTGAGAATTTTATTTGTGATCTGAAAGTTGAAACAAGGAAGAATTGGCATTATCATCCTACAATCGGATTAAGGATTACTGATAAGAATGGAGCGGTTTTTGGATATTCTGGTGATACTATTTATCGTAAGCCATTAATTGAGAAGTTGTTTTCTAAAAAAATTATTTCTAAGAAAGAGAAAGATGATTTACTTGGTTTTATCTGGAATGCAGATATAATCTTTCATGATGCTGAGAATATTCAGGATGGCATTCATACTTATGTTGGTGATTTAGAGAAGTTGTCTGAAAAAGTTAGAAAGAAAATGTATTTAATACATGTACCTGATTCTTTTAAATCTGAGAAAATTAAAGTTGCTGAACAAGGTAAGAGTTATAGGATTTAATTTTGTTGTTTTATCTAAGATACAAGTTTTTTATGCCAAAGATATTTATCAACATCTATTTGATTGTCTTTTCTAAGAATATCTATCAATTTTATTTCATGATCTTCAACCATTTCTTTTAATTTTACAATAAGCTTATCTTCATAACCTTTTAATTCACCAATATGATGATAACCCCATATACCAAAATATAAACCTTCAAATAATGATTTGTTAATGTCTGTTTCTAGTGGACTTGAACCTATGCCAAAAATTCCTGATATTTCTTCTTTTTCAACTTCTTTTGTATCCCAATATGCATCATGCAATACAACTGTTCTTCCAATATCATCTCTTAAAATTAATCTTCCACCAGTCTTTATATCATATTTTATTTTCAATACATTTATTGTAATGGGAATCCCTGCTATGTTTGGAAG
>JBHPGL010000040.1:0-12536 GCA_042570655.1 Nanobdellota archaeon | reverse complement strand
ATTTTGGTTAGGATTAGTACACCCATTTAAATTAGTTTTAAAGTTAATATTTTAGATGACAATAAATGATAATTTAACAGCAGAAGATAGAATATTAAAAGACATTGAAAAAAATGTTTTAGAATTCTCAAAAACATCAAATAAAGAAATGATTTATTGTTCACATTTTGTTGGAAAGGGACCAAAATTATATGAAGCTTATGAAAAACATAATGTAAATTCAATTGAAAAATTAGATGAAATTGATCCAAATATTTATCGTTTAATAAAAAAAAATAATTTAATTGAAGGAAACTTTTTTGGAGACCAAATGAAAAATAAAGGTTACAACACTATTGTACCTGGCGAATTCTTCATGAAAGGTTGGGCGCAAAAGCATTATATGTCATTATGGGAACAAGTAATTACAAGATATTGTGATTCAATATGTTTTATTGATAACTTTTATTCTTCAGAAGGTTGTATTGAAGAATTTCTTATGGGAATTCAATCAGGAAAAAAGATGTATCATAGAAAAGATTTCATTGAAATAGATCCATACAAAGAATTAACTAAGATTAAGGAAGCAATTGAATGGATGAATGATTTAAACGTTGATATAACCAGGATATATGATGCATACAGAAGAATAGATTTATTTCTTTTAGATTAATTATTTCTTCCATTAAATTTATAAATAACCTCCATTTCTAACGAAATATGCCAAGAAAAAAGAAAGAAGAATCTGAAGTTAAAGAAACTAAAAAAAAACCTAAGAAAACAACTAAAGATACAACTAAAAGTAAATCAAAAGATACAACTAAAACTAAAAAAGTTGATCCAACTGCACAACCTGCAATTAATATTGGTTTAGTTGGACACGTTGACCATGGTAAAACAACTTTAACAGAAAGATTATCCGGAAAATGGACAGACACACATTCTGAAGAAATCAAACGAGGAATTACAATCAGATTAGGTTATGCAAATGCAACATTCTATAAATGTAAAAAATGTAAAGATCCAGATTGTTTCTGTACTCAAGCTAAATGTCCTAAATGCGATTCAGAAACAGTTCCAATTAGAACAATTTCTTTTGTAGATGCTCCTGGCCATGAATCTTTAATGGCAACAATGTTATCAGGTGCAGCAATGATGGACTGTGCATTATTAATGGTTGCTGCAAATGAAGAATGTCCGCAACCTCAAACAAGAGAACATTTAATGGCGCTTCAAATTGCAGGAATTAAAAATGTAATTGTTTTACAAAATAAAATTGACGTAGTTTCAAAAGAACAAGCAATGAGAAATTATAAACAAATTAAAAAATTCTTAAGTGAAACAGAATATAAAGATATTCCAATCATTCCAATTTCTGCAAAACTTAATATTGGTATTGGTCATTTAATTAAAACTATAGAAGAAAAAACTCCAACACCAAAAAGAGATGAAAAACTTGATCCAATATTATATGTTGCAAGATCATTTGATATCAATAAACCAGGTATGAAACCGCAAAAGATTCAAGGTGGTGTTTTAGGTGGTGCAATTAAACAAGGTATTTTTAAGATTGGACAAAAGATAGAAATCCGACCTGGATATGATAAAGAAGAAAAAAATCAAAAAATATATGTTCCATTAACTACTGAAATCATTGAATTAATGACTGGTGCAACAAAAATCGATGAAGCAAAACCAGGCGGTAGTATTGCAATGTCAACTTTACTTGATCCTAGCATAGTTAAATCAGATAAATTATCTGGAAGTGTTGTAGGTTTACCTGGAAAATTACCCCCTACGTGGACAGATCTTACTTTAGAACCTCATTTATTAGATCGTGTGATTGGTACAAAAGAAGAACAAACAGTTGAACCAATTAAAAAAGGTGAACCATTAATGTTGAATGTACATTCAGCTGCAACAGTTGGAATTGTGAATGAACTTGGTAAAAATCAATTTAAATGTGTTTTAAAACTGCCAATTTGTGCAGATATTGGTGAAAAAGTTACTATTTCTAGAAGAGTCGGTACAAGATTCAGATTAATTGGTTATGGTACTATTAAAAAATAACTATTTTTTAACATATAAAACTTTAAATATTCGCTACATTCTTAAAAATCTATGGGAAAGAAAAAATTAGATTTTGGGTCAATTTTTAGTGCAGCTTGCATTCTTACTGCTTTCGGAGGGATAAGCTATATTGGTTATATGGTAGCACCTGCTATAAAAGGTGAAATTAAAACACAATTCACAAATCCAGAATCTGATAAAGTAAGAAAACTTGTTAATGAATATAGAAATTTAGGTGGAGACACAAACGATTTAGATTTTATTATTGATGGAAATGATATTTCTTTTAGTGCAGGTACAAATTACCTAAATGTTTATGAAAGAATTAAAATTGATGATAATTCTTTAAATTCCGTTGAATATAGTTATTGGGGTCTTTCAGATTTCTTTGACAGAACTTATGGAAATGATTCTATGAAGATTTCTAAAATAGAAAAAAATGAAAATGGTAAATGGGAAATAACAAATACGTCTTGGTTTGAAGAATTCCCAGAAAAGCCAATGTATAAAATCTCAAAAGAACATAAGAAAAAAGCACAAAAACGTGTAAAAATAATTTTATCAAAAGCAACTCCATTGTTAGAAGAAAAGATAGAAGAAATGGAAGAAAATATCCAATATAAAACTATAGAAAATGAAAGAAATAAATCAATTAATTTATCTCAACTTATTCCAAAAGATTATATACAAAAAGTTCTATCAGAAGATAAAGTTGACAGCATATTCGCACTTGATCCAATAAAAAAATTCCATAATAAAATAAAGAAAATTCCAAAGATATTTGATAATGGTGCAGAAGATGTTTATTATACAACATTTAATAAAACAATAAACGTTCCAATTGACAGCGAAGAATTTAAAGATATAAATTATGTTTCTCATTTTAAATATCAGGGAAATGATATTTATGGGTATATTGAAGATTTCTATAATGATGTTATAATATTAGAAACTTTTTCAAATGATAATATAGATTATTATGTTAAATATAAATTAAACCATTGTTGTAATTTTACTTTAGGTTTAGAATTATATACAAAAAATCAAACTGGCGAAACTCAACAACTATATTCAGGTTACTATGATGATGACATCCAAGATGTTACCTCAGACATTCTACCTTTAGCTTTTATTAAACAAATGATGTATAGGGGAGAAAAGATATCTATTCTAGCCTTACCAGAACTTGAAAAATCAATTGAAAGCATTGATAAAAAAGAAATTAAAATTGCACAAAAACAATATCTTGACAAAAATAAAGAAATACTTAATTCTGTTTTTTAAGAAAAAAATAAATTTTTAAATAAATCATTTCTTCAACTTTAGATCTAAAACTAAACTATCCAACTTCTTAAGATCATATTTGATAGAATCAAATTTCTTCCTTAACTCACCGACAAAATCAAACAACATTAACTCTTCATATAAATCAGTTACAAACTGTTTAATCTCAATTGCTCCTTCAAAGTTTCCAGCAATTGCAGAATTAATAGCTAACCTAACTAACTCACCAGTTAAATCGCATAATCCCATTAAATAATAATCTTCTTTAACTCCAAGATCAGAACTTGTTGGAATCTTTTTACTTTTAAGATATTCATAATAACAAATTGTTTCAACATACTCTTGAACAGCAACTTTAAAACTGCCACCGTCAAGTTTAGGATATTTAGTAACTTTATTTTGCAGTTGCATAATTTTTTTCTTAATATCAGGCATTAATAATTTTGCATTCTTTAAATCATTACGATGAATTGAATAAATTATTTTTTTAGATAATTTAATTACATCCCTACTTTCTCTAATAACTTTCTCTCTTTGAACATCATACTTGTCCATGTTTGCTTTAATTTTTCTAAAATCTTTTCTGTTTATCATTATTTTTCCCCTCGAATTTAATTATAATTCAACAAATATCATTTCTTTATAAATTTTACTACCAACCGCTCTCAAATAAATCATTCCCGAGTTATAATTGTACTTAACTACCATAAAGTTTAAATACCTCTTTATTTTTTTATAATAACAACAAATCATAATGAACGTTTAATCAAAAAAGAAGGAGGGTGTTAGATATGAAGAAAATTTATCTTATATTGTTTTGTATTCTATTAAGTTTAACTTTAATTGTTATAAATGGGTGTACTAATCCTAACCAAAATAACACTAATATATCTGAGTTTACAGATGTATCATCGGATTCAGTAATTGATGCTGATGTTGTGGTTGATGTAGATGAACCTATCAATGAATCTGAAAGAGATGATTTTGAAGATGAGTTTAATCGTTTACGAGAAAAATTAATGAGCGAACTTGAAGATGATAAAAAATCATTAATTGATGAAGTAGATGCAGTTAAAGAAGTTATTAAAGAAGATTTACCAACTCTTACTGTATATGAAGGTGACCTAGTTGAAATTGCATTAAAAGGAAAAGATCCAGATGGAGATGCACTTAGATATGATTTTGGTATACCTCTAAATGATAATGGTAAATGGCAGACAAAAAAAGGTGATGCTGGTAAATATAAAGTTCAAATAAATGCATCTGATGGTGTAGTTACATTAACAAAAAATCTTGTAATTATTGTTTTAAATAGACCACCAGTAATTGAAATAAATGATGTAATCTCTATTAATGAAGGTGAAACTTTATTTTTAAATGCAAACATCACAGATGCAGAAAATGATGTTATTGATGTAAAAATAAACGGTTGGATTAATGTAAGTGAATATGAAGTTAGTTACAATGATCAAGGTAATCATAAAGTTGTTATCCTTGCATCAGATCAGTTCAGTCAAGTTAAGAAAGAAATATTAATAAAAGTTCTTAATGTTAATCGAGCGCCAATTATTCAAGACATTAGTAATATAACCATTAGTGAAGGTGAAAAAATTATTTTAAATCCTTCAATAGTAGATCCAGACAATGATGAAATGACTATCACATATCGTGGATGGCTTACTGAACCAGAATATATTTCAAATTATGAAGATGCAGGTATTCATAAAGTAACAATAACTGCAAGTGATGGAGCACAAACAACTTCCAAAACAATTACAGTTACTGTTAATGAGATTAACAGACCGCCTGAATTTGATATTATTATTTAAATTTAGAAAAGTTTAAATAAAGTTTCAAATAATTATATGTAATAAATAGTTTGGGGTGACTTTAAATGAAAAAAATAATTAGTATTTTAGCAAGTATAATTTTAATAATTGGTATGATTACAATAATTGGTTGTGGAGGAGGTGAACCTGATCCAGTTGAACCGGAACCTGTTGTTCCAGTTGAACCAGAGCCAGTTGCGCCTGTTGAACCAGAACCTGTTGAACCTGAACCGGTAGAACCAGTAGTTCCTGAACCTTTACCTGCCGAAGTAATTGAAGAAGTAGATGGTAAAGATTATGCAGCTGTTGGAAAAGGTAATACTGTTATGATCAGTAATGGTATTGGCGACCCGCTAGAATTAATCGTTGCTAAAGGAACAGAAGTAATATTTCAAAACGATGATTCAATTGGATTATATATCGTTGGAGATAAGAATGATCCTTTTACATCAGAAAAAATTGTAAGTGGTGAATCTTTTACACATACTTATGATGAAGAAGGGACTTATTCATATACTTTAAACAGCAGATTTGGCGGAAAAATTATTGTTGAATAAATTTTTTTATTTATTTTATTTCTTAATTTTTTATAATATTATAGAAAGCTTTATATAAAAATTAAATATATTTTCCAATAGTATCATTGTAATATTAAAATGAAGAGGTGAAAATGTATGAAATCTAAATATTTAATTGGTATGCTTGCTTTAGTTGTTCTAATTATTGGAATGATGGCTATAGTAGGTTGTGGTGGTGGTGACGATGGTCCAGATACACCTGATACACCAGATGTTCCAGACACACCAGATGTTCCGGACACACCTGATACACCAGATGTTCCAGATACACCAGCTGTTGAAACAACAGTAGTAATCAGATCTGGTATTGGTACTCCATTCGAATTAAAAGTGCCACCAGGAACAACAGTATCATGGAAAAATGAAGATACAATCGGATATTATGTTATTGGAGACAGTAAAGATCCGTTTACTTCAAGCAAATTAGATCGAGGAGATGTTTATACACATACTTATGAAAATACAGGTAGATATGAGTATTCATTAAATCGAAGATTTGGTGGAAGAGTAACTGTTGAATAAACAGTTCTTTTTTTATTTTTTTTCTATTTTTATAATTATTATAATATTTTTAACACTACTATCTGTATTGCATGAGTAACTAGTTTCACAGAAGTAACGAATCGACCTGAAGCTATTCGCAAGAATAGCTGAAGTTGAGAGGTGGTTAATGCTTGATAGTAGTGTTAAATATTAAATGTTTGATGAAGTGCTAAATTAATAAAAAACTACGCCTGGCAGTAGTGTTAAATTAACAAGAAATAATTAAATTACTCAAAATTCACCCAAACTCTTCTGCTCAGAAACCACATTATGTACTTTACTAACCTCTTTAACTTCGCCAATCATAGGAACACCATATTCACCATCATACCCTGCCTTAACTTTAATCAAACCTTTCCTATTTAAAATAATTGCATTAACAATCTTCTCATCAGCAACTTTCATTAATTCTTCTTTTGCAACATTAAGCAGAATCTGATTTTCATTACCTAACTTCATAATTTGATTATATCTTTCCCATACAAATTTAGTGTTAACACCTTTACTAGATACGTTTGAAATCAATTCAGATAATGGAACTAATGTATGAAAACCATGTGCATTTAATTTAAATCCCTCATTCCGATCAGCCAATTCATCTACTCTCTGTAAAACTCCCACAGTCATCTTTTTATTGCATTTTGGACAAATATCTTGTATGTTAGCTGCATCATTCGGATGCATAGAAATATTACAATTCCTGTGTCCTGTAAAATGATACTTTCCATAATTTGGATCAACTTCAATAGTTGATATTATCTTGTTAGAACGATTGTCAATAAAATTATCAACATTTAATGCACTAATTAAATTTTTATAATTTAACTTCTTTAATTCAAATTCAGTTGCTTCCCTCCCCATTCTCCATGGCCAAAATGAATGTAAATCTGAAAATGAAACAAGTGAATATTTATCTAATTGGCTTAACCTCCAATTCATTGGTGGATCAGAACTTAATCCAGTTTCAACAGATTGTATATGTTTTGTCATATCATCAAAACATTCTTTAACAGAATTAAAACCACCATTGCTGCCTAACATACCAAACCATGGTGTCCATATGTGAGCAGGAATGACTTCTATCCTTTCATCAATTTCTTTCAATTTCTCAACAAATTCTATAGAACTAATCTTAAATATTGGCCTGCCGTCATAATCAATCCTTCCCCTTGATAAAAGCCATTCTGTTATCTTTTTAACTGCATCAAAATCAGGCGCCCAAACTACATGATGAATCCTTCTGCCTTTTCCATCTTGTGTATAAACTAAAGATATTTCTGTTTGAAGAATAAATGGAAACTTTGTTTTAGTTCGATAAATCCCTTCATTTTGCTCATCCTCTTTTAAATTTTCTTTCAATTCTTTAATCCATATAGGATGAGTAAAATCACCTGTTCCGAGTAGATCAACTCCTTTAATTCTTGCATACTTTTCTAGATTAAGCAAATTAAGTTCTTTACCACATGCCCTGCTATGTTTAGAATGTATATGTAAATCTGCAATTAGTTTAATATTATCGTTAATATCTATCAATCCCCCTTAAATATAGAATAAAATTTGTTTTTATTTAAAATTATCTTAAATAAATATATTAATTAAGATTAAAATCAACATAAACAGTAAAATATATATAATTAAAACTTTATTCTAGAAACAAGATGATAGATTGGCAAATTATTCTAGCAATAATTACAGGATTAATTATTTTCATATATGGAATTGAAAATTTCAGTAAAGAAATCCTAGCACTAGCAGGAAGCAAATTCAGACAAATTCTTGCAAAAGTTACAAAGAACAGGTTCAGTTCTACAGCCTTAGGAGCAGGTATAACAGCAATAATCCAATCATCATCTGCTACAACAGTAATCACAGTCAGTTTAGTAAGTGCAGGACTAATTTCATTTGCACAAAGTTTAGGTATTATCCTGGGAGCAAACATAGGTACAACAATAACAGCTCAATTGGTTGCGTTTAAAATCACAGCAATTGCGCCAATATTCATAATAATTGGATTTTTAATGAGCATATTTGGAAAACATTATCGTTATATTGGAAAAGGAATATTTTATTTTGGACTTTTATTCTTCGGTTTATTATTAATATCAAATGCAATTGTTCCATTAAAAACAGATCCAGGAGTAATCAACCTTTTCTCAAATCTTTCAAATATATTTGTTGCACTTTTTGTAGGATTAATATTTACAGCAATTGTACAATCCAGCAGTGTTACGATTGGAATAGTAATTGTTCTTGCAGGTGGAGGATTAATCACGTTACAACAAGCTATCCCTTTAATGTTAGGTGCAAATATAGGTACAACAGTTACAACTTTTATTGCTTCAGCAAAATTAAATATTTTTGCAAAGAGATCAGCAGTTGCTCACTTTATGTTTAAAATTATTGGAGCAGTAATACTTTTACCATTAATAATACCATTTGCAAATTTCATAATGTCATTAGGCGGATCATTAACACATCAAATCGCAAATGCACATACTATATTTAATTTATCAGTTGCGTTTGTATTCGTTATTTTATTAGTACCGTTCCAAAAATTAATTGAAAAATTAGTTCCAACAAAAGAACATGAAATTCTGCTAAAACCAAAATATATCCCTGAAAAATTACCAGAATCAAATAAAAAATGTTTTGACCTAATTGAAAAAGAATTATCATATTCGTTAGAAATTACAAATATAATGTATGAAAAAGCAATTAAATGCATTAAAGATAAGTCAGATAAAGAACTATCAAAAATTGTCAAACTCGAAACTCTAACAGATCTGCTTGATGAAAAAATCGAACAATCTTTACTTGAACTATCTCAGAGAGAATTAAATGATAAAGAAGCAAATAAAGTTGTTCTTCTAGTAAGAATATCGAATGCAATTGAACAATTATCAGATACTGCTAAAGATATTAGTGTTCTTCCAAAATCATTAATGAGAGTAGATGTACAATTTTCTGATGAATCATTTAATCAGATAAATAAAGTATATAAGCGATTTGATGAAGCATTTGACTATTTAAAAAAGAACTTTCCTTACAAATCTTCTGTTAAAGCAAAACAAATAACAGATAGAACAGTTGTTGAAGAATTAATCAGTAAGAGTTATAAGAAACATGTTGAAAAACTTAAAAAAGAAAGATACCATGCTGACAGCATTTTTGTAGAATCAATATCTTTGCTAGAAGACGGTATAACTAAATTAAGAGAAATCATTGTACTTACAAGAGAATTTGATAGGATAAAATAATAAAAAAAGTTATAAATTATTATCATTTCCCTTTCTGCAACTTATACATCCTGTTAAACCTACCTTTCTTCTTAACTAACTCACCAAATCCGCCTTGCTCAACAATCTTACCTTTACTCATATAAACTACCTTATCAACATCTTTAATTGTTGACAATCTGTGAGCAATAACAATCAAAGTCTTATCTTTAAGATATCGCTCAACACTAGACAAAATCCGCTTCTCAGTCCTGCTATCAAGACTTGATGTAGCCTCATCCAACAATAAAACAGGACTATCTTTAAACAATGCTCTTGCTATTCCAATTCTTTGCCTTTCACCGCCACTTAATTTATAACCTTTCTCACCAATTAAAGTATTAAGACCTCTTGGTAATTTTTTAATTAATCCATTAAGTTGGCTAATTTGAACTATCTTCTTAAAAAACTTTAAATCTTTTTTTGTTGAAGTTAAGGTAATATTATTTAACAAACTCATGTTAAACATTTCTGAATCTTGTAATACAACTCCAAACATATTTGTAATACTACTTTTCTTATATTCCTTAACATCTATTCCATCAATTAAAATCTGCCCTTTATTCAATTTATACAATCCTAGTAATAATTTTACAATAGTCGACTTACCGCAACCACTAACACCAACAATTCCTACCTTCTTATTTCTGTTAATAATAAGGTTAAAATCTTTTAAAACCATTTTGTTCTTATACTTAAAACTAACATCTCTAAACTCGATTTTCTTCCATGATTTTGGAATATTTTTCTTGTCATGATCGCCATTTGAAGTTTTTATTCCCACTATTGTCATAAACCTTCCAATTGCAGATTTTACAATAATAAATTCAGGCATTCTATTTGTCAAATGATCAAGACTCCAACGTAATTTTGTAAAATATGTATAATAAACAAAAACCATTCCAACAGTTATAAATCCATGAACAACATCCATACCTATTAACAATACAAATCCTGCAAGAGCAAGTGAAGCAAAAATCTTAACAGACTTCATTTTCTTTTGGCTCACCAATCTTGTCTTATACCACATTTTATAATATTTAGATTCATACAAATTAGTATGACCTTTAAATTGGTTCTTCAACCCTAAAGATTTTAATGTCAATAAATTTGAAGCTGATTCATGCATTTTCCCGCTAACTTTCTCTTTAATTTTATTTAATCTATCCTGCCAATAACTCACTTTTTTATTAAAATAATATTCCAAATAAACATAGATTGTAAAAAAGGAAAGAGTATACAATATATATTTCCAATCTAAAATTAAAAAAATTATAATACTTCCAAAAATACTAGTTGCTATACTAATTACTTGATTAGCAAACAAACTAACACCTTTAAAAATTTGTTCACCACCTTCATTAATTTTTTGAATTTTGCTGCCAGTTTCTTCTTTTTCATGCCATTTCATATCTAAATCAATTAATTTTGAAATTGCCAACACTCTTACTTTTTTTCTAATCTTTGCAGCAATTTTATATAGTTCCATTTTAGAAAACATTCTAAACCAAACTTGTAAACTGCTAAATACCCCGATAATCGCTACAAAAATGTAAAATTCTAATAAATTACCACCTGCTTGATATTGTGTAAAAAAATCCACTATTCTACCTATACAATAAGCCACTAGAAAAGGTACCAAGTCAGTCAAGACCTTAATTAAACTAAAAAATACAAATCTCGCTCTGTTACCTTTTAGAAAATACCAATAGTCTCTAATAAGTCGTTTTACAGAATAACCTTTTTTTTTGGAGGGAGCCATATAATATATATTGATTCTGATCTTTATAAATATGATTAGTACAAAATATATATTTAGAAATATATATTATAAAATACGAAAGTATATAAATAGTACGCTGCCTTATTATTATCAAGGTAAAAAAACTTAATTTCTACCATAATATTTATATAAGAATATAAATATTCATTTTCATAAATAATTTCTAGGTGATACAATGAGCTTAGCAGAAAAAAAACAAAGACTTGAAGATATTCAAAGAAAAATTCAAACAATGGAATGGGATATTCAAAGACAACAATTGAATCCTATGAAAAAAGCATATTACGAAAAGTTAAAAGAAGAAATGGATCAATTAGAAAAAGAAATTGATGCCAATATTAACGATATGCCTATAAAACAGGAAGAGAGAAAACCAAAAGAAAAGTCAGTGGTTGAAAAGATTGAAGAGAAAAGAGTTGAAGAAATAGTTGAAAAAGCTCCTATTCAAGATTTTAAAATGCCTGAAAAAAATAAAGATGATTCTTCAAAAAATGTTATTGAAAGAGTTCCAAAAGAACAAATTAAAAAAGAAATATCTCTTCCACAAGAAACATCTCAAGACGTCGAAGAGTTAAAGACTAAAAGTGAAGATGAGATTGAAGAGGAATTAAAAGAAATTGTCGAAGATGGACCAAGTGTAGGTGAAGATAAAGAAGAAGAAAAACCTCAGGAAGAAAAAGCTAAAGAGAAAGAAAAACCAGCTGAAGAAGAAAAACTAGTTGAACCAGAAGAACCTAAGGAAGAAGCGAAAGAAGAAACTGAGGAAAAGGAAGAAACTAAAGAAGAACAAGCAGAGGAAGAAAAATCAGAAGAAGAACCAGTTGAAGAAGCTACAGAAGAAACAAGCGAAGTAAAGGAAAATGATTCTGAAGAAGATAAACCTGATCTCGCAGAAGAAGTAATCGAAGAAGAGAAAAAGGAAGAAGCTGCTATAGAGAAAACAAGTGACGAAGAAAAGAATGAAGAAGAAACTAAAGATGAACCAGAGGAAGAAAAAACAGAAGAAACAAGTGAAGAAAAGAAAGAAGAAACTGAAGAAAAAGAAATGAGTGACGATGAGAAAGAAAAAGAACTTAAAAAAACTGACGAGATTTTCACAGAAGATTAAAACTTGATATAATAATAATTATATTTTTCTATTTTTTTAATATCATAATCAAGATAATGTAAAACTGCCCCATATTCACCATATTTT
>JBHPGL010000039.1:0-12817 GCA_042570655.1 Nanobdellota archaeon | reverse complement strand
ATGTAAAAGTAAATTATGATTTAGTTGATGTAAAAAGAGTAGATCCAGAAAAATATATTGAAACTTTAGGATGCGAAGAATGCAAATTTTTTATTTCTACAACAGTAAATGATGATTATTTTGAAAATTTACGATATACAAAAGATCAAATATTCTTTTATGATTCTGAAGTAACCCTTCAATCATATCCTTCTAAAACAGAATTTGCATTGATAGGAGATTCAATTACAATTTTTATTAGAGATAATATGTCTAATTTCAATTTGCCTGAAACTGAAAGTGTTCATATATATAGTGATTCTACAATAACTTTATTTGACAGCACAAAACTTAAAGGAGATTTTCAATATAATAAGGGAGAAATTTATGTAGAAAATTATATGAAATCAAGTTTTTTTATTAATGATATTGAAATTGAACATAAAAGTCTATTTTATGTTCATGCTAGTGGGGATTCGTCTCAATGCGATATATTTGTAGGATGTCTTGTCATTGATAATGAAAATAAATATTTTTATATGAATAGTGGTGGATATGAATCAACAACTATAACATTCAATGAGAATAATCCTATTTTAAATATTGAATCAGATGACACATTAGAATTTATTGTAAGCAAAACTTTTGAATTGGAAATTGAAAATCGCGATGAACAAGGTTTAATCCCTCAAGTAACTTATACTCATAGCCAAATTTCCGATCTACAGATATATAATGATTGTACTCAGATTGATCTTCAAAAAGATACATATTACTCAAATATTTGCAGAGATGAATTAAAAACAAGTGTACCATTTTCTTTAACTGCTGTTAATCAAATGTATGATGATCTATTAAATGACGATTCATTAATTATAGGTGAAGAAGGATGGATATATGAATTGGATGGAGAACGATCAAATCATATGAATGATTTTGTTACTTTCGGAACCTATAATGAACCAAAAAAATTAGTGTTTAGCAACTATAATGAATTTGGATTTATGCATCCAGACCAGTTTTTTGATACTCTTCAATCAGAATATGGTTTTGCTCCTTTAGGTATTATCAGCGAAAGAATTGAATTTAACAATCATAATTATGAATATTTTTTAGACCAGTATGAGAGTTATATTCCTAAACAAGGAATAAAATATTTTTATGAAGATAAAATGGTAATATTACCAAATGAAAAAACAGAAATACCAGCTTTTGCTATAAAACATTTAATGGAAGGATTATTTAGTTTACCACATGGAATAAGAGATAGTGTGAACGGAATCGAATTAATGGATAAAGAAAAATTTAAGAAATTATCCCCCGAAAATGCAGCAGCATGGACTTATTATGATAGAGTAATAAGATTAAATCAAAATATATTAGATTATGATATTTTATATCATGAAGCTGCACATGATTTACATATTAAATATAAAGAATTATATGAAAAATATTCCACAGAAAATGCAATGTTAAGTGTATGGGGTGATACGAATTTTTTATTACCTTATACTGAAAAAGATTCTCAACTTATTTTTGAAAATGAATGGTTAACAACTTCCCCAAATTATCAATTCCCAAAAGCAAAACCAGCTTGTGATAATTGTTTACCAACCCAATGGGAAGACGGAAAACGTGATCCGAGAAATGGTTTTGTAACTGCTTATGCGAGCAACAATATTCTTGAAGATGTAGCTGAATTAGCCCGGGAAATGGCAAAAGATCCTGAGTATTTTCATCCTTTATTGGATCCTTTAAGTCCTAGATATGACAGTATTATAGCTATAAAAGTAGATATTGCCAAAGATTATGATTTTATAACATATACAAATTATCATAGAGCAACTGATACAAAAAATTCAGGATGCGATGATTGGCGTAATTGTAAAAAATATGGAATAAAACAACGTGATGGTTCTGTAAAATGGATTGATATGGATACTTATGAAGTAACTATTGATACGTCAAACCCAGATTGGACACCACCACCACTAACATGGCCTTAAAAATGAGATACACAAATAAAACAATACTTGTATTCATTTTGATAGTTTTAACTCTAAACATAACATTTGCAGTGCAAAACTACTATAAAATAGATTTATTTTATGATAATGGCAATATTACAATGCAGGATATGATAATCACACCTTATGTATCTAATCATGATTATGAATCACAATCAGGCGGATATCATGCTCAAGTAATAGATTACAATTATAATATAATTGACATTGCTTTTTTTACTATTCCGCTTATAATTTTATGGGACCAAGTTGATGAACAAGGCAATATAGTTGGAGGAAATATATTAAAACTAAACCAGACAGAATTTTCAATTTATGTTCCTTACCATGAAACAGCAGAACAAATATTATTTTATGATCCTAATATAAAAGAAACATATCGGATTAATGTAGGTAAAGTTGCAAAAAACAAAACAATCATTGAGAAACCTACAGGAATTATAGGTGAAGCAGACGCAGAAGAAAAACTGTCAGAATTACTTCAACAGCAAAGAAAAACAGAAAGAAAAGTTGATATACTTTCATATGTAGGACTTTTCCTAGTATTATTAATTCTATTCATAATCACAATTCATGAATTAAAGAGGAGAAAACATGTCTAAAAAAGGGCAGATTGTATTATATGCAATTATATTAGTTTTAATAGTGTTAGCTGGCTTCTTAACATTCAGAATCATTTCAACAGGTCAACCAACACAACCAATCAAATTAGACATCAATTCTGTAAAAATATTCATAGATTCCTGTGTAGAAAATACTGCAGAAGAATCTCTATTATATATTGGTTTGAAAGGAGGCTATTCAGAACTACCAGATTTATCTACAGAAGGAGCTATTTCAATCCCATACTACTTGTATGAAGGACAAAACCTTGCACCAAACAAATCTTTTATTCAAAATGAATTAAACAAATATATGGATTCACAATTATTTTTCTGTTTATTAGATCTAGATTTATATCGAGAAATAGGATTTGAAATTGAATCATCACCACCAACAACGTCATCATTTATTACCAATAATAAAGTAATTTTCAACATAAATTTTCCTTTAGAAATAAGTAAAGGCGATCAAACTCAAACTCTTAATAGATTTAAAACAGAAGTACCTGTAAGACTAGGTAAGATCATTAATTTCAACAATAAAACAATTCATAGACAAAAACCAGACAAAATCTGTATAAGTTGTATAGTAGATGAAGCAATAGAAAATGATCTTTACGTTTCAATGTCAAATTATGATAATTCCACATATTTAGTTTCAATTTTTGATAAAAATTCAACTATAAACAATTTAGAATACATGTTTGTATATGCATATAAATTAAAATGAAAATAAAAATAATAACAATATTAGCATTGATTTTAATATTTCTACCTATGGTATATGCAGACAATCATACTATTAATTATGAAAATAAAGATAATTATGCAGATGAAAACTTTTTATCTACATCAGATCCAGAAAAATGGGATGTTACATTAATTAAAGATTGGAACAATGAAAACATTTGGCAAAATCCAAAAATTTATAATCATCCAGACATTTATTCAATCCCAGAAATTTATGAATCAGATAATTTCTACATCTTCTTAGACGATGAAATGTATGAAAATCTTAATTATAAAATTGTTAATTATGATAACATTCATTTAAATTATGAACTCTTAGATTATGAAAAAGTCGATTATGATGAAATAAATTATAATGACGTAAATTATGATAAAGCAAACCATGAAAAAATTAATCCTGAAAAATTTATGGAACAATTAGGATGTGAACAATGTACATTAATACTTGAAACAGACGAATATGATATTCATCATTTAAAATATTCAAAAGAGAAACTTTTTTATGTTCGAAAAGAAGCAACATTTAAATCATATCCGCCAAATACCAAATTTATTGTTGAATATCCTGATATTCAAATTATATTACCAAATAAATTCTATGAATTAAGTGTATCTGAATCAGATAATGTTGTTATTAGAGCAAATTATGGTATTAAATTAAATAATGGATCTGAAATCTATGGTGAATTTGAAATCCATAATAATATTCTAAAAATATATCAAAATAGTGTAGACATTGACGATATTGACATTCATCCAGGAGATTATCAAGTCGAAATAGTTTTAGGAGGAGATCAAAGCCTTTGTGATGATATTACAAACTGCGTTTATTATGATAAAGATAATAAAATATTCAATGCACATGCGCAAACAACAGAAATTACTTTAGAATTTTTAGAATATAATCCAATATTTGATTTTGATGAATATGATCAACTGCAAATTTCTATTAAAGATGGTTTTTTAGATATAGATAATAGGGACGATATTGGATTAATTCCAAAAGTTGAATATACATCTGATTTTGCAGGATCTATTAATATTATCAATGATCATATGAGTTTAGATTTAGCACATGATGGATTAAATTTAGAAAGATTTTCTACAATATCAGATGTAACAAGTGTACCTTTTAGTCTTTATGTAAAAGATTCAATTTTTGAAGAAAAGAAAACAGGTCCAGACACATTTATTGGAGAAGATGGACAAATATATTATGGTGATAGAAGGGGCGATCATGCAGATGATTATTTAAGGTTAGGAACATATCTCGAACCTAAGAAATTAGTTTTCAGTAATTTTAATGAATTTGCATTTCTTGATCCTGATCAGAAAGATGGTTATCTGGATATTAAGGAAGGATTTGCACCAAAAGGAGAAATTAATGAAAGATTAACATTTAATAATGCAAATTCTGATTATTTTATTAACAAATATAAAGATAGGCTTAATCTTAAAAATTTTAATATTTACGGTGAACTTCAAAGTGATGAGACTATTGCAATTAAATCTGTTTTAGAATCATTGTATTCTCTTCCTTATGAAGTTAGAAAAGATATAAAAGGATTTAATATTTTTGCTGTAGATACTCCATTTGAAAACGCTAATCCATTATATGGTTTAATCCCAGATCAGGCAGGAGGTTTTGCTAGCCCATTAGATAATTCAATTTTATTAAGGGAAGAAGGAATATATTATCCTTTTATTGTTCATGAATCTGCACATATCCATCATTATTCTTTAATTAAAGATGAATTGAAAAATGATGTAATCAATACTCTATCAAAATTTCCTAGTTTATTAAATTTATTAATAGATAATAAAGAAGAAATTACATTTAATAAAGATTGGATAGATCAATTTGGAGTAACTAATATAGATTTTAAATTTACACCTGCTTTTTTTACAGATTTTCATCCTATCCAAGATACATGGCCAGATGGATCATTTGGTCCAAAAGGAGAATACATAACCCCCTATGCATCTACATTCTATTGGGAAGATATTGGTGAAATTGTAGAAATGGCAGCACAAGATCCAAATTATTTCAAACCATTAATAGATCCTGAAAGTCCAAGATATAATGCTAAGATTAGGCAAAAATTAGATAAAGTTTTTGAAGGAAATTTTATTTCAAAAGAAACATATGATGAAATCACAGACTTATCAAATTCAGGATGCAAATTTATTGATAGATGCGACCATTATTATATTAAAAAACCAAATGGAAATAATAAAGTATTTTTCCTTGATACATATGAACAATATACAAATGGAGAAACAGATTGGGATCCAAATAATAGGGAACATTTTATTGAAAATGAAGAATAAAAAAATAAATAAAATTAGTATTTTGTTTTTATTAGTTATAATGCTCCCTTTAACTTATGCAATCCAAAATTATTATGAAATAGATCTATATTATGATAATGGCAACATATCAATGAAAAATATTCAAATAACTCCTTTTGTAATGGAACAGATGTATGGAGATCAATCAGGAGGATATCATGCGCAAGTTGTTAACTTTAATTATGAAATAATTGACATTACATTCTTTGATATTCCTTTAGTTCTATTTTGGGATTCATGGAATGAAAATGGTGATAAATCTGCAGGGGGAATTATTAAATTAAATCAAACAGATTTTAAAATCTATATCCCATATTATGAAAATGCAAACCTGATTTTATTGTATAATTATGATATAGAAGAAATATTTAGGATTGATGTTACAACAGTATCAAAGAATAAATCTGTGGAACAACCAACAGGTGTTATTGGTGAAGCAGATGCAGAAGAAAAATTATCTGAAATATTAGAAAGACAAAGAAAAACAGAAAGAAAGATTGATATTTTATCTTATATAGGCCTTTTTATAGTTCTAATGGTTTTATTTGTAATCACAATCCATGAACTTAAGAAGAGAAAGCATGTATAAACACCACTACCTATATTGCCTAATTGACATGCTTTGCAGAAGAAGTAATGTAACCTGAGGACAGATTTATTTAAAAGCAGATTTCAATATCTGTCCGAAGTTGAGTGGCTTTTAAGGCCTGGTAGTGGTGTAGTAATTAATTCTCTAAAAACAATCAAAACATTTTTATAGTACTCTAAAGTAGTATCACTTTATGGAAGCCATCTTAGAAAAACAAATAACAAGGGGAACGCCAGCTGAAAGAGATTTCTATAATAATATTGATACATTATTATATTTTAGTGTAAATGATATTGCTAAAATCTATAAAATTACACCTTTAACAGTTAGAAAATTAATTAAAAGATATGATGTTAGGGGAGGTAAAGTGGGTAGAGAATGGAGAATGACATTAGAAGATTTTGTATACCAAACAGCTGAACCAAGTCAAAAACCTCCAAAACCAGAATTCTTTATGGAATTTATTAATTATGGTGAAATGCACATCGATAAAATTGAAAGTTCAAAACATTTAATAAATATAATTGATAGACCTAAATTATTAAAAGTTCTGTCAAGTTATTCTTTCCAATATACTGAAAAATGGAAATATTTACATAGGCATGGATTAGATTAATTATTCAACCTTTTTATCTAAGATAACTATTATTCCAAAATATTTTTATATTAGTAATAATTAATTGTATATATGGAATGTGTTTTAAAAGAGAAAATAGATAGATATTCATCAGCTCAAATAAATAATTCAGATTCAAATCATAGTTTATATTTTAAAGTTAGTGATATTTCTAAAATATTTAATCTTTCACCTCAAAAAGTTAGAAGATTAATTAAGAAACATAGAGTGCCACACTTAAAAATTAATAGAGATTTGAGAATTACTTTAGAAGATTTTGTGTATCAAATTATTGAACCAAATGAAAAACCACCAAATCCTTTCTATTTATTAAGTGTTCTTAATTATGGATCCTTACATTTTGAAAGAATAAAAGACTCGAAATCTGACTATTTTAACATGGAAAATATATCTAATAATCTATTAGACTATTCATTCCAATTTGCTGAAAAATGGGATTATTTACATAGGCACGGATTAGATTAATATTTACTTCTACACTACTGCCTGATTTGCATAATTGACTTGTTTCACAGAATTAGCTAATAGACCTGAGCCAAGATTATTCTTGGCGAAGTTGAGAAGCGGACTATGCCTGGTAGTGGTGTTTAAAAAAGAATTTATTCAACCTTACCTTTTTCTAACGGAGAAATAATTTCTTTTAATTCTTTATCCTTAAAATAAACTTTATTATCTCTTACTTTCAACTTTAAATTAGAAAACTCTTTAATATTGATTTCCTTATCATATGTTTCAAGTCCTTCAACTGTAATTTTATCGCCTGAATTTAATTCTGAACTTAATATTTTAACTTCACCTTTATTAGCAACAGCTAGTAACATTCCCTTACTGTCATAACCTCTTAACTTAGCTGGCTGTAAATTATAGACCACAACAATTTTCTTGCCAATCAAACTATCTTGATCATAATAATTTTTTATTCCTGCAACAATTTGTCTATCTTCATCTCCAACCTTAATTTGCATAATGTAAAGTTTTTCTGCTTCAGGATGATCTTTAACTTCTTTTATTTCTGCAACTCTCAGATCTGCAGGGAATACATTTTCTGGAACTGTTTCTTCTTTAACTTGTTTACCTGCAAACTTTAATTTAAACTCTTTTACTTCTTTTTCTTCAATTTTGTTAAACAAAACTTCACCTTTCTTAATCTCATGTCCACCTTTAACACTTAATTTTGACAAATCTGACCAGTTTTTCTCTTCAATATTTAGTTGTTTAAATATTTCTTTAGAAGTATCTGGTAAGAATGGAGATATCATGATTGCAAGGTCTTTTACTAAATTTACAAGGTTAAATATTGCATGATCTGCTTTATCTTTATCTTCTTTCAAAGTTTTCCATGGTTCTTGTTCCTGGAAAAAACCATTACCTTCCTTACTAATATTCATTATTTCTCGCAAAGCATCTTTTAATTTAATTTCTTCAAATAATTCTCCAACAACTTTTTCTCTTAAACCAATATCATTCCATAATTTTTCATTTACTTCTCCATTTGGTACTTTTGAATCATAGAATTTTTTTATGAATGTAAGAGTACGGTTAACTAAATTACCAATATTTGCAACAAGTTCGTTATTTAATTTTGCAGCAAAATCATCCCAGGTAAATTCAGTATCTGTTTTTTCAGGACGGTTTACCATAATATAATATCGCCATACATCTGCAGGAATACCTGTTTCCATTGCATTATCACCAAATATTCCAACACCTCTGGATTTTGAAAACATACCTGATTCATAATTAAGAAATTCATTTGAAGAAATTGTATCCATTATTGTCCAACCATCATCAGTACCAATTAAAAATGAAGGGAACATAATAGTATGGAAAGGAATGTTATCTTTACCCATGAATTGTACTAATCTTGTATCTTTTGATTTCCACCATTTTTCCCAATCTTTTTCATGTTCTTTAGTAATGCCAATATAACCTATAGGAGCGTCAAACCACGAATAAAATACTTTATCTTCATATCCTTTCTTTGGAATTGGAAAACCCCATTTAATACCTCTTGAAATTGCTCTTAACCTTAATCCTGTTTCCATCCAACTTTCTGTCATTGAAACTGCATTATGAGTCCATTTTGATTTAACTTTATCCATCCAATCTTTTAATTTAGGAGAAATTTTTGGCAAATCAATAAATAAATGCATTGTCTTTTTAGGAATAGGAGTTTCTTTACATACTTTACATTTAGGATTAACTAATTCTATCGCATCAAGGAGTTCGCCGCATTTTTCACATTGATCTCCTCTTGCTTCTTCATAACCGCAATGAGGACATGTACCTTCAACAAAACGATCTGCTAAATATTTGTCACATTTTTCACAAAATAATTGTTCTGTTTCTTGTTCTTTAACATATCCGTTTTTATCAAGTTTTTCAAATATATCAATTGTAATTTCTTTATTTGCTTCTGAAGAAGATTGACCAAAACATTGTGGCATTACATTAAACCATTCGTAAACCTTTTTTTGCAGATTAAAATATTTTTCAACAATTTCTTTAGGAGTTATGCCTTCTTCTAAAGCTTTTGTTTCAGTTGTAGTACCGTGATCGTCTGTTCCAAGAACTCCTAATACTTCTTCTTTTTTTGATTCTAGAAATCTTCTAAATACGTCTGCTGAAATCACACATACCATTGTACCTAAATGTGGTAAGTTATTTACATAAGGTAATGCGCTAGTAATTAGAGTTCTTTTATATTCTGTCATATATATGTGAGAATATGGATTGTTTATAAATTTTACTAGAATAACATTAATTACACCACTGTCTGTTTTGCATTATTGACTAGTTTCACAGAATTGTACGAATTGACCTGAAGCCAATTTTTATTGGCTGAAGTTGAGTAACATTTTATGCCTGACAGTGGTGTTATCAGTAAAAAAATCATTAAGAATTCAATTATAACTTACAAAATTCTTACTATGCCCAACTTTAATCTTATCAATAGTATCCATTACAAAATTATACTGCTCTAAAATATTTTCCATATTTTTTAAACTGTCTAATTTCCAAATATACTGTTGATTTTGAGGTAATGTAATTGGAGACTGAGTTTGTTTAAATTCTGCGTGTCTTCTACAATGATTCAATTCAATAAATACATCAAATAAAACACTATATCTTCCTTTCATTTCCATCTTCCAATATTTTTGATCACCAGAATCGCCGTTAACATGCGTATATTTATCTTGATCGATAAATAATGCAACTTCTAGCTTTGCAATTAAGGTTTGTAGATTTTCAGCAAATTGAATTTGTCTTTGTGGAATATAACTATCATTCTCAATTGTTTTTCTATGCCCATTTGTTTCTCTTAATGTTTTTTCTAATTCTCTTCTGTATTCTGTTAAGAATTCGTTATAAGTATTTTTCTTTTCCATAAATTTAATGTGGTTTTCAAAACTAAGTTTATCATGAGCCCTTCCCATAATTTCAGGCATAAAATTCAAATCATTATATGTTTTATCTGTTAACCTTATCATTTAGCTCCCCTATATACTCAATTATAGAATATAATGCCATAAATATATATAAATCTTTCGGTAATTCGCCCCTTTATAGTAGTATAGAAAACTACTACACCCTACTGATAAATGGTGATATAACATAGAAAATTTTAAAAACAATGCATTATTTTATTCATTTATGTCTAAATTAGGTCTTGATAACGAAAAAACTATCGAAGTTTACGATGAAATTGCAGATGATTATGCAGATTATATGTATGATAAAATCATGCAATATCCATTAATGAAATTCACAAAATTCTTGCCAAAGACAAAACGATCAGAATTAAAATTATTAGATGTAGGTTGTGCTTCTGGACGAGATTCTCAATATTTAATGGAAGATGGTTATGATGTAATAGGCATTGATTTATCAAAAAACATGATTAAATCTGCTAAAAAATTAGTTCCAAAATGTAAATTTGAAAACATGGATTTAGCAGAAATGAAATATAAAGATAAAACTTTTAATGGTATATGGGATCATGCAACTTTTTGTCATGTACCTAAAAAACATTCTATTTTAGTATTAGAGGAATATAATAGAGTAATGAAATCTGGCGCAATCCTTTACATTGGTCTTCGTGAAGGTGAAGGCGAGAAGATGGTAATTTATGAAAAGTCAGGTAACAAACCGAGATTTTTTTCTTATTATAATATGGAAGAGTTAGCTAAATTGCTTAAGAAAGCTGGTTTTGAAATTCTTGAAAACTTCACAGAAGAAGAAGTTAATTTCAGATGGGTTAATGTATTTGCTAAGAAGAAATGATATGTCAAAATTGTAAAACTAAAATGAAAATTATTTCTGATATAATGAAAGAAGATAATTTTAAATTCAAAAAATTCAAATGTTTAGATTGTAATGAAGAATTAATTAGTATGTATCAATTGCATGAGTTAGCACTTAAATATTAAGGAATATCAATATAAACAGTTCTTGATGTTAATACATCATCAATGTCTCCATCGCCATCTTTATCATATAATAATTGAATATTTGCACTATATCGTTCTTCAGAATTAACGACACCAATTAAAAATTTCATATATTTAATTCCAGATACAGTTCCCCTAGCAAGTTCAAATACAGGATCATTAATATCATTATCTTGTTTTTCAACATAAGTGATTTTAGTTGATACATCAGTATTTACAGTTGGAAGAACCCTTTTAATACTATTAACATCCAATTTAAATTTAGCATTTTTACCTAATTTATTTTTAATTTGAGCACAAAAAATAACATCGTTTTCAGCTATTTTAATCTTATCAGGAATACAAAATTCATCATCTGGACTACATGCAGAAAAATCGCATTTAGTATCTGGTGGAGTAGGTCCCATTTTAAATATTGAGAATGCTAACCATATTCCTAGTCCAAACATAGCCATACCGAGTATTAATTTAACAAGAAAGCTTGTTGATAACGCAAATTGTCCTCTTTTCATTTTATGTATGTAATTTTGATTTAATATTTATATTTTTTGAAAATAGAATTATAAAAATAAATAAAAAAAATTTATCTAATCCATTCATATTCTTGAATAGTTACTATCATGAAAAGTATCATAAGTACTACTCCGATACCAAGGAACCATGCACCATTATATATTTGTGCTAGAACCATGTTATAGATACCTATACCGATAAGTACAATGGAAAGCCACATAAACTTATCCATTACAATTTTCATGATGTCAAATTCTTCTTGTCTAGTTAATTTTTTCTTTACCTTTGGTTTTAGGAATACCATGATTTATCACCTTTATTTTGTTACATATAATGTAAATTCTTTTCTTGCAAGGATATTAGTTGCTGTAGCTGTTGCTGCTGATGTTATAACCAATGAACATTCATATTCCCCTTTTGATACATCTATTCTAACTTCAACCGGTTTTCCTTCAGTAGATCCTGGCGTAAATGCTAAAAATATTTGTTCATTTGATAAAACAAGCATGTCCTCATCTAGAGCACCCACATTATCTACACAAAATATATTTTTATATAATTTATCTCCATCTAAGGCATCTATGGAACTAGTATTTTGATAATAGAACTTAAATTTAAATCCTGTTGTATCTCCTGAAATTCCAGATATTGAATTTTGTATTCCTGATAAGATTAAAATAGCTGAAAACGATGTTATTTTTTTACCAGTTGCTCGTTGAGCATCATCAACTCTTTCAATTTTATCAAAATCAAACCCTTCAACAGTTTTAGTAACCATGTTAACAACAATAAAACCTACTCCTAACATTGCCATAGACAATACAAGTGTAACAATAGCATTCATAGAAAGATTTAATGCCGCTTTATTTTTCTTTGTAAGCTTAAACATATTTTCACCTCTTTTAATAATATAATTT
>JBHPGL010000038.1:0-12915 GCA_042570655.1 Nanobdellota archaeon | reverse complement strand
ATTAAAAGAAAAATTTATAATAAATTGTATTTATTTTAATTTTATGAAGAACATCATTAAAATTCTAAAGGTTTTGGAGAAGACTCAAGGCAAAACTATGTTAGCTACTTTCAATAAGCTGCCGCATTTCCAGATATTAATTGCAACTATTTTATCTGCGCGGAGTAAAGATGAAGTAACAGAAGTTATTTCAAGAAAATTGTTTAAAGTTTATCCTACTGCTAAAAAGTTGAGTAAAGCTGATCCAAAAGATGTTAAGAAAATAATTAAACCTATAGGATTTTATAATAATAAAACTAAGATGATAATTAATGCTTCTAAACAAATTGTTAATGAATTTGGTGGTGTAGTTCCTGATAAGATGGATGAATTGTTGAAGATTTCAGGTGTTGGTCGAAAAGTAGCTAACTGTGTTTTAGTCTATGCTCATGGTATTTCAGCAATTCCTGTTGATACACATGTTCATCGGATAAGTAATAGATTAGGATTGGTTAAAACTAAAATTCCTGATAAAACTGAAATTGAGCTTGAGAAGATTGTACCTAAAAAATATTGGTTAATTCTAAATGATGTTTTTGTTATGCATGGGAAAACTATATGTAAACCCATTGGACCTATGTGTTCTGATTGTCCTATTGAGAAATGTTGTAGGTTTGAGGATAAGAGATTTAAATAGAAGAATTCCTATTCTTAACACCACTGCCTGGCATAAACATAAACAAGGTAATTTCCTACGGAACTTATAAACCTCTCAACTTCAGCTTAATAAATATAAGCTTCAGGTCGATTAGCAGATTCTGTGAAGCTAGTCAATCATGCAATACGGGCAGTAGTGTTAATTTTGGTGCTATTACCGATAGCCTTAAATATGACCTCTTTTCTCAAAATAGTAGGTATTCTTATTACTTAAAAATCATAAAAATCAGTCACGGATTTTGAAAGAATACATATGATATGATTGATTTTTAGGATACAGAAAATTTCATTTGAAATTTTCCCGTATAACAAATACCTAGAGGAATGGAAAAAAGATGAATGTGATAACACATAGAGGAATGAGCGAAATGGATAAAACAGATACAAGATTTAATTCGTATATAGCGAAAAATATTGATACAATATATCAAATTAAAGAAGATCCAAATTTACAAGAGTTTGTAGTTAATTGGGAGAGAGAAAATAGTAAATACAAGGATGAAGTATTTAAAAATATTCAAGGTGCAAATTATAATATTAAACGGATCAATTTTAAAGAAAATGATCTTGATGAAAGAATCGATTTAGCTATTGAATTATTAGAAACAGCAGTTGAAACAATTGATCAATCTGAAAATGGTCATTATAAACAATTTTATTCTGATTTAATTGAAAGTATTTATGATATTGATTTATACATGAAATTCTTAGAAGGTACAGTTATTCAGGATAAATTTGAAGATTTAGTTGATTATTCAACTAAAGTTCTTGAAAAGAAAGGATATAATTAATTCCTTTTTAAAACTCAATACCTTTTCTGCCTTCCATACCTGAAGAAAACGGATGTTTAACTTCTTGAACTTCTGAAACTAGATCTGCAACTTTAATTAATTCTGGATGTGCATCTCGCCCTGTAATAACAAGTTCAACATGTCTTGGTTTATTTTTAATTAAATCTAAAACTTCTTCAAGTTGAACATAATTTTTAGGTATTAAATATGTAAGTTCGTCAAGAATAACAACCTCATGTTCTCCTTTATTAATAATTTCTTTTGCATGTTCAAACCCTAACTTTGCCTGACTTGCTTCTTCATCATCAGCAATAAAACAATGACGGCAATCACCGCAACTGCCAAACTTACGTTTCATTTCAGGATTTGGACAATGTTCATTATCAAAACCAAATAGTTTAACTTGTGATTCTGTATTAATACAGCCTTTTCCAAACTGTACAATTTTAAAATTTGGAATATGATTTTCAGTTGCAACTAATTCTCCTGTATACGACCCTCCTTTAAGAAATTGTACCATATAAATTTTATGTCCATAACCTACCGACCTTAATGCAAGACCAAGAGATGCTGTTGTTTTACCTTTACCATGACCTGTATAAATATGTACTATGCCTACATCAGAACTATCCAAATTATCACTACTTACTTGATTTTCTTCTTCATGATGGTCTGACATTTTTATTTTTTAGATTTCTTTTTAGTATCTTTTGCTGTTTCTTTAATTTGTTTATTAACTTGGTCAATGTTCAATACTTGTTCTTCTCTACTCTTATCCCTGTAAACTGTTATACCTTTACATCCTAACTTATATGCTAATGTAAAAGCTTCTTCAATATCTTGGGTTGTTGCTGATTGTGGGAAATTAATTGTTTTTGAAACAGAACTATCTACTGATTTTTGGAAAGCTGCCTGCATTTTGATATGCCAAATTGGTTTAATTTCATGCGATGTAATAAACGTTTTTTTAACATCATCTGGAATGTTTTCAATATGTTGAATTGAACCTTGCCTTGCAATATCTTTCATTAACATATCTGAATAAAATTCTTTCTTTTTAGCTATTCTTTTAAAATAAGGATTTACTTCAAGAAGTTCTGTATTATCCATAATATTTCTTACATAAGAAATAGCAAATATTGGTTCAATACCTGAAGAACAATTTGCCATAATGCTTAATGTACCTGTAGGTGCAATAGTGGTAATTGTTGCATTTCTTAATTTTTTATCTTCTCCATTAAAATGAGGACTATTTTTATCATAAATGCTTCCTTTAAAGTTTTCAAATGTTCCTCTTTCTTTTGCTAATTTAACAGATTTATTTTGACCTTCTTCCCTGACAAATTTCATTAATTTTGTTGCTAATTTAATTGCTTCATCACTATTATAAGGAATTTCTAAAATAATTAATAGATCTGCCCAACCCATTACACCTAATCCTATTTTCCTGTTTGCTTTTGTATTTTTTTCAATTAATTTTAACGGGAATTTGTTTACATCAATGACATTATCTAAGAAATGGACAGCTTTATGAATAATTTCTTTTAATCTATCCCAATCAACTTCAAATTTACCGTCATTTTCTTTAACCATTTTTGAAACATTAATAGAACCAAGATTGCATGATTCGTATGGTAATAATGGTTGTTCACCACATGGATTAGTACTTTCAATCAGACCAATATCAGGGGTAGGATTAAACTTATTCATTCTGTCAATGAATATTTCACCTGGTTCACCATTTTTCCATGCTAATGTTATCATTAAATTAAACACTTTACGTGCATTTAATGTTTTTAAAACATTATTATTTTTAGGATTTATCAAATCATATTCTTTATTGCTTTCAACAGCTTTCATGAATATGTCTGTTATAGCAACAGAGATGTTAAAATTTGTTAAAACATTTGTCTGTTCTTTTGCTGTTATGAAATCAATAATGTCGGGATGGTCAACTCTTAATATGCCCATATTAGCTCCTCTTCTAGTACCACCTTGTTTTACTGTTTCTGTTGCTTCATTAAATACTTTCATAAATGATAATGGACCAGATGCCACACCCTTAGTAGACATAACCCTATCTCCTCTTGGTCTCAATCTAGAGAATGAAAACCCTGTTCCTCCACCTGATTGATGGATTAAAGCTGTATGTTTGACTGAATCAAATATACCTTCCATTGAATCTGGAACTGGTAATACAAAACATGCTGATAATTGTCCTACTTTAGTACCTGCACCTGTAAATGTTGGTGAGTTAGGTAAGAATTCAAGGTCTGTAAGCATTTTCCAGAACATATCTTCAACTTCTTTAACTTGTTCAGAAGTTTTACCATAGTTTTTTTCTGCTTTTGCAATATGATGTGCAACTCTTCTGAACATATCTCCTGGAGTTTCAATAACTTGTCCGTCATCATCTTTCAAAAGATATCTTCTTTCTAAAACTTTAATTGCATTCACACTTAATTTAATATCGTCTTCAACACCAATTAATCTTTTTGCATCTCTGATTTCTTTTCTTTCGTGTCTGTATAGAATATAAGATTTTGCTGTTTTCGCATGACCATTTTCCATTAAGACTTTTTCAACTATATCTTGAACATCTTCAACAGTTGGGATTTCTTTTTCTGTGAATTTTTGGTCAACTAAATCTTTTACAATATCTGCAAGATCATGTGCTCTATGATCATCTTCTCCACCGACAGATTGAGCTGCTTTAAATATTGCAGATGCTACTTTATCTTTATCAAAAGGAACTATTGTTCCGTTTCTCTTTTTAACTTTAGAAATTGTCATTATTTACCACCTATTCTTTTTATTTAATTGTAATACTCGACGATGAAATAAGTTTAAATTTGTTAAATTATTTACAACCCCTATAAATTACTAATTCTTTAAATTTTAAATCATTTATATTTTTTATGGTTATTGATTTTGTAATTACCTATAAGGAGAAATAATAGAAAGATTTAAATAAATGGTTTTCGAAGCTAATAATTATGGTAGAAAGATTATTTGAATGGATGAAACAGGAAGAAATGCCATCAATAGAAGGTATAATTTCTAAGATTGAATTAGATCAAGAAGATGTTGAAACAGATTCTATTAGACTCGATATTTATAAATATGAGTTAAGTATTAAACTTGAAGAGGATAATAATGAATATTTTCTAAAAAATTTACCTATAAGAATTGATGCAGGTGAATTAATTAGAATATATTACTTAGATAGAAATGTTAAAACTGAAAAAGATGTTGTTGGATTTCAAATATTAGATTCTAATCATAATATGAAATTCCAATATAAAAATAGTGGCTCTTATAGGTATCAGTGTGTTACTGAGGATTAAAATTATTATTTCTAAATTTAATTAATTAACCACTGCCAAGCATCAATTTCCTCTCAACTTCGGTCAAGTTAAAAAATAAGTTATTTGAAACATTAAACCAACTTGACCTCAGGTCGTCTTGCTCGTTCTGCGAAGCTTACTAATTATGCAATTCAGGCAGTGGTGTTAATTTTCTTATTGTTATATTAACCAAAAACTTTATAAATGATAAGTTTTTCGGATAGAAAAGAGAGAGAGAAACGAGCGAAATAAGGGTGATAATTACGCTTTCTCTAAGAACAATATGCATAATGAAATGCAAAGTATAGGTGAATAATAATTAGAATGAAACCAATCTTACCGAGTATGAAAGAAAAAAAGAGATATATTGCTTTTGAAATTGTAAGTAAAGAAAAACAGAATTTTTCTAGTATTTCTAAAACAATTAAAGACGCTGTGTTATCTTATATAGGTATTTTAGGTAGTGGTAAAGCTGGTATTCTATTAATTAAAGATAAATTTAATCAAAGCAAGCAAAAAGGTTTGATTAAAGTTGGACATAAATATGTAGATGATGTAAAAGCAGCATTATCTCTAATAAATAAAATTGGAAGTACAAAAGTTATAATTAAAACATTAGGTGTTAGCGGAATTATAAAGAAAGCTGATGCCAAATATGTGGGGTGAAAGAATGCAACCAGTATATCAAAAATCAAAAGTAATTTTTGGAACACTGTTTGCATTTATAAAACCAAAATATGTTAATAAATTAATGAATATGAGGTGGGAATAATGCAACCAGTGCAACATCAAATGATGGGATATGATAGGGCAATTACAATGTTTAGCCCAGACGGTAGATTATTACAAGTTGAGTATGCAAGAAAAACAATTAAACAAGGATCAACTGCAATTGGAATGGTATGTAAAGATGGTGTTTTATTTGTTACAGATAAAAGATTGTTAAATCCATTAATTGTACCTGAAGCTGTTGAAAAAATTTGGGAAATTGATGAACATATTGGAGCTACTGCTTCTGGATTTTTATCTGATGCAAGAGTTTTAGTTGAAAGGTCTCAAGTTAAAGCTCAACAACATCAAGTAGCATATGACTCTCCGATTGATGTTTCTACAATAATGAAAGATCTATGTAATTTAAAACAATTTACAACACAGTCAGGTGGACTTAGACCTTTTGGTGTTGCAATGTTAATAGGTGGTGTTGATGAAACAGGATCTGTTTTGTTTGAAACTGATCCAATGGGTAATTATTATCAATATAGAGCAGCAGTAATTGGAGAAGGTGATGAAGAAGTTGAAGAAATGTTGAATAAAGAATATAATCCAAATATTACAATTGAAGATGGATTAAAATTATGCATCAAAGCTTTGAAAAAAGTTCTAGACAAAGATTTTAATGTTGAAAGAGTTGATACTGCTTACATTTCAGCTTCAGATAAAAAGTTTAGAAAATTTGATAAAGCTAAGATTGAAAAGATCTTAAAAGAAAAACCAAAAAAATAGGTTCTGAAAAATTCAAAAAGAATTTTTTGAACCTCCTCATAAAAAATTTGGAGATGAAAAAAATGCCAGGACAAGCTATATATGATCGGACCGAAACATTACAACTTAATTTGGCTAGATTGAAAAAGGGTGGTGAAAATTTTGAAGTTAACATTGACCCTGATAAAGCAGTTGAATATAAGGAAGGTAAAGAAGTCGATATAAGAGATGTTTTAAAGGCTGAAGACATTTTTAGTTCATGCAAAAAAGGATTGTTAGCAAGTGAAAATTTAATGAAAACTGTTTTTGGAACAAGTGATCCAATAGGAGTTGCTAAAGTAATTTTAGACGAAGGTGAAATTCAATTTACATCTGAATTTAGGAGTAAGTTAAGAGCACAAAAAAGGAAAAAAATAATTGATTTGATTCATAGAAATGCGATTGATCCAAAATCAAACTTACCGCATCCTCCGCAAAGAATTGAAAATGCAATGGATGAAGCTAAGATTGTAATAAATGATTTAAAGACAGCTGAAGATCAAATTAATGATGTAATAAAAGGAATAAGAGCAGTATTACCAATTAAATTTGAAAAAAGAGTTATTTCAATAATGATGCCGCCTGAACATGCAGGAAGAGGTTATCCAATTGTTCAGAAATTTGGTACAATATTGGAAGATAGTTGGAACAATGATGGTTCTTGGTCATGTAAGATTGAAATACCTGCAGGATTGCAGGAAGAATTATTTGATCAATTAAATAATTTGACAAGTGGAACTGTTGATTTAAAAATATTAGAAAGTAAAGGTGAATAAACATGGGAGAATTAAAAGTAAAAGATAAAGACATTGTAGTCCCTGGTGAAGAATTAGCAGTAGGTATGGATTACCTACCGTCACAAGGAACATACAGAAAAGACGATAAAATCGTTGCAAATAAAATGGGATTAGTACATGTAGAAGGAAGAGCAATAAAATTGATTCCTTTAGCAGGAAGATATCTACCTAAAAGAGGAGATGTCATAATTGGAAAAGTTATTGACATTACAATGGGTGGATGGCGTGTTGAAACTAATTCAGCATATTCAGCAATGGTTAGTATGAAAGATGCAACATCAGAGTTTATTGCAAAAGGTGCAAATTTAACGAAATTTTATACATTTGGTGATTATATAATGGCTAAAATTACAAATGTTACAACACAAATGTTAGTTGATTTGACTTTGAGAGGGCCTGGTTTAAGAAAACTTAGTCCTGGTAGAATTATTCATGTAAGTCCATATAAAGTTCCAAGAATTATTGGAAAACAAGGAAGTATGGTAAGTTTAATTAAAAATGCTACCGGATGTAAAATTTTAGTTGGACAAAATGGTGTTGTATGGGTTCAAGGAGAACCTGAAGGTGAAATTGTTGCGGTTGATGCTATTAAGAAAATTGAAGCTGAATCGCATAAATCAGGATTAACAGACAGTATTGATGCTTTTTTGAAAGATAAAGTTAAAGATCCTGAATTTAAACCAGAAGTTAAAGAAGAAGTAAAACAAGAAAAGGAAGAAATTAAAAAGGAAGGAAGTGAATAAAATGACGTACGAAAAAAGAACTAACGGAAGAGGATTTGATCAAATTAGACCTGCCAGTGCAAAAGTTGGAATTATTCCAAATGCAATTGGATCTGCTGTATTTACTATAGGAGAAACTACTGCTTACGCAGCTGTTTATGGTCCGAAAGATTTATTTCCTAAGTTTCAACAAAATCCTAAAACAGCAAAATTAAGATGTCATTATAACATGCTGCCTTTTTCTGGTGCAGGAGATAGAGTTAGACCTGGTCCTAACAGAAGATCTAAAGAAATTTCAATGGTAACTGATCATTCATTAATACCAGTATTAGATTTAACAGATTTTCCAAACGCAGTTGTTGATGTATTTATTGAATTATCACAAACTGATGCAGGAAGTAGATGTGCTGGAATTACTGCAGCATCAATGGCACTTGCAGATGCAGGTTTTATCATGAAAGATTTGGTATGTGCTGTTGCATTAGGAAAGGTAGGAGATAAAATTGTTGTAGATCTTGACAAATATGAAGAAGATTATGATGGTGGACATGTTGCAGACGTTCCGATTGCTGTAATACCTTCAACAGGAGAATTTTCATTAATTCAAATGGATGGTATCATAACAAGGGACGATCTAAAAGAAATTTTAGAAATGAGTAAAGCAGCTGTTCAACAATTACATGATTTACAGAAAAAGGCACTAAAAGACAAATATAACGACGAATCAGGTGATAAAAAATGAGTTACACAAAAGAATACATATTGAGATCATTGAAGAAAGGAATAAGACCTGACGGAAGAAAATTGTTGGAATATCGAAAGATCGAAATTAAAACTGGAATTTCTGCTAATCCTGAAGGATCTGCAAGTATACAAATTGGAGAAACTAAAGTTTTATGCGGTATTAAATTAGCTGTTGAAAAACCATATCCTGACACAGCTGATCAAGGTGGATTAATGGCAGGAGTAGAGTTACTACCATTATCAAGTCCAAAATTTGAAACAGGACCGCCACCAATTGATGCAATTGAATATTCTAGAGTTGTAGATAGAGCAATCAGAGAAGGTCATGCATTTGATACAAAAGAATTGTGTATTAAAGAAGGAGAAAAAGCATGGTTTGTATTTGTTGACATTTGTCCTATCAATGCTGCTGGTAATTTATTTGATACTACATCACTCGCAGCATTAGTTGCATTAAAAGCAACTAAAATGCCTGAATATGATGAAGAAACAGGTTTTGTTGACTATAAACATTTGACAGATCAAGGATTGCCAATGAAAAGTGAACCTTTAAATGTAACTGTTTGGAAGATTGGCGAATATTTGATAGTTGATCCAACTGTTGAAGAAGAAGAAATAGCTGATGCAAGGTTAACTGTTGGTATTTTAGAAGATGGCAATTTATGTTCTATGCAAAAAGGTGGACTAAGTCCGTTATCTGCTGAAGAAATTATGAAGATGACAGATATTGCTATTGAAAAGTCAAAAGAGTTAAGGACATATATTAAATAATTTTTTTCTTTTTTATTATATAATTTTTCTTTAAATAATTATGTCAGCCTTTTATTAATACCATTGCCAAGCATAATAATTAAGCGTAAGTTCCTTCGGAACTTATAAACCGACTCAACTTCGGTTAAATTAATAATTTTACCTCAGGTCGAATAACTGATTCTGCGAAGCATTTCAACTCTGCAATTCAGGCAATGGTATAATTGGAATTAGTGTGAAAAATTCAGTTAAATTTATAAATGATTACAGAAATTCTAGTGTAAAATGGTAAAAAAACAAGAAAAGGAAGAAATTATATACACTAAATACGAAAAGACAAGAATATTAGGTAGTAGATCTTTACAATTAGCAATGGGTGCTCCATTCTTAATTAAATTAGAAGATAAAGATTTAGAAGCATTAAGTTATAATCCTTTAAGTATTGCTAAGAAAGAATTTGAAGAAGGTGTAATTCCAATTACAATCAAAAAGTTTATGCCAATGGATAACAGGTAATTAAATTTCACTCATATCTTTTGCTAAAGCTTTATGATATTTATTCTTTTCATCCTCTGTATATTTATAGTCTAGCAAATCTTTTGTGTCTAAAAGGTATGCTAACATGTCTGCCATTTTAAATGCTGGATTTAATGTGGAATTTTCATCTAATTTGTCAGCAATTCCAGGTATCCATACAACAACTCCTGTTAGGCATCTGAATATTTCTGCACCAAGTTGATTGCCGTCATATACAAATTCTGGGTGTAAGTTATCAGGATTATTTTTTAAGTGAGGAAATATTCCATCTTCACCATAAATTTTTGGAATTTGAGTTTCAGGAGCCAGTGTTGGTCCATAAGTAGATCTTGTTTTAATATTATCTGTTCTAATCATATAAGCAATTGTGTCTGACATTAGTTTTCTTTCTTCATCTGTTATTAATTTAAATTCTGGCATCATTCTTTCAGAATATTTTAAAAGTTCATTGAAAACTTTACTGTTATGTTTTATTTCATCATTTAATAAAGGTTCAATATCTTCTTTATTTCTAAGACGTTTTTCTAAAATATCTGTATTCCTAATGCTAACTGTATAAACCATATATTTAGAATTGGATGTGGTGTATATAAATATTATTATGATATAAAATATAAAAAAGAAAAGAAAAAAATTACATTTGTGTTACGCCATAAATTAATGTTCCTGCACCAACTGCAATGATAAATATTTGCGCATATGGAGCTGCCATAATATATTGTAGGAACGATAAACTGTTTGGTAACAGATTATAAATAAATGGTAAAACTCCTGCAACAATTGTTAACAAAGCCAAAATTATCATTATAAATTTCTGTGCAAAATCCATTAAATCCATGCTTGTAAATCCATAGATTAAACCTACTACACCGATTAATGTGATAACCCCAGAATGTATTGTTCCTCCTACTAAGAAATCTGGTAATGCTATTACTCCTGTTAATAAAGGAAGAACTCCAGCAATTATTACTAGTAAACCTATAATTGACATGCCTATTTTCATGATATCACCTACTTTTTTTAAATATTATTTAATAGAATATATTTCTTTGTTATTTAAAGGTTATGGTTTTTATTCATGCTGAGGGACAATTGGACCAGTTAATCGTTCAATTTCGTCAAAAGTAGAAACTCCTTCAAAAACTTTTCTTATTCCATCCTGTTGCATTGTTTCTCTTCCTTTTTTAGCTGCATAAATTTCAAATTCCATTTGTGAAGCATTGTTCATGATTAAATCTCTAATTACATCATCAACAGGCATTACTTCCATAATTAAAGTTCTACCATAATATCCTGTTTGATTACAATGTTTACAACCTTTACCTTTATAGAATTTGTTTTCACCGTTAAAACTTAAATATTCTAATATTTCGGCATCATATGTGTTTGGTTTAATAATATATTCTTCTGGACATCTAACACAATTTGTTCTAATTAATCTTTGTGACGTAACTCCTGCCAATGTATGTGTTAATTGTGATTTGTCAATCTCAAAATTGCTTAATCTAGAATATGCTGCTGCTGCAGTCTTAGCATGTAATGTAGAGAAAATCTGATGACCTGTTAATGCTAATTGGATTGAAGCTTGAGCTGTTTCTTCATCTCTAATTTCTCCAATCATAATTTTATTTGGATCCTGTCTCATCATTGCTCTTAAAATTAAAGGATATGTAACACCTTGTTTATAATTTATTTGAATTTGATTAATTCCGTTTATTTTATATTCAATCGGATCTTCAATTGTGGTTATATTTTGTGATCCGTCATTATAATGATTAATAATTGAAGCTAATGTTGTTGACTTACCTGAATTTGTAGGTCCTGTAACTAATAAAATTGAACCTTGTTGTTTAATTAAATACCTTATTGATTTATATTTATCAATTGACATACCTAATTTATCTATTGGAAGAACATTTTTATTTGGTTCAAGCAATCTTACTACTGCTTTTTCATGATAATCTTCTATAGGTACGAATGAACATCTAAAATCATATTTTTTATTTTTAATTGGTTGATGGAAACTTCCATCTTGAGGTTTTCTTTTTTCTCCAACATCAACTTTTGACAATACTTTTAATCTTGCAATTAATGGTTTTCCTGTGTTTAATGGACAATCAAAAATTGTTTCAGGCATTAAAATTCCATCAATCCTATATCTAATTCTAAATCTTTTACCATTTGGTTCAAAATGAATGTCTGTTGCACGTTTATAAGTTGCCCTTGTAAAAATTCTAGTCATTAAATTTACAACTTCCTTATCTGATTCTGTTTCAAGTTGAGTTTCATGTTCTTCTTCTTGTTCACCATATTCTTTTTCAAGGATTACATTTGATTCTTTTTGTTGAAGTGTAGTTTGAAATATTTCATCTATTAACTTAAATTTCTCAAATGGAATTATTATTTTATCAAATTTATATTCTTTAACACGGTGAGTAATTTCACTTAATTGTCCCCATGCAACCTGCGGATCCCTTATAGCAAATTTAATTGTTCTTGTTTCTTCATCGAGGTTAATAGGATAACCATGCTTTTCAAACATATCTCTTGTTACACTATATTTATAAAAAAGATCTGTTATGGTATCATCAATAAAATTTGAATCAATAATCTCTCCTTCCAATTCATCATATTCATAATCTGGCAAAATATGAAGCCATGCATTTAAAAGTTGACTATTCAAATAATGTCCTCTTTCTTCATCATATAATTTTTCTACATCTCCAAATGCATTATAATCTAATAATAATTGCTGTTGTGTTTTTTTGCCTTTAAACTTTTCAATTTGACCTTTAAACTCATCATAAGTTTCCCAATGTTTCCTGCCAGAAATAAATACCATTGCTAGAATTTTTTCTTCTAGTTTTGTGTCAGTTTCAGCTAGCTTTAAATGATTCTTACGTTTAGTTGATTTTTTCATATATGTTTATTTAGAACATAACGGTATTTAAAGTTTTTGGTGGTGGAGTTTATGTGTGGTTTGTCACTTTGTTGTGGTAATGTGTATTTG
>JBHPGL010000037.1:0-12931 GCA_042570655.1 Nanobdellota archaeon | reverse complement strand
ATTTATATATTATTAAAATATTTAATCCTTTATGACAAAACCAATCCAATTAAAAGACATAATTAAACCTATGACAATCGGAATAATAGGTCCCACTCAAATAGATAAGTTCTGTAAAATTATTAACATGGATAAGCAGGAATATATTAATAAAATCAAAAGATTAGCAAAAGCTCTAGTTAATACAGAAATAATACTTGTAACAAATAAAGGTTCTTCATGCGAACTATTTGCACAAGAATATAAAAAGAATAAAGGTAAAAAATTAAAAGTTCTAGTCCCGCAAAATGATAAGGAATTTGGAATAGATTACTTAAACACAGAAATTGCAGACGAAATTGTTAATTGTGGAACATGGAGAAATCAACCAGAAGAATTATGTGAACAATCAACTCAATTTATTTGTCTTGGATTAAGCCAGGGAACAATGATTGAAGTTCTATTTACAAAATGGTTTAAAGTTGATGCAATATATATGTTTAACGAACTTCAATCAAAAGAACTCCCAGAAGAATTGATAAAAGATTTAAACATTTTTCAAAGTAATTTTGAAGACTTTATGAAAATATTTGAATCTCAAGAAAATAAATTATTTGAATCAACAGATTCTTCATTAATTTTTAAAGATAAAAAATTAGGACAAGCTTTTTTAAATTTAGGTAAAAAATGACAGAAATAAAAAAACTAAATAAAGAACAATTAAAAGAACTGATCCCAATATATAAAGAAACATTTAAAGTCCACAACATATTTGAACAAGAAGACAATAAGATCCTAGAATACCTAGAATACACTTTAGAAAAAACAACTAAAAATGATGGATGTATTTTTGGAGCAATCGTTGACAACAAAATAGTTGGAGCATTAATTCTATCAAAATTTCAGACAGGTAAAGATAACCATTCATTATGGAAGTTTAGACATGTTGCAATAAAAGAAGATCAACAGGGAAAAGGTGTTGGATCTTTATTAATTGCAGAAGCAGAAAAAGAACTCCAAAACCTCATCCAAAACAATAAAATTAAAACAGCAAAGATAGAAATAACAGTATCAGAGAATGAAGTTAGAGCAGTAGAATTCTATGAAAAGAATGGATTTAAGGTTGAAGGCAGCTTAACCAACCATTATCGATGGAATGAAACAACTTTTTTGTTAGGAAAAAGTGTTAATTAATATTAAGTTCGAATGTTGCGTAATTAGTGGGTGGAAATGACTGAAAGTTAAGAATATGTTGGATACAGCACTTAATTATTCAATTGTTTAATTTCTAGAAAAAGAAAGAGTGAGATTTAGAAAATATTATAAATTAAGCAAATATTATTCAAGAGATATGGCAAGAACACTGCTTATAGAAAAGTTTGAAAAACTACCACAACCTGAATTCTTCCCAGTGTTAAATATAGGTGGCAAAGAATGGGAAATACCAATTATTTCTGGAGATCAGAAACTTGAGCTATCAGACATCTGCGAAAAAGAAATTATTTCTCACCTTAAAGCCGAAACACTGCCAATATCAACCTCTCCTGTAAGATCATTCATAACGGGACTGCCCTATATTCAAGCAGTAATGCTTAATAGGGGACTTGAACACAATGCTAGTTTTCTTCAGTATTATTTTTTAGCAGATAACCCTGCAATAGATAAAGATCTTGGATTTTTCTGCACAAAATTAGGTCGAAATTCTAGACATATAAGAGAGCTTATGGATGATGACACTTTTTTGAATGAAGGAGCAGAAGTTCCATTCTATACATATCTTCGTCATGATTTTTTATCAGAACAAGAAAAAAGATATGTTAACCAATGGTTTGGCAATATACTTGCGTCTATGGAATTTAGAAAGTTTGGAGAAGAAAAAAATAGTGCACTTTTCCATGAATTGCTAAATCAGCAAGACAGACCAGTCCAAAATTACTTAGGATCGTTAGAACTGCATCCACAAACCCAGTTCTTCTACATAACACATTTTATTCAGCAACAACATAATGGAAACAAACCATCAACAAAAGAGCTACTTTATGAAATTGCAGAAAGATTGCAATCAGTTAAATTAGATGCATATGATGTAGGCTTTAATTTGCATAGAACGAAGGCAGGGATTTATTTTTTTGATGAGGCTTTACATAGAGCATATTTGAAAGTTGGTGAGTGGGGAAGTGGAACTCCACAATATTGGAAAGCTAACGTATATAGTGGTCTTGGAGACGCTTTATTTGAAGTTTATTCTATCCTTAAAAATAGAAAAAGTGCTGAAACACTCGCTCACAACATGCGTAATAATTTAAGAACAATTAAAAAAAGAGCTAGTGGCAGAATAGATAGAAGGTCAAAAGGTATAATTAATGATAGAATAGAACATTGGAAAATACTTAAAGGACATTATGATATCTTATTCTGGGGAATGCCAAGCAGAACAGAATTAAGAAAGTATGATTTGAATTAGAGTATGTAAATAATCAAGCCATAGGTTATGTAGTTAGATACTTCAATCCACAATATGCACCTTTTGTTAACAACCTTGTAAAGATCAATCAAATTTTTGGCATTTTGTTCATCCTCTATTATGCAACATTCGAGATATTAAGAAAACATTTATATATTAGATTACCTAAACAGTAATTTATGATATGTTATAATCCAATTGAAACTGAACAAAGGAACCATTTATTTCTATGTCATGATACTTCGAAAGATGATAGACCTCGATATATGAATGAATTATGTTTTTCATACAATATTTTGCCAAATAATGAAAAAAATATTGATGATATTAATTTTTTTTTCGCTAGTATACGTTGGTCTATAACTATTCCTAAAGGAGTTTGTGGGCAAGATGATGTGGAAAATGTTCCAATTAATACAGCTTTAGTAGAAATGATTGAAGAAGAAGAAAAATCTGGATACTGTGATTCTTTTATTTCAAATGTTTTTGAGAACTTTTTTGATCCAATTAATAAAAGATTTCAAATCAAAGTTTATCAATTTATGAAATTCTCAAATCGTCCGAATATTGATAGAGTATATACAATAGAAGGTGATTTAATTAATGAAGAAATATTTGATGGAAGGTACTCTTATGATGACCTGACTTTTGTTGCTTCTAAAATGAGTTATCAGAAAAAAAGCAGACAATTATCATTACCATTCTAAAAATGTTTATATATAAAAGCATAAATATTTAAACATTGAAATTTTCTAAACAATAATGACAAAATTAATAATATTTGATATGGATGGAGTAATATTTGAAAAAACTAACTTTTGGTTTGACCTACATGAAAAATATGGCACATATAGAGATGGAAAAGAACTAACAGATAGATATTTAAAATCAAACTATCAAAAATTAGTTGACGAAGTAGTAGGACGACTTTGGAAAGGTAAAGATGCAAATGAGTTATATAAATTAATTGCAAATGCTAAATATATTAAAGGTGTTAAAGAAACATTTGAAGAATTAAAAGAAAGAGGATATATGATAATTATTATTTCATCTGGCGAAAAATTATTAGCTGAAAGAGCGAAAAAAGATTTAGGAATAGATTTTGTTTATGCAAATCAATTAATAATTAAAGATGATAAACTTGCTGGACAATTTGACTGGCCTGTTGGCGATGATAAAAAAGATTTAATTTTAAAATTGTTTTGTAGGATGAAAAAAATCAATTTAAAAGATTGCACAGTAGTAGTCCAGGATGAAAACGATAGAAATCTTGCAAAGATAGTTGGTAATGTAATCGCTTTCAATCCTATAGATAAAGAAATTCTTAGATATACAAAACAAGTTGTAAAGAAAAAAGATTTAAGGAAAATACTTGAATTCATAGAATAGTTTTTTAAAGTTAAAACATTTTATTAATATTCATTCTATATAATAAAGAAAAAAGATTTAAGGGAAATATTCGGGCATCTTTAGTTCTAAAACTATATAGTTCTATAAATACTATATAAACTATAATGAAAAAAATTAAATATAAGTCAGTCTATAATATATTTAATAAAAAAATAAAAAAAGACGCACAAAAAAGTGCAACCAAACTTAAAATCAAGTATCTTTACCCAAGATAATTATTATTAATCATAACTCATATATAAATTTTATGCCGCAGACGCACAATCAGGTAGTGCGCTCGACTTAAGACTTGCTGTTTAGGCAAGTCCTGAACATAAGTGAGGATATCGAGTATCTTACCCAAGATATGCGGGTTCAAATCCTATTAAGGTTGAACTTCCTAGTGGGTGGAAATCCCGCCTGCGGCGCACACTCCTAAGGGAAATACTCAAGTTCCTCTAAATTACTTTTCCTTTCAATACTAAACCCATAATCTGCTTTTTCCAAATCCTCATCACTAAGCGGAGAAACTTCATAACAATAATATGTATTAGCTCCACCAACATAAGATTGATTATAATACATATTAACAGCTAAATTACCTTTAATATTATTAAAAATTACTTTTTTAGCAGTATCACATACAAATTCAGCAATATCATTTTGATCCCAATTTCCATTTTTTCTATTATTTAATAATTCACTTCCTTTAGTAGAATAATGATTATAATTTCCAGAAGCTCTTTTTATTGCTTCATTATAATTGCCGTCAACTTCGTACATCAAATTAATAACAGACCATGCACCATGATCATAACCTTGAGTATTTACATGTCTGATTACATTTAATAATGCATTATTAACTTTTGATTTATACGAATCATTGCATTCCATTTCAGGATACCTGGAATACATTTCTAACGGAACAGCTAATTCAAATAATTGAGAAACAAATTCATCCCTTACATTTCCAACAGCATGACCAAACTCATGAGACAATGTTCCAACATAACTTGATCTGTGAATACCTTCTACAACCGTAATTCTGTTAAAATCATAAGAATATCTTCCAGACCAATAATTATCAAGTGCTTCAGGTTTAACTAAATAAATAACAGTGTTACCATCAACTCCACCATTAAATAAACCAACTCTATTTTGTAAGAGATTATTCATAGAATCAATAACAAGTCTTGTTGAATTCATTGGAATTTTCTCATAACCACCAGTATTATAACTGCAAAGTTCATTGATTGTATTTTCATTATTTGCTAAAGAACTTGTTCGATCTAAATCTCTTTTAACATTTTTAACATAAACACCGTCAACAACAAGATCATAATTAAAATCATCTTTAACTTCATTTTTTTTCTGATTAATTACAGAACTAACTACAGCTCCGCAGTTTGCAGATGTTAAAGCAAATCCCCCCAACATACATCCGATTCCAATTTGTTTTAATAGCTTACTTACTTTCATAACATCAATAACACAGAATCATTATTTAAAGAAGAGTTGTATTAAAGAATACAAAAATTACACAAATTCTACCAAAACCATAATCATCACCACTACTGCTTAATTTGCATGATTGACATGTTTCACAGAATTATGCAATACGACCTGAGGCTAATTTTTGATTAGCTGAAGTTGAGAGGTTTATAATTTCCGGAGGAAATTACGCTTAATTAGACTATGCCTGGCAGTAGTGGTTAAGAAAATGATAAATTTACTTAATTTTTTCCATTACAATTGTCTTTTCAATATAATAATAATATTCAGTTACTTTCCATCCTTCTCTTTCATAAAGTTCTCCAGTATAAACAGAAGTAATGCCAGAATTAATAATTAAATCAGTTCGCTTAGCACATTCATCAATAATATCTTTACATTCCTGATAATCAACTGTATCTGCCATCATTGTATTCATACTAACAATAGCATCAAATTTTTCATCTCTTTTAATTAAATCATTGACTGCTTGATTATAATGAACATCTAAATCAAAATATTCATTAATAAATTTAATATTACAATCTCTCATATCACAACCTGATACATTTGCTCCCATTTGATCAAGAACATGTAAATATGATCCACATCCAAAACCAAATTCATATATTTTTTTATCTTTTAATTCTTCCAATTTATCCATCAAATGAAAATGTATTAATTGATAATATTGCGGTTCAGAAAATAAAATATGGTTAGCCATATCAAATATTCCTGAACTGTGTTTAAAATTCCAATCTTTAACAAACATATCAAATTCATTAATATAACTATTTAATTCGTCAGAAATTTTACCTAATTTTTTTGTTTGGTGTGTATGATAAGCTATATTATCAAGTTTATCAACTTTTCCATCTTCAAATTTTCTTATATACAATTCGCCGATCATAAAACCAACAACCAAAAACCTATATTTAAAGCTTTTGATTATTACTATTATTATAACCACTGTGTCGTGACAAATAACCATAACATTTATATATTAGTTCTTACACATTATATATAAATTCAGGGTTGGAGGGTTAATAAAATGTTATCATTAGAAAAAAAAATAAAATTACCTAGAGATGGAAATATAAGAGAAAAATTATCTCATAAGTATGTTGAATATAAAAGTAGAATAAATCAACATATAACAGAAGATTATGAAGGTTTAGTATCAGAATTAAATTTTAATAAAGTTTTAAACACAAAAGATCCAAAATTTCAGGATGCATATTGTAAATCATTTATTCTTGAATATTTAATAACAAATAAAAAAGTTTCACCAAGTGCAATCAGAAAACAATTAAATCAAAAAGTTGATAATATGAGATCTGATAGAATTGACAATGCTATATTTGTAATCAGAGATTATTGTAATACAGGTGGAAAAAAAGTATCAGGTGGAACAGGATTCTAATATGAAACCCAAAACAAAAAAAGTTTTGAAAATAGGATGCTTATCAACAGTAATATTAGGAGGAGCCTCATTAGCAGGCGGACTCTACACATTAAAATATGTTTCTGAAAACCAAGTTTTTGAAAAAAACATTCTTCCAGTTGCTCTTGAAACAAATCATATGAGACCTGAAAAAGGTCCGTATTGGGATAAAGTTCACAAACATCGAGACATATCAAAAATATTTAATCCATATTATGACGAATCAAAAGATCAAAGTGAAATTGTTCCAAAAACTTCAAGAAACTTTATCCAGAAAAGTATTGAAAAACAAGCAATAAATGTGCCAAAAATCCCAACAGACATGAACAGTCATTATTCTACAAGATATTATACAAAAGATGGAGAATTAATTTTTGAATACAAACCTAAAATTGTTACTTTAGATGATATTCCAGATATTTTAGAAAAATCAGTTATATTAACAGAAGATGATGATTTCTATCATCATAGAGGAATTAATGTATATTCAATTGCAAGAGCAGCAACAGCAATTGTAAAAGATTCTGCAAAAGCTTCATGGAAATATAAAAGACCAAAAATAATTTTATCACAAGGCGGTTCTACAATAACACAACAATTGGTTAAAAATAAATTTTTACTAGATAAGGAAGATGGTAAAGCAAAAAAAACTTGGACTAGGAAAAAAGAGGAAGCAATTGCAGCAGTTCAAGTTGAACATTTATTTACAAAAGATATGATCCTTGAAGATTATTTTAACTTTGTTTATTTTGGCGGTAAGAATGGAGAAGTGGGAGTACAAGCAGCGTGCAACTATCTTTTAAATAAAGATGTACAGGATCTAGACATTGCAGAATCAGCTTTAATGGCTTCAATTATCTCAAAACCAGGATATTTTATTAGAAACCCTGAAGATTTAAAGATTAAAAGAGACCACGTTTTAAAAAGAATGAAAGAATTTGACGTAATAACACAAGAACAATTAGAAATTGCATTAAATAAAGATGTTAAATTTGTTAAAAATGTTGAAAATCCTTTCCATCCGCTTGTAAGATATGTGAATCATGAATTAAAAACTAAATTTAATATCAATCCTTACGAATTCCAAAGATACAGCAACCTTGACATTTATACAACCTTTGATTTGTCATTGCAAGATTCAATTCAAAATAGAGCAAACGAATTTTTAGTAAATTTTGATAAGGGTCATACTGATTTTATAACAAAAAAGAAAGTAAAACCATATGCAGATATAATTAAAGAAATTAAAGATACCCTTCCTAAAGATCAATGGATAGATGCAATTGCAAAAGTAAAAAAACAAAATTATACAGATGTAACAGGTGTAGTAATTGAGTATGATACTGGTGCAATTTTAGCAATGCTTGATTCAGGAAGAAAATATAATTTCTATGAAAAAAGTTGGAAATCAGAATTTCCACTTGGCTCTACTGTAAAACAATTCATTTATCTAAGAGCTTTTGAACTAGGTTTAATAGATCTTGATACAATTCTTTACGATTATCCAATAATTTATAATTCAGGCGAAATACAAAAACTTATTTTTGAAGGAGTTATGCAAGAAAAAATTTGTTTAGATAGACCTTTAATTAAAGATAAAGATCAAAGAAAAATTGATGCAATAGAAGATCCAGTTAAAAAACTTGAAATGATTGCAGAAATTAAAAATTTTTATGTACCAGAAGATTTTTCAGAACCAAGAGGAGAAGTTACAGTTGAAAAAGCATTTACAAGTTCAATTAATATACCAGCAATCAGACTAGTTGCAAAAGATGTTGAAATAATTTATGATGAAGCGCCTGTTAAAGATGGTGTTATGGCAAAAGTTTTAGATTGCGGCAAATATAAATATTATAAATCATTAGACCTCTCATATTATGGTATGGAACAGGAAACTATAAGAAGAATAGCAAATGGAGTGGGTCTTGATTCTGTAGTAGAACTAGCAAAAAAATTAGGATTAACAAATTTAGGTTATGACGATACAGTTTATCTTGGTTCAATACTTGGCTTTAGTGAAGGTGATACAATGTTAAACCTTGCAACTGCAACAGGTGCTATGGCCAATAATGGTGTAAAAGTTGAACCATTCTCAATAATGTACATTAAAGATAAAAATAATAATATTATTTATGAACCAGATATAATTTCGCATAAGGTTTTTACAAATCAAATTGCTCTAAATAAATTAAATACTTTAATGAAAAAGAATTATTTAAAGGGAACAGCAGCAAATTTTAAAAGAAATTTTACAGGTAAAATTGGAGAAAAATCAATGTACATTGAAGCCGGTGCAAAAACAGGTACAACTGACGATTATGAAAAAGCATTGTTAACAGGTTTTGTTGATAACATTAAAGGTTCAAAAACAGCATTTGCATTTGTTACAGGATATGATTTTTCAAAACCAATGGGTAAACATAAGAAATTTGCAGGCGGATCATTAGTAGCACCATTTGTAGGAAATTTCTATTATGATTGGTTTAATAGCAAACAAGAATATATATTTACAGTAAAAAAACCAATTACACTTATGAAAGCTTATGATATAGCAGATGAAATAATTCTACCTACATTAGAAATTGTAAATATTATTGAAGAAGAATTCTTGGTAGAAGAAGAATCTGACGATATGTTTTTATTTGATACATTTGAGCAAGATAGTTTCATAGTAGAAGATGATTTTGAAATACTTACTCCAAAAATGGAAAAAACCAAACCAAAAATCTTAAAACAACCTGAATTTGATACAGATACACTTTGTTATGTAGATCCTTATAAAGAGTGTGAAGGTGATGAGGATTGTATTATGAGATTAGAGACAAAAATCAGCATTTTCTGTGATGAATAGGAGTATTATAGACTACACCATTCGTTAATATAATGTATTATTCTTATTTCTTATATGGGAAAAGGACGTAGTTATAATAATAAGAATATAAATCGAACTAGATCTAGTAAAAAAAATAAAGTTAAACCTAAATCCCCAAAAAAATCAAATAAACCTGCTAAAAAATTCAAAAAAACAGCAAAACCATCAAAAAAAATAAAACCAAATATAGAACAATCTCTTGTACAGGTCAAACTTGAAAATATTCTAAATTATCAAGATATTGAAACATTAAAACAAAGATATAATCAAATTCCTTTATTTCAATCCATTGATCCAATTATTATACCCCCAAAACCAGAATGTTTACCTCTACCAAAAACAGATATTTTAGAAGTACCACCAGATGTACCATTTGAAGTAATAAATCAAATTAACCAAGATTCAAAATTCATGCAATATTATGATAAAGGAAGTAACCTTGGAGTTGCTGTAGGACAAAATCTTAGAACAGCTACAGAATTCACTTATAAAAACGGTAAAATAGCAACAATATGGACATCAGACAAATTATGGAGAGGAACAAAATGGTCTGCTGACAAACTTTGGAAAGGTACAAAATTCACATCTAAACAAACATGGGAAGGACTTAAATATGCAGGAAATGGAATAAAATGGTCATATAATACTTCAGGTGATTTTTTAAAAAGAACAGGTCTTGACAAACCGCTTAAAAAAACATTAAAATATTCAGCCATTGGAACAACTACCTTTGTATTAGGAACAGCCGTTCTATTAAAAATTGAAGATGAAACTCATTTTATAGAACATGCAATTGCTCCTGTAGCAATCAAATTTAACCATCAACGGCCAGAATCAGGCAGTTATTGGAAATATGTTCATGACCATGATGATATTACAGAAAAATTAAGTGGAACCTTAAATATTGATTATACAAAACCACCTGAACGTAAAGTGAAAGCAGGTTTAACAGATTTAATAATAAAATCAAGTATTAATGAAGTGCCAAAAGTCCCATTAAATTTTGAAACATATACAACAACAATCTATTCAAGAGATAATAAAATTCTTTATAGACAAGCGCCAAATCATGTTCAATTAGAAGATATTCCTGAATATCTAAAACAAACATTAGTTTTGCTTGAAGATAAAAATTTCTATGAACATGAAGGTGTAAATGTATCTTCAATTGTAAGAGCAGGACTTGTAAATGTTAAAGATACTGTAATTGATTCTGTAAAAGATTGGGACTTTCATTTAGTTAATTCTCAAGGCGGAAGTACAATCACACAACAACTTGCTAAAAACCTTTTCTTGAAAAATGAGAAAAAAATGACCAGAAAATATCAAGAAGCAGTTCTTGCAGTACAGCTAGAAAAAATGTATACTAAAGATGAAATATTAGAACTTTATTTTAATAATGTCAACTTTGGCAATGGTGTAAATGGAATTAATAATGCATCAAATTTTTTGTTTGGTAAAAATGTTAAAGATCTATCAATAGGTGAATGCGCATTATTTGCAGGAATGCCAAAAAAACCTTCTTACTATGTTTCAAATCCTGATGAAGCTAAAGGTAGAAGAAATTTTGTGTTAAAACAAATGTTAGATAACGAAATAATAAATATGAAACAATATAATGATGCAAAAAGTGAGGAAATTAATTTCATAAAAAAAAATCATAACGAATATAATCATTTATTAAATTACGTAAAACATGAAATTAAGAATAAATTAAATGTCGACCCTGACGAATTTATACAATCTTCAGACCTAGACATTTATACTACTTTTGATTTTGCATTGCAGCATTCTGTTGAAAAACAAGTTAAAGATTATTTAGGTAGACTTGACAAAATGAAAAAGTTACCTGATTTCAATAAGGTAGCAAACGAAATCATTAGAAATAACCCTTTCAATAAACAGAATGAATTAATTCAACAATTAAAACAGGAGAAATATGTTGATTTTGCAGGTGTAATCCTTGATTATGAAACAGGATCAATATTAGCAATGCTGGATTCAGGTAGAGGTTATGATTATTATCCAAGATCATGGATGGCAAAATATAAATTTGGAAGTACTGTAAAACCTTTAATTTATCTTAAAGCTTTTGAATTAGGTATTCTTGACCTCGATTCAGAAATGAAAGATATTCCAATAACCTATAATATAGGAGATATTCAAAAAGTAATGGTAAATGGCAGGTTAGAAGATAGAATCTGTTTAGACCTTCCAAAACAATTAAAATTATTTGCACCAACTGATTTTAAAGAACCTTTAGGAATAGTTAATACTGAAATTGCATTTACAAAATCATTAAACCTTCCTGTTATGAGATTAGTAGCAAGAGGAATAGGTATTCATGAAGATAAAGATGTAAGTAAAGTAAAACAAGGTTTTTATGCAAAAGTTGAAAATTGTGGTGATATGAAATATTTTAAACAGTTTGATAAAAAATTCTATACAGCAAATACAACTTCAGAACATATGGTAGCAGATGGAATGGGTAATTTTGAAGTTATTGAAATGGCTCGAAGACTAGGTCTTGACATTGAATATAAAGAAGCACACCATTTAGGAAATGTTCTTGGCTTTAGTGAAGGTGATACAATGATGCATTTAGCAAGAGCTACAGCTGCAATAGCAAACGATGGAGTTTTACTTGAACCTCATGCAATTATGTTTATTAAAGATAAGAATAATAAAATTTTATACCAATCTTCATACAACCAAAAAAGAGTTGTATTTAATAAAAAAGCATTGAGAAACATTCAATATTTATTAGAAGCAAATGTAGATCATGGAACAGCTTCAGCATTAAAAAAACATTTCATAAATCAAGTTAAAACAAAATCTATAACAGCAGGTGCAAAGACAGGTACAACCAATGATTACGAAAAAGCTCTATTAACAGGTTATGTAAATGACGATAAACACGGTAATTATACTGCCTTTGCATTTGTTGTTGGTCATGATACAAATAAAAGAATGGGTTGGACAACATATTATACAGGAGGTTCAATGGTAGCTCCAACAGTAGGAGCAGCTTATAAGGGGTGGTTTAATAATTATCAAAAACCAACTCATACAGTTAAAAAACCAGACGTTAATGTAGATACCTCTGGATATGACGAATATTTTGAAAATAAACCAACTTATAAGGTTCCAGAATTAAAAATTGTTGAAAAAATAAAACAAATGAAAGATGAACCATTTATTATGAAAGATGATAAAGAAAACTTATTCTCGTTTAAAAATGATAGTGACAATAAAACAAGATAGTGTAAATTTAACAAATTAGGTAAAAATA
>JBHPGL010000036.1:0-12986 GCA_042570655.1 Nanobdellota archaeon | reverse complement strand
ATTAATATTCTCAATCTTTTCATATTTACAAATTCAAAATAAAATTTCAAGTTATACACCTTTAACAGAAGATAAATTCGAACTATTATTATGGTTAAGAAACAACACACCAAAAAATTCAACAATATTATATTATAATTCATTTGATGAATGGAATTCAATATTTTCAGAAAGATTAAGTTTTGAATCTAATAAGTATGTTGAATCAGAAGATTGCTATGATGGAATTTGGGTTGGTTTTTCATTAAATCTTCCAGAAAAAGTATCTTATTACAATTGGCAACCAAGAAGACAAGTTAACATAACAAATTATTTAGAAGTTTGTGTAAATATAAATCAATTTGATTACATTGTAACTCAAAAAGATTATCAATATATTATACCGCAAGAATACAAAATAGTATATCAAGAAAACAATTATATTATTGCAAATAAACCATAACATATAAAAACTTCAAATATATTCTCTACAATAGAGGTGAACTATTGGCAGCTTTATCAGGATGGGTATTTTTAATTTTAGGATTATTTGTTACAATAGGTTCACATTTCTTAGGTAAAGCAAACGAATCTAATAATTTACTATTATTCTTTATTACAGGATTAGTTTTCATTGTGATTGGTGTTTTTAAGATAGTAATGAATATTGTACTTGGTAAAAAACCAAAGATTCCAAAAGACCAGCAAAAACATATGCATAAAATTCAAAAAGTATATCAACATCAGCCGCAACAAAAAGGATTTAACTTCTGTCCTACTTGCGGTGCAAAATTACAAGGTCAAGAAACTTTCTGTTCTAATTGTGGTAGGATGTTAAAAAACAAACCTTTCTAATGAAACTCTTAATTCAAGATATTATCTTCAAACACAGAAATCTTTTTATACCAAATCTAATTAAATCAATATATGGGGATATTTAAAGATATGCTTGGATCAGATGAATCTTTGTTCAGAGATACAGTAGCACTAGATTATTCTTTCATACCTAAACTAATACCATATAGAGAAAAAGAACAATTTCATGTAGCTGGCTGCATTAAACCATTATTCCAAAAAAGAAACGGTAAAAATGTATTAATCCATGGTAAACCAGGTGTAGGTAAAACAGTTGCATGCAGACATGTATTAAAAGAACTTGATGAAGAAACAGATGAAGTAATCCCTATCTATATTAATTGCTGGCAAAAAAATACAACATATAAAATAGTTATGGACATATGTGAAAATGTAATTAATTATAGATTAACACATAATAAAAAAACAGACGAACTATTTAAAAAAATTAAAAGTTTCTTAAACCAAACTTCAGTTGTAATTGTACTTGACGAAGTTGATAAATTAGAAGATAACGATTTCCTTTACCAAGTATTAGAAGAAATATATAGAAAAACAATAATTATGATTACAAACCATAAAGAATGGTTAACAGACTTGGATCAAAGAATTAAATCAAGGTTAATGCCAGAAACATTAGAATTTAAAGAATATAATTCTCAAGAAATTAAAGGTATTTTAAAAGACAGATTAAAATACGCTTTTGTCCCAGGTGTTTGGAATCCTGATGCATTTGAAATTGCTGCAAAGACCTCTTCTGAATATGGTGATGTAAGAACAGGTCTATATCTTCTTAGGGAAGCAGGTAATTTAGCAGAAGATGACGCTTCAAAAAAGATTTTTAAAGAACATGTTGATAAAGCGATGTTAAAAATGGATGATTTTAAGACAAAGAAAACAGACGACATTGAAGATGATGAAACAAAAATGATTCTTGCTATTGTGAAAGAGAATTCTGGTAAAAAGATAGGCGACCTTTACAAAATCTTTGATGAGAAAGGCGGCGGTTCTGTATATAAGACATTCCAGAGAAAGATAGCTAAACTTGAAGAAAACAATTTTATTTCTACTAAAAAGATAGTTGGCGGAATAGATGGTAATACAACTATTGTATATTATTCTGAAACAAAGAAATTAAGTGATTTTTAGATTTTTTTCATTCATTCTACTTTAATCCTGTAAAAAATATCATGTTTCTCATCAAAATAATCTCTTGAATTTTTAGAAGTAAGATTGGCATAGATAGTTCCGTCCATACATATAACATGTTCATCATTCAAATTATCTTTGTCAAAATCTTTTCCATATGTATCACTACTTGAAACAAGCTTATCAGAGCCGTGATGAAAATTATTACAAGTATAAATTACATCTTTTGCAGCAACATGATCAAAACCTTGAAATTCTGCTGTTTGTCTTCCAAGAGATATTAACCCATATCCTATCAAACATGTTAATCCAATGCCTGTTAAACCCATTAATACTTGTTTAAGATTCTTTTCCATTGTCTCACCTTTATACAATTGTAGTTATTTATTACTAACAAAGGGTTATTAATTAAATTTTTACCTTACATATCTGTCTTTTAAATAATAATTTAAAGAAAAATTTAAATAATACCTGACATATCCTGCATTATATGTGGGTTGCAAAATTTGAAGTAAAGCATAAGAGTTGTTTATTAGCTCCTTTATGTAAGAAATTCCAAATAACTGATTTACTTTATCTCTTATCAGCATGGGAAGAAAATAATGAATTTTATTATACAGAGTCTCATATTTTACAAGGAAAAGAAGAAAATAAAAAGAAATTCATTGATGCTTTTAAAAAACTAAAAGAAACAATCAAATTTGAAATAAAAGGAAATTTTATTGTTACATTAAATAAGAGGCCTGGTTGGATGTCAGCATATATGCCTTTTTGGGATAAGAGAATTATTCAAACAAAACCAATTATCCAAAAAACAGATGGAACAGAATATTGGGAAATGGCTTGTTGGGATAAAGAACCTTTAATGCATATTCTTCATAGATTACCAAGTGAATTTAAAGTAAAGTTAAAATCAATTGAAAAAACAAAACTAGACGATATTTTTATTCCCCATATAATGCCGAAATTAAGTACAAAACAAAATGAAGTTCTTCAATTGGCAGTTAAAAGAGGCTATTTTGATTTTCCTAGAAAAGCAAATTTAGATGATCTTGCAAAAGAACTTAAACTTGCAAAACAAACAGTTCAGCAACATCTTAGAATTGCAGAAAAGAAATTAGTTCCATTCTTGACAGAGAATATTCTTTAATTTTCTAGATACTTTTATTAACACATAAATATTTCTTAAATTAACGAGGTGATATTATGTGTTTTAAAAAATTAACTAAATGGATTGAAAAATTTATTAAGAAAATGAAATGGTATGATATTTCTATTATTAAAGCAACAGTGTTTTTTGCTACACTATTCTTAGTAACTGTTTGGCCAGCATTTAGAACTTTAGTATTAAGTATTGCTTGGTATTGGTACTTAATTATTGCTGTGATATTGATGATACCAACTTTGATTAAATTATTTTCTAAATAATTTTTTCTTTTCTTTATTTTTCTCGACGCTGTCCCTTTATAACTTCAACTCAAATTAAAGCTTACTTCTGGGTATATATATATGCTTGGCTTTCTTCTTTTTAGTCGATAAAATGGCTAAAAATGAAAAACAAAAAATATCTTGAAAACATGCAGGCTTTCTCCCTTTTTTGCCTGCATCTTTTCAACGGAGGAAAAAAATGAAAAACAAAAGTTTTGCAACAAAACTAATTGCTGCATTTGCACTCTTGCTAGTATTTACTTCAATATTTACTGCAGCAAGTGCATACAAACCTCTTATTCAAAATGGCAATTATCCTGAAGATAACATTTCAATCTTACCAGTAGATAATATGCCAATGTTTCCTGAACTTGACATTGTATTCTTAATAGACAGTACAGGTTCAATGGGTGATGAGATAAGAGAAGTTAAAACACATTTAGTAAAAATAATTAAAGAAGTTAGAGATGGAAATCCAACACCAGATTTAAGAGTAGGAATAGTAGCTTATAGAGATCATTCAGATGAACAAAAATCATATGTTTCAAAATCATTTGATTTAACAGATGATATTGATGAAGCAATAGATTTCATTAACAAACTCGATGCAAACGGTGGCGGAGATTATGAAGAAGCTGTTGATGAAGGATTAAAAATAGCAATTCATAAAATGGATTGGAGAGAAGATGCTAAAAAATTATTATTCTTAATTGGAGATGCACCACCTCATGAAGAATTATATATTCAAAATCAAAATATTGCTTGTGTTCCACCTAATCCAGATTGGGACTATGAAGATGCAGTTCCATCTTGTGTTATTCCACCACCTTCATGGCGAGAATATGTACGAGATGCAGTAGATAAAGAAATAATTATCTATACAATCAGTGCATCTGGTATGAATGATAGAGGAATTAGAATTTGGGAAGATTTAGCAGATGAAACAGGCGGAGAATATACTCATTTAAAGTATGAAAGAGTAGATGTAGACCAATATTATGAAGATGAAGGTTTTGAAAGAGATACAGCAGTTGAATATGCTGCTTCAGCTAAACAATATAGTGATTTTGATAGAAGATCAAACACAATTGAAGTTAATAATTTAGCTGAATTTGCAACAAGATCTGTACAGGAAGAAGCAATGGATTTAGGTGTAAACTACGATGATCCTGACAATACTAGAGAATGTCGGGGATTAGGTCATTTAGGCTATGAATGTGGAATAGATCCATTTGATTTAGATGATAAAGATGACAAAGACGATACAACTGATACAGATGGAAAAGATTCAAAATGTATTGGTATGCCTGGTTATAAATGTGGAGTTGATCCAGATGAACCTCATATCGATGTAACACCTATGGAAGAAATCAAAGCATGGTTTGAAAAAGTATTAAACTGGATTAAATTCTGGTAATTTTTTTTCTTTTTTTCTATATATTTTTATAAAAACTATATAAACTTTATAGGTTAATTATTTATGTTATTAGGTCAATAATATAATTATGAGAGAAAGATATTTATTAGACACTTGTATTTGGAGAGATTTTTATGAAGATAGATTTGGATTTGGTGGGATGCCTTTAGGAAAATATGCAACTAAATTATTTTTTAAAATATTAAAAAACAAAGATAAAATACTATTTTCAAAAGCTTTGTTTTGGGAATTAAAAAAGCGTTATGGTGAACCCGAGATTAATGATATGCTTAATCTTTTATTATTAAATAAAACTTTAGTTAGAATAAAAATCACAAAATATGAACATGAAGAAGCAAAGAAATTATCTTTTCAAAGAGATATTCCTTTTGTTGATTGTCTAAATGCGATTCATGCGAGAAATCATCAAGCTATCATGATCACTCAAGACAAACATTTTTTTACTAAACTTTCTGATATTACAACACCGGTCAAACCAAAATAAATTAGCTAAATTTTTTATCTAGTTCGTCCATTAATTCTTTACTTACTTCCTCTCTTATCTCTCTTAACCTCTTATCACTAGTTTTTACTTTTGCTTTTCCACGGAATTTCATAAATTCTTGGATTAGTTCGTTTCTACTTAATTCAGATAATTTATCTCTAACTGCTTCCCTAATGAATTCAGTTCTTGAATTAAAATTGTGTTTTAAAATAGTTTTATCCAGTTCTTCAATTATATTTTCTTGAAATCTTACTGTAATAATATCCATTTAATCACCTGTATTCTATTGTAATACATTGTAATATTTAAACTTTTCTATTAATTAACTTTTTTATTATTGCTGTCAAATTGCATATTATTCTAATTTTACTATACATTTGGCTTAATATATTGGTTATTTATTATTCAAATGATAACCAAATTTTCAAAATACTTCTCATTTGACAGCAATTTCTCTAGACAAAATTATATATGAGATGTCTGTTACTACTATTATATTACAATACGAGGTGTAAAAAATGACAATAGTTAAAGATATTATATGTGTTGGTGCAGGAGTTGCTACAGGTTTAAATGGAATTATTTCAGCAGGTTTTATTCTTGATTATATTTCTACAAGAAGTGAAATAATAGGAGCTGAATTAGCAAAACATCCTGTAATAACAGAACAAGTATATCAAAATGCTGAACAATTAGCAAATTTAGCAGATAAATCTGATTTAACCTGGGCAATAGTAAATGGGAGTTTAGCAGGTGGATGTCTAGCAGCAACAATGTCAATGTCAAATTATATTAGAGGTAAATAAAATGAAAGAAAACTTAAAAATTCCCGGTTATAATGCAAGAAGAGCAATAAGTCATGTTACTCCTGAAAGAATTCAGAGAGCAGTAAAAGTTGGTGATATAGGATATATTTCTGCTATAATTGAAGATGGATGTATTAAAAGTCCAGAAACTGCAAAAGAATTGTTAAGCCTTGCAGTAGAACAAGATATGAAATTTAGTCTTGATGATCTAATAAAATATTCAACATGTATTGATAAAAATGATAGAGTTATTGATCATAGATATGCACATGGTGCTAAAATGTTTGGTAAATCAAGAATTAACGTTCGAGTTAATTGGATTGAAAAACAAGCAAAGAAATTTGCAGTTGATCTTGAACAATTAAACTATGAAAATATTAAAAACAATGCTTATGCTGCATTAGAAAGACTTGAAAAATTAGATGTTTCTAAACCAACACCTGAATATGAAATTCAAGATATTATGGGAATTATAAATCCAATACAGTTGACAGGAGATAGGGCTTGCAGATTAGGAAGAAGCTTAATGTTTTTATGAGGTAAAATTAAAATGAAAAAATATAAATTATATAAAGAAGAACCACCAACAAATAAAAATTTAATAAGAGCAGTATTGTATGGTGATCCAGAATATGTTTGTGATGCAATAAAAGTTGGATTTCTTAAAGATCCAAAGAAAGCAAGAGCAGTATTAAGTTTTGCAGCAGCAAGTAGGATTAATAATGGAATTCGTTTTTTAAAAGGCTATTCTGATTGTGTTGATGAAAATGGTAAGATCATTAATGTACATGAAGCATTTAATATTAAAATGTTAGGTGAAAAAGGAATTGACAATGCTGTTAAAGACATTCAAAAAGTTGCAGCAAAATATGCAATAAATCTGGAAAGATTTAATCTTGATGGAATTTTAATTAGTGCATATAATGGAAATAATAGACTGCAAAATATTGATGTAATTAATCAATTACCAGTACGTAATGAATATGATGTATTTAATATATTCCCAGTACGTAAAGAATATCATTGTATTTCATCTGATACAAATGTTGATTGAAGAATCTAATAAAAACTATTTTTAATATTTTTTATTTTTCGTTTAATGCATTCAAGAATTCATCAACAATACTTATATGACTTGGATCAACAATATAATTAAAATCTTCTCCATCAATTATACAAAGTTGATATTCATTACTTTTAATATAATCTTCACAAATCATTTCAAAATCATCAACAACTTGTTTATACTCAACAATTAATTCTCCCATTTGTTCTTTAAAATTCTTATCTTCTTCAGTTAATATAATCACTTTTTTCTGGATTTCTTGTTTTTCTATACCCATATCAACAATCTTCCATCTTCCATTAAATCTCTTTAATGTAAAAATAGTGTTAGAATCTATCATATCTTCATCAAAATCCATTGTAACATTTACTAAAGCTTCATTTCCTATATATTCAGTTCCCCAAAATATTAAATTAATAATAGGTTCTTGATCAGGCCGATAAGCTTCTTTTGGATAAAACATTCCAGGACAATCTTTCTCAATCATTTTAATAATGTCATTTCTATTATTGCAATCTAAATCACCATATTTCTCAGAAAAATATTCATGCTCTTTTCCCTGCTCGCACAAATCAATCATACGATTAATTCTTTCTTCATAATATTCAGAAAACGTTTTTTTTAATTCACCTTCCATATAAACATCTAAATTTGAAAGAGTGAATCTGCAATTCTTATCATTATCAATCCCTGTTTTAATAAAATCTCTAATAACACCTTCAGGTGAACTAGAAGAACAACCAAATATAACTAAAAGAACCAATAATCCTAAAATAATCTTATAAATTCCTCTCATTTTAAGTAAAAACCTTTCATCATTTATAATATTTATTATGATAAAATACTAATTCAATTCTATCTATAAACATTAAACACAACATTTATATAGTGGTTATGAATATATATTCATTATTGGGTTATGAATCAATATTCATAACACAAGATGAACAAATAAGGGTAAGGAGGATGATTAAAATGCCAGAAGGCGATAAAACTGGTCCAGATGGAAAAGGTCCTAAAACAGGAAGAAAACTAGGCTATTGTGAAGGAAATGAAAAGCCAGGATACGAAAACGAAACACCTAGAATGGGTATGAATAGGTGTGTTAAAAGAGGATTAGGCCGTGGAAGAGGACCAAGAAGTCAAATGAGAAATAGGGGAAATTAAACAAAATTTCCCCATTTTTATTATATGTAAGTAATTTTAGAATAATAATATAAATAAGTAAAAAAATCAAAATAAAATGCCAAGACCGAGATTAAGAAGAAGAGTAGGATTCAAGCCAGATGTGATCTTCTTTAAACCAGCAGGTATACCTAAATCAGAATTAGAAGAAGTTATCTTGTCTGTTGATGAATTCGAAGCAGTTAGATTAAAGGATTATGAAGATCTTGATCAAAAGCAGGCTTCAGAAAAAATGAACATTTCTCAGCCAACATTCCATAGAAATCTCTTATCTGCAAGAAAAAAGATAGCAGATGCATTGACAAATGGTAAATCTATAAGAATTGAAGGCGGCAATTTTGAGTTTAAATTACCTTTATTTAAGGGTAGAAGAAGGAATTAAACAAAAACTTTTTAAATGATTTAAAAATAAAATCACTTAGGGTGTACAATGAAGAAACTAATATTAGCAATAATCATATTCTCTCTGCTTAGTATAACTGTTATGGCAGAAGATCAAATTAATGCTATATACATAACAGGAATTGGCTGTCCAAACTGCGCTGTAACAGACCTATATATATTAACAAATTTAACAGATCAATATCCAAATTTATTAATCTTCGAGTACGAAATATATCATGAAAAATCTAACCAAGAATTTGCACAGTTATATTTTGATTCCTACATCCCAGGTCGACAGCCAGGTGTACCATTTTTATTATTTAATAAAGATCAAAATGCAATAGGTAGAATAGAAGTATTAAATGCAGAATCATTAATAACTACACAAGATTTGAGCCAATTTCCTTTAGCAAATGGGGTTCTTGTAAATTATGACGAATTAGATTTAACATTTCTACCAGGTAGATTAAATATTTGGACAAAAGATAGAGTAATTATCAATCAAAAAGGTACAACAGGAGAAAATATTAAATTACTATTATCAACAGATAATATTCCTGAAACATTAAAAACAATAGATCATGCTGTAATCGATCCAATTTCAGTTCCAATTTCAGGTGGAGAAATAAAATTTAAAAATACAGTTAAAATTGGCGATACATTTTTATTTTGGGAAAGAGGAGAAACTGATATTGATCCAACTAATCCTGACGACACTCCAAAAAATTCAAATTTAATCTACTTTATTATTGCAGCAGTAATATTAATTCTAATATTATACTTTAAACCAAAGAAAAAGAAAAAATAAATTTTTTAATTAATTTAATTCTTCATAATCTTAGCTTTCTCTTTAAGCTCTCTAATTGCATCCCTTGCAATCCAACGAGCTGCTTTACTATCAGAATGTTTCTTTAAAATATCTTCACCAGCTTTAATTGCAGCTTTATTCAATGTTAAATTTCGCTTTCCAATATTACGTAAAGCCCAATTTATCCCTTTCTTAACAAAATTACGTTCATCATCAGCATACTTAACAATTGTTGGCAAATATCTTAGAAATTGTTTATCATTAGCTTTCTTATCATGAACAGCAGAAGTAGCCATCATCACAAATCCAGCTCTTTTTACAAACTCTTTCTTACTTTTAACATATTCAAATATTTTTTTAATATAAAAAGAAGTTCTGTCAAACAAATAACTGCAAGTCTGATCACATATTGTCCAACAATTAAAATCCTTTGCCCATTTATCCATTTGCTTTTCAGTAACTTTTAAAGGATCATCAATAAATGCAGCTAACATCCTGGTTTCAGTATATTCTGTTTTCCACAATTCCAAAGCCAATTTATGATCTTTTCCAATCTTTTTGGCCAGTTTTTTTACAAAAGGAATAGGAACACACAAAACCTTATCAACATTTATCCCAAATCTAGCCATCCCTTCAAGATTCTTCTTAGTACACTTGCTATTTTTCTTCAACTCTTTCATAATTTGTTTTACACCCATATTCTAACCCAAGAACAGCCCATATTTATACTTATTTAACCACTAAAAAGTGATTAAAATACCGAAAGATTTATAAATGTCAATAGTATCAATAATCTTGTAGGGTTGAGGGTTAAATGAAACAATTTAAAATTAAACATGATGAGTTAATAGCTAGAGTTCTTGCTGGAGAAAAAGTTAATACAGGATTGTTTGAAAAAAATGTTTTAGAAGCAATTCTTGATGATTATATTAAAAATATTGATGAAGAAATTGAAGAAAAAAATGCAATCAAATTCATTCTTGACTTTAATCCAGATATGTTAGAGTCTAATGAATATTTTGAAGAAGATGATTATGATGAAGAAAAACCAAAATATCGTTTAACAAGAGCACTAACAACAAAATGGATTATAAAAAATATTCAAACAATTTCATCTGCATTAGGAATTAGACCAAGTATTCATTCACTTCAAGATTATTTAGTGAGATCATTAAGAGAAGTTGACATTCATCTTGCAGATATGATAATTAATTTATCGAAAGAAGGAGAAATTAAACACGGATTGATTGAAGGAATAGCTATTGACAAATTAATGGATGATAGAATTCATTATAATGAGGATTATGATTATAATGAAAAAGATTCAGATTTTTCAACAATTGTTTTACATTATAAAAATAATATTAACTTTACAAGAGATATGGTTGAACCAATTTATAAAACCCTATTAAAAATAAAGAGTTATGATAAATTCGCATCTTTAAGAAACGTTTCAAAAGTGCCTGTCTCTCCAATAATTGTTTACGATATTTATGATGATTTTATTAAAAAAAATAATATTGAAGATATGATAAAAGTTTTTGAAACTACACATATCAAACCTGAAAAACATTTTGATCACATCACTTATTTAGTATTATATTTTACAGAAAAATTCAGTGAAAGAAAAGATTTTGAAAAACTACGATCACAACTTGAAAAAATAAATGAAATGTACGATTTTTTTTCAAATTCTCAAATAAAAATATTACAAAAATATTTATCAAAACATAAAGATTTATTTAATGAATTTGTTTCTCTTTACCAAAAATCAGAACAAAAATTAGATGATGATGACTTGAATAAAATATTCTTAGATATAGAACCAAGATATATAATTCGATTATCAAAAGATACAGAATATGTTCCAGATAATGATACGTTCCAGGAAATATATAAAAAATTGAAATTTGATAAATTCATAAAAATCTCAAATCATTTTAATGTCGCTCCTGATGAAGAAATATTAAAGCAATTATGTGATCAGGCAATTATAAATACTACAGTTACAGAAAGAATTTTAAATTATTTTATTGAAAATGAAATTAAACCGTTATTTACCGATAAAATTGTAAAGGAAGTTTTAGAACCATTATATAAAAATGATATTTTAAAGTTAAATAATATGGGCCAAACAAACTTGTATAATGTTTGGAAAATTATTTCATTATCTGACAATGCGCTACCAGAAAATAATCTTGATGGATATTTTGATACTCATTTTAATAAACTTCTCCATAACAGTTATGAATTTGGAAAATACTTTAATAATATGAAAGAGCTATACAAATTAAATGATTTTACAATTCCAGACCATTTCTATCAAAGTTATATTGCAGTAAATAATAACCAATTTTGCAGGGAAATTCTATCAAAAGAAAAAGATTTTACAAAAAGAGACAGATATAAACAAATTTATTCGCCTCTTCAACCAGTCTATGGAAGAAACCAATCAGAATATCAAACATTTTCACGTAAAATTAAAAAAAGCTTTAAATCAAGTTGTGACGATATTTCAAAAATAACTGAGGAAAATCCTTGCAGCATTAATACAGTGGACATGATGGATACAAACGGTTTATCAATTCTAGTAGAACTTGCACTAACTCAAAACATGATGGGAGATGCTCCCATAGATTTCCAAACTTATTTCAATCTAATCGGATTAGATCTAAACAATGGACAAAATTATAATATGACTGTTGGAAGAGCAATTGAACAGCATATGTCAAAAAATCTGATTAAATATTATGAAGAACCAAATCTATTAGAAAAACAAATGAAATTTATTTATGATAATAATATGTTGAGGGAAAAGTTTAAAATCTCGCCAGGTTTATACGCGTAGCGTACTTTTTTAATTGGCCAGTGAGGTAGCCCAATAAGGGCGTAAAGCAAATCACTTTGAATTCGAACCGTACACGGTGCCGCATTGATGCGAAGCCTTTGGTTGCGGCAACCGAACGAGAGATTTTAAACATACCTTAAAAATTAAAATAGGAAAACTAAAATGGAAATGAGACAGTCTTTACATATCACACAGGAAATTACTCAAAGACAAATACTTGTTATGCCGTCATTTTCAGATAAAGAACCATTTTGGACAGACGAAGAATATTTACAAGTTTCACAATATGAAATTCTTAAAACTTTAGCAGAAAAAATAAATAATGACGAATACATTGATTCAGACCATTTTGAACTTGAAATAAACAGAACAATTTTTAGAAATCCTTTAGAATCAAAAGTAGGAAATTTTGGAAGATCATTACAATTCTTATTAAATAATTATAATGCTAACGAAAAAACTGCAACACAAATATTTCAGGCTCTTGGATATGATGAAGAAGAAAATAAAAAAGATATGCCTGAAACAATTGCAAATAAATGGTTATCAATAACTG
>JBHPGL010000035.1:0-12991 GCA_042570655.1 Nanobdellota archaeon | reverse complement strand
GGTGATAAGAAGTTTGATGTTAAGGTTAAGAGTTTGAAAGAGTTGGAGGGGATATTATGAGCGATTGCATATTTTGCAAAGTTATTAAAGGTGAACTGCCATCATATAAACTATATGAAGATGATGATGTTTTTGTTATACTAGATGTTGGACCAATCAATAAAGGACATGTTTTGATTATTGCAAAAGAACATGCTCCTACTTTGTTAGAAGCTTCTGAAGAATTGTTATGCAAGATTATGAAAGTTGCAAAAAAGATTGCTCCTGCTGTTGTTAATGCAACTAATGCAGATGGATTTAACTTTTACCAGAATAATGGCGAAGATTCAGGGCAAATGGTACCACACTTACATTTTCATATAATTCCAAGGTTTAAAGGTGATGGATTATTTAATTCATGGCCGAATAAGAAGTATAAGGAGGGAGAGGCTGACGAAATGTTGGAAAAGATTAAGAATGAAATTAAATAAGTCTAAGTCTTTGTAAATTTCTTGAATATTTTCTTCCTTTTTCTTCATAAGTATAATGATAAACAGCTTTACTATTACCATTTGATGGAATTGGTGTTAAGAGTTCTTTAATATAACCATTATCCATTAAATATTGAATTGTTTCATCTTTCATTTGGTCAAAATGAAATTCTGCAATTTCATCAGAATGATTATCATATTCTTCTGTACTCATATATTTCTGATAAAAATTCTTTTCAAAATAAATGAAATGTTTATATGTTTCTACAATGTTATTGATTTTTTCTTTTAATACCATAAATTAGGGTGTTGAAGCTTATATATATAAAGATTATTATTTTTAATTAGAATTATAGAAGAAAATAACTGTTTTATCTAACATTCTCATATTCTTTTGTATCTTTTTTTCTAAAGTAAGACATTGACCATTCATAAAGCGGATATATCATTCCTTGTTTCATGAAACGTCTTTCAGAATATTGATACTTTGCATTTTTAAATAATTTAACTTTACATTCTTTTTTCATTCTGTATATAAGATCACATTCTTCAGTTGAACCTATGTTAACATCATAACCGCCAATTTTGTCGAAATGTTCTTTTTTACAAAATAAAAATCCTATAGGATAAGTGTGAATGTTTTTTAACAGATTCATAAAACCTAGCCAAACTCTTCCTTTAACTGTTCCTTCCATTGGTTTTAATTTAAAACTGCCTGCACCTACACCTTGATTTAAATTATGTACAACTTTAAACAAAATATCTTTATCATCAAGATAAATGTCTGCATCCAATATAACTAGGACATCGCCTTTTGCTGATTTTGCACCATGATTTCTTGCTGCAGATGCAGAGAAACCATCCCTTGGACACCAAATAACTCTGTCACAATATTTTTTTGCTATCTTTGCTGTTTTATCTTCACTATCATTATCAACCACTATTAATTCATAATTTTTATAACTTTGGTTTCTTATTGATTTTAATGTTGTTTCAATAATGCTTTCTTCATTGTAAGCAGGGATTATTATTGAAATTAACGGTTGTTTTTTTAATTTAGTATAATCAATATCTTTTCTTAGAACTAACATTTTTGGAATGTCTTTAAATTTTTCAAGATTTGGTAAAGTGATTGGGATTTTAATAGTTTTAAAAGAACTAATTTTTTTAATTTGGTCAACAGGTAGGTTAGCAAATTTTTCAAGATCAATTTTTTTAAGTTTATTTTTTACTCTTCTTAATGGTTTTTTAATGGCTTTTCCTACTTTTTTTAGTTTTTTAATTTTTCTAATATTCTTAGCTTTAATTGGATTTACTTTTTCAATTGATTTTGTAATAGTACCTACAGCGTTTGGTATATCCATATATATAGCTATAATAGAAGAATATATAAATTTTTGGTTAATTTTTAGGGGAAATTAAACACCACTGCCAGGCATAAACAACCTCTCAACTTCGTCTTCTCTTAGATTCAGACTCAGGTCGACTAGCTACTTCTGTGAACCAGGTCAATTATGCGAAATAGGCAGTGATGTTTTTGGAATTTTTGGTAAAATTTAAATAGGCAATATATTTTTAAATGTATATGGTTAAAGCAATTGTATTTGATATAGGCGGAGTTTATTTTGAAGAAGGGCATAGAGGTACTTTACAAACAGTATCTAAATTATGTAATATTCCTTACGAAAAAGTACATAAGGTATTTCATAAACATTTTGTAGATAAAGGTTATTCAAAAGGAGAGATTTCTGAACAGGAATGTTGGAATGGAATTATTAAAGAATTGAAATTAGATTTTAATTGGAAAGATTTGAAAAAAATTGTTTTTGAATTATATATTCCAAAACCTGGAATGAAAGAGTTGGTAAGGGAGTTAAAGAAAAAATATGTTATTGGAATTTTATCTGATCAAACTAATTGGTTGGATGAACTTGATAAGAAATATAAGTTTTTAAAAGATTTTAATGTTGTTATTAATTCGTATGAAGTTGGGTTGGTAAAGCCTGCAAAAGAAATATATCAGATATTGCTTGCAGAGTTAAGGTTAAAGCATGATGTTTTACCTAATGAAGTTGTTTTTATTGATAATAAAAAGAAGAATGTTCGTGGTGCTAAGAAATTTGGAATTAATGCTTTATTATTTACTGATATTGAACAGTTAAAAAGAGATTTAAAGAAATTGAAGGTTAAGATTTGATTAATTTTTTGCTTTAAAATTATAAAGTGGTTTGATTATGTCAACAATATCAACTGTATCTTGAATTGCTTCTATGATTTCATCTGCAGGTTTGTATGCCATCGGCGCTTCATCAATTGTATCTTTACACACAGAAGAAGTCCAAACATCTTTCATTGTTTCTTTATATTCATCAAAATCAAGTACTCGTTCTGCTTGTTTTCGACCCATTATTCTACCTGCACCATGCGGAGCTGAATAATTCCATTCTTCATTACCTTTTCCTACTGCAATAATACTTCCATCTCTCATATTTAATGGGATTAATACTTTTTCACCTTCATAAGCTGAAATTGCACCTTTTCGCATAATATTATTTTCAAAATCAATATAATTGTGAACTGTATCAAAAGAATCTTTATCTTCCATACCTAAATGAGATAAAATTCTTCCTGTGATAACTTCTCTGTTTAATTCTGCAAATCTTTGAGCAATTTGCATGTCCATTAAATAAAATTCTTTATCTTCTCCTGTTAAGTATTCAAGATCTTTTTGAACATTTTTACCTTCACAATTAAATTTGGCAATTTGTTGATGATAATTACAAACTTGTAAACCAAAATTTCTGCTTCCAGAATGAACTACAAGATATTTATTATTTTCAGAATCTTCATTGACTTCAATAAAATGATTTCCTCCACCAAGACTTCCAATAGCTTTAGCCTGTTCTTGAGGTTCTAATGAATCAATTAATCTATTTAAGTTATTTATTTGTTTTTGTTTTGTTGTATGTTTTAATTTCATTCCATAGAATGCTTGTAATTTATGACAGATAACCATGATTTCGTCATAAAATTCTGGAGTTACAGCTTCATCAATAATTTTGTTTCTTTTAAATCCACAAGGAATGTTCTGTCTGATAAAATTATCTAATGATTCATAGTCAATATCAATTTTTCCAAGTTTAGAAGTTCTCATACCACAACCTATATCAAACCCAATTAAATATGGTACAACAATATCATTTAGAATTGCAGTAAAACCAATTACACAACCTTTTCCTGCATGCGAATCTGGCATTACTCTTGGATTACTTCCTTGGAATATTTCTTGATCACATAGAAGTTCAATTTGTTTTCTTGCAGTTTCTTCTAATGTTTTAGCATATATTATTGCAGTTGCAAATTTTCCTTCAACTGAATCTACTTTTTCTTCTTTTGGATCCATTTTTTATCTTGTTAATTTTGTTTCATCAAAACCAAGTTCAAGCATTTTCTTAAAGATTGGTTCTGCAAACTCTTCCCTCGGTTTTTTATAATCTTTAATATTATCTAATTTTTCTGTCAAAAGTTCTTTATTATCTTGCCTGAACAAATTTGATAATTTTTTTTTGCATTATTATGAAGGTTATTTACTTCTAAATATTCATTAACATTATAATTATTTTCTTCAATTATTTTATCAACAGTTTCAATTATTTCTTTAACACCTTCAATTGATTTTGCATAATTGATAGGTTCTGTTTGACGGTAAAAACCACCTGGCAAGTATCCATAAAAATTATTTAGTTCCATTTTTATCCTTCAATTTGACTGCTATCTTTTACTTCTGTTTGAGTGATTTCTGGTTGAGTATTTTTATTATCTTCATCAACCAAGTTTTTTCTTATCTTGTCAGCAAACCTATGTGCAACATGCAATGGTTCTGGTTGTTTATGCGGAGGTACATTTGTTTTCATAACAAAATCAACTGCACTTCTAATAGAAATCTTATGAGCTGGATTTACAATAAGTGGTTTTGCTTGTTCTTTGATTTTAATCATTTTTCCTCTTACATCATCTTCAATTAAAATCTTATCATCTTTAACTTCTCCACAAATTAATTTTTTTGTTACTCCTATAGCTGGTTTGTCAAGAGATAATGCTACTTGAGATGCTAGTCCAAATTTTCTTGGATGTAAAATTCCGTTTGCATCGAACATTAATAAATCAGGTTGGTTTTCAAGTTTATTAAATGCGTCAATTACAACTGCTGATTCTCTATAACCCATAAATCCTGGGATGTACGGCATTTTTGAATCAGTTATAGAATATTTCTTTTCAATAATTTTCATAGAAGGAAATTCTAATACTACTATTGCAGAAATGATTTTATTTTTATGATATGCTTGATCAATTCCTGCGATCAGTTTAATTTCTTCAAAATCGTCTTTAATGATTAACTTTTTTGCATATTTTATTTGTTCTTGTTTGATTTTGTTTAAATCGTATCCACCCATTTTAGCCTCCATCTATTTCTCTTTTAATATTTTTTAATTTGATCTTTTGTTATTGATAAATATCCGTTATCTGTTCCAACTTGTATTTCATCTACTTCTTGTGGAAATACCCAATCAATCTGTTTTTCTAAAAGTTCTTCTATTGTTTTAGAAAAATGACAATAATTTTCTAACCTATCAAATGCCAGATAAATTATATTAAATGGTGCTTTAGAAATTACTTCTTTTCTTTCATTTTCATTTTCGTATAATTCAGTTAAATGATTTACAGACTTTTTTAAGAATTTTTCAAAATCATTTGCTAAAGGATAAACAACTTCTCCTTCATTAAGCATTCTAAAAATTTTAAATTGTCCTTTTACTCCTGTGTAAAGTTCTGTTAATGTATTTTCTAATTCTTCTTGTTCTAATGCCTCAGGCATATATATTTTTAGAATATCAATTATATTTCTAGGATAATGAATTTTTTGCATTTCTAATATCATTTCTCCAGTATTACTTGCCATACTTGTTTTTTCGTTATTAGTATTTTCCATTTTTAATTTCCTCTATTCATTGTTTAATTTTTTACAATAATCTATTAAATCTTTATCAGTACATCCTTCTGGTACTGTGAATGTGCAATCTTGAATATTATTTTCAATTGATTGTTCATTTGGAACTTGAGTTGTATTTCGATTACTTTGTTCTTCCATTCTGTTACGAATGTAATCTTCGCCAATATTATATTTATTTAATATAGTATGTGTCCATTTGAATTGTTGAGTTGCATCTATACAAGCTGTTGTGGTAAGTGCAAATGCAGTCAATGCAACAATTAAACATCCTTTTGACATTTTGTCACCATCTTTGTGCTAAATTATAAACTATATCAAAATTTTGATATCCTTTAGGAAGATCATTTTCTGTAATTATTTTTGGTTTTCTTTTCTTTTCAATAACTTGATCTTCTAATTCTAATTGAATTAATTTAGGTTCTAAAAAACCCATTAATTTTGAAAATTTTTCTTGTAAATATATCATATCCTGTTCATTTGGTTGGGTACCTTTAACCCTATTAATATCTTGTTGAGTTTCATCTAAAGGATTAAATAAAACATCTTCAAGAATATTTGGATCAATTGAAAATGAGAAATGTGGAGCTAAATATGCATTGCTAATAAAATATCCGTCAATTATACAATAATTCAATCCATCTACTTCTGGAAATACTATTCTTTCTTTATCAGAATAAGGGATAGCATAACAATCATTTGGATCTAATTTACATAAATCATCTTCAATAATCCTTTCATTTTGAACTGCTTCATATTTAGAAAGATCAAATACTAATGTACCAAAACACTCTATTAATGTGTTATTCTCAAGGCAATGAACTTTATCATCAAACATTTCACCTCTACCAATAGCTATTTGATAACGATTCATAATAGATGTTTTATAGTCATCTGATCTTTGTAAAAGATTATCTTTTCTGAGAACAACTGCTGTAAAAGGTTTGTCTAAATAGTCTAGTCCTACATCAAAATCATTAATTTCATTTATTAATGGACTTTCGCTAATAATTACCACCTATTTGCACAGCCATATAAACATTAGAACTTTTAGTCTTTATAAATCTTTCGTTTTTTCACTACTTTATTGTGGTGAATATTAAGAATTTACGAGGTTTTTAATTGTATCAATTAAATGTCTACCTATTTCATCATGATATATATTAGATTTTGAATAAGGTTTAGCCATTCTAGAAATGCCTGCATGAGTAGCATAATCAATGAAAATTGAAGGAATATTTGAATAATCTCTCATTAAATTTATTGCATTATCTGCTTCTGATGCTTTACTGAAAGGATATCCTGTTATTAATAAATCGATAGTACCTTTATCTAATAACCCTCGAGCTTCATCGATATCTGTTGTAAATAAGAAAAATTTTGCATGTATATCTGAAACTAGAAGTTGATGATTAACCTGATCTAATTCCTTTCCACCAATATTGTATGCTATTATGATCAAATCTCTCATATTTATTGTTTTACATACTGCTTTTTTAAATATTTGTGTTAAAAAAAATACAAATTATGTATTGTGGGTAATTTATGTACCACAATTCATTATATACTACGGAGAACTTACTATTAATTACAACCCCTCAAAATGCAGCAGCTAGTTCCTGCGAAATTAACTAAATACCCCCGAACGTTCGGTAATCGGATCGAGTTTTTACAGGGATTTCTTTGTAGGAGCGAACAGGGAGCAATCCCTGCTGCTGCTAGATTTCTACCAGAATAATTTGTAAATTTCATTATAATTAAGGTTTTGAAAATCCTCAATAATAAAGTCAGAATGTTTTATTAATTCATTTTCATCGACAAACTTAGATTTAACACCTATAGCGATCATTCCAGCTGCTTTAATTGCCTGAAGGCCGACAATAGAATCTTCAAATCCAACAAAATATCGTGGTTCAATTCCTAATCTTTTAGCACCCTCTAAAAAAATATCAGGAGCAGGTTTGGCATTTTCCACGTCATCAATACTCACTACAACAGGAAAATGATAATGGACCTTTAGAATATTAAGAATATCATACGCACGATAACCCATGCTTGCTGTACCAACACCTTTAACAACACCATTTTCACCAAGATTAATTAAGAATTTTTCAATACCTTTTTTTAAAATAACATTATTTTTCATTAATTCTTTTTCAGTTTTTGAACATTCTTGGGAAAACTGAATTAATGTTATATCTTTTAATTGAGGATGATTGCTTTTTAATAAATCTAGAGTATATTCAAAAGAATGACTAATAATTTCTGAGATATAGGTATTATCTAAGTTTACATTATAATTAGATAAAAATTGTTTAACTGACTCAATAACATATCCATTACCATCATAGATTACACCATCCATATCAAATATTGCTCCTTTAATTACGATCATATTGATAGCTTTGCTTTAGTGGTTTATAAAGTTTCTGAAAAATAATGCCACGCTTCGTGTCGCTTGTAGTCTCGTAAGATGACGTACGAGCCTTCACACCCTGGTTTCATTTTATTTAGTACTTCGCTTGGTGGCATTATTATTTTTAATTTTAATAATAAAATAATTAAAGAAAAAATAATACCACAGGACCTAATAGGGGCGGTCCTGCAATATTAGAATTTAATTTGCAATTTTTAAATCGAATTCGTCAAAGTTGTGCATACTTTTGATTTTTCGATTGTTTTGATTATTAATTACTACTTTTAATTTATTATAAGATTTTACAAATTTCCAAGTTGTATTATTTTGCTTCAATTTATGCCCCTAAAGTGTAATTTGGACATTAAGCCTTTATAAATAAATGCGGTAAAGTACATCACCACAAGTTTTATAAAGAATGGGGAAATAATTTAACTATATGAAAGAAAATGATATTTTAATTGGAGCAGGATTGACTGCAGCTGAATCAAAAGTATATCTTACTTTATTAGATATTGGTTCTTCATTAGCAGGAAATATTTCTAAAAAATCAGGGATTCATAGAAGGTCTGTTTATGATATTTTAGATAGATTGATTGAAAAAGGTCTAATTGGATATATCAAAAAAAATAATAGAAAATGGTTTGAAATAACTAATCCTGAAAGATTAATTGAATTGTTAAAAGAAAAGGAAGATAATATTAAAGATATTTTGCCAGGATTACAATTAAAGCATAAGATGGCAAAAGAAAAGCAAGAAACGCATTTCTATAAAGGTAAAGAAGGAGTGAAAACTGTTTTTGAAGATCAAATTAAGGAAGGTAAAGAGATTTTAATATTTGGTGCATCTAAAGAAGGAAATGAGATGTTGAAATATTATTTCCCTCATTTTGATAAAAGAAGAATTGCTAAGAAAATTAAGCTTAAAGTTATTTTTGATGAAAGTGCTAGAAATACTAAATTTGTGAGGAAAATCCCATTAAGTAAAACTAAATTTGTTCCAAAAGAATTTGCAAGTCCTACTGCAACTAACATTTATGGTGATAAGGTAAGTATAATAATTTGGTCTGATAATCCAATGGCGATTTTAATTGCTCAAAAAGAAGTTGCAAATGGTTATAGAAAATATTTTGAATTAATGTGGAAGATTGCTAAGGATTAGATTTCTATTTCTTAAAATAAATTCCGCCTACATATTTCTGGTCATCAAATCTTGCTATATCAGGAAGTCCCATAAATCTACCTGCATCTGCACTTGAAATGATTGCAAACGGATTCATTACTCTTTTAATTTCTTCAGCAAATTCTTCAATATATTTATAATTTAGATTTTGATATTCTGCATTAAAATTTAAAACTAAAGTATCTAATACACCTAAAGAAATTACTACTGCACTTGAATCTGGTTGTTCTCGTAAAAATGATAACCCATCATTAAGGATATAATCTTCTCCACCAATATTTGGTACATAACATTCATGAGGTTGTACTCCCTCATATTCTTTACAAGGATAAAATTTGTTTACAGGATGGCCACCAGGACCAATTTCAATTACTTTATGATTTATTAATTGTTCAAAATAAGATAATAAACTTGAGGGAGCACTACCTTCCCACATAGTACTGTTACCGGGCATCCATGCACCGCTCTTTTCTATTGTTAGAATATTATTTTCTGATAATTTCATTTTAAAAATTTTCAATAATTTGATCTATTGCTTTAAACTCATCAGATTGTCTTATTGAATCTGCAACTAACATTTCTACATGATATTTAATTGATTCATCTGTAACTTCTTCTAAACCCTTAAATGATCTAACTAAATCATAAGTTGCTCTCTCTTGTGAATCCAATAAAATAGTCTTAATCATATTATATGTTCTTGCTAATTCTGGATAACCTAATTTATGGTTATTTGCATCTGGATGAACTATTTTAATACATCTTCTATAAGCTTTCTTAATTTGACATTCAGTTGCATCAAATGGAATAGAAAGAATACTATAGAAATCTTTTAATTCTCTTTTTTCACTCATTGAATATATCCAATTACTTGGTATTTCCATCTTAATATATTTGTTCAATCACTAGTATATAAATCTTTCGTTTTTTAACTACCTAATAGGGACTACATAGCATATAATAACAAATTTTATAAATAAACTATTTTTAATGACGAATAATGCGGGTATAGCTCAGCCTGGCGCATGCTGACAGCTTTCTGGCAGCTAGCGGGCAATTAGAGCGCTAGTGGTTTTATACCAGCGATACTCATATGTTGTGAGTGATGAGCTTTTTGCTATGATTGAACTCATAACCGGGTTATCTAGAGGTCGCGAGCTCAAATATGTTCAACACAGTTGGATTCTGAGAGTCTCGCTACCCGCATTTTTTATTTATTCTCAAGAACATATAGAACATGATATCCTGGAAATAATATTTGTTCTTTCCCTAGAACTTCATAATATTTTTCTTTTAATCCTTGTTGTTGAAATATTTCTTTCCAACCATTAGGTGTATTATAATTAAATGGTACATTTATTCTTTTACTTGGATCTGAATTATACCATGCTGCACGATTACAAAAATGATCTATGAAAGAAGTGATTAAAAATTGCTGCCTATCATTTAACTTCCCAAAATCAGAATTATTATTTATTCCATAAACAGTTTCAATTATAATCATGTTTGCCCCATTTTTTAGAAATGATTTTGCTTTTTGTAATGTTTTAATTGGATCACTTGAATGGTGTAGCACTGTGAGTAAAGCTGTATTGTCAAAGATTTGATTTATTTCTTGATCTTTTTTTAAATCATAAAACCGTATTCCTTTATCAATATTTTTATGTTTATAAATATCTGCAAGTCCAACTTTAAATCCAACATTTGCAATTAATTTTCCAAGTTCGCCATCACCACATCCAAAATCTAGAAAATACTGTCCTTTAATATGATTTTTAATAATATCGAAATGTTTTTGTGCCCTATTTTGTAATTCATTCTCATAACATTCAACAATTCCTAATTTAGGTAATATCTCATTTAATTGATTCTCATAATCATTTGATTTAATAGCATTAACAATTAAATTAAGAGACTCGTTATTATCTACATTTGGAAAAATTTTAAAAATTGAATTAAGTGTGTTTTTTATATATCTAAATACTTCTTGATGATTTAATATTTCTCTAAATTCAATAATATTATTTTCAAAATAGTTTTTCATTTCAAACACCTTACTACGATATAGTGGTTGAAACAATACAATATAAATATTGAGTTCCCCCTTAGGGGTTACAAATGCAAATATTTATATAGTTCAGCTTATTGATATATTATATGAAAAAAGGATTATTAAAACAATTAGGATTTACAAATGGAGAAGAAAAAGTTTATTTATCTTTACTTAAATTAGGAGCTTCTACAACTGGTCCGATTGCAAAAGAATCAAATGTTTCCAGATCAAAACTTTACGAGATATTAGAAAAATTGTCAAGAAAAGGTATTGTCAGCCATTATAAGAAAAATAATATTAGTTATTTTCGAGCAGCACCTCCTACGAGAATCATTGATTTTTTAAAAGATAAAGAAGATTCGTTAGTTGAGCAAAGGAAAGAATTTGAAAAAAATCTGCCTTTATTTGAAAGTATTATTGGTAAAAAAGAAGTAATGAAAGAAGCAGAAGTATTTGAAGGTATGGAAGGTATTAGGAATGTTAGAGAAATTGCATTAAATAACATGAAATCTGGAGATATAATGTTTTATTTTGGTAATCCTGCATCAGGATATAAAAATGTGTTAGGATATTGGAATGATTGGAATAAAAGAAGGATTAAGAAAAAAATTACTTCTAAAATAATATATAATCAAGATGCAAAAGAGTTTGGTGAAGAAAGGAAAAAACAGAAATATACAGAAGTTAAATATCTTCCTAAAAAAGGGAATTCTCATGCATGGATAGAGATTTATGGTGATACTGTTGTAATTGCAATGAAACATAAAACACCTATGTCGATTGTAATTAATAATGGATTAGTTGCTGAAAGTTTTAAATTATATTTTGACATATTATGGGATGTATCTTTAAACTAATTTTTTAATAAATATTTATTGATATACTTCTAGACTACAGAAATATTTTTAAATAAAATTATTTTATCTATTAGTTATGTTATTAATTCCATATAAAGAAGAATATACTTTTATGTACGACCAAGATCTACATGGTTTTCTTAAAGAAGAATTTAAATCAAGATCAAGAGTTCAAGGTTTAAAAATTGGAAAATCTTGGGCAGGTTGTACTCAAGGTGATTTTTATCTATTACCTACTGTTGATATTGCTTTAAGACATTTTCCATCAGAAAATGTTGACGATCCTTTTGCAAGACTAGAATCCTATGATCGTTTACAGATGAAAGTAGAAAAATCTTCTTTAAATCCAATCCTTGATTTAAGATTAAGAAAAACAATAAGAACAATTTTTGATGAAAGCATAGTCTTAATGCATCAACAACACCTTTTTAGTTTTTTAACAGGCGAAAAACTTATGACTTATCCTATAATAGTAGATAAAGAAACATTTGAAATTTCTCCTCAAGTTCATTACCTAAGACCATTAATGAATGGTTTTGATGCGCTCTATGATAAAACAATAGAAGCAAAAGAAAATTTTAAAAAAGCCTGGAGTAATGCCTGGTCTTATTAACAATTCTGCTTAACCCATTTCTCATATTCAGAATTAGCTTCTGCTTTGATTTTAATTATACAAGGTGTATCATAACTGTGTAATTCTTTTACTTTATTTTGAATTATTTCCCAATTTTTTCCCCGTGATTTTAGTAAAAGTATAATTTCATTTCCTTTTTCCAAATCGCCTTCCCAGAAAAAGATTGATGTTATTGGGAAAAAGTTTGCACATGCAACTAATTTATCATCAACTAATGCTCTACCAATCTTTTCTGCTTCTTCTTTATCTTTACATGTTACATAGATTATAATCATAGATGGTATTATTTTATAGAATTATATAATTGTTTTGGAAATGATAAACCTTAAATAAAATTAGAAATAATTCAAAATAAAGTAAAAGAATTACA
>JBHPGL010000034.1:0-13657 GCA_042570655.1 Nanobdellota archaeon | reverse complement strand
GAATTAATATATTCAAGATAAGCACTTCCATATTCATCCATTAATTTCTTTGTTACATTATATTGATCTTGTTCAACTAAAAAGAAAGGCGGAAATACATTTACATCTTTATTAAACACTTTCAAATTATCTACAGAAGGTTCATAATTTGACCAAGATTCAATTTCAAAATCAGAAATGTGCGATTGATTAACTAAATAATTTATTTTTTGACTTATATCTGGTTTAAACTCTTTCTTCTTGCTTTTTTCTGCTCTTTCACTTTTAATTGAGTCTAACAATCCCATTTTTTTAACCTTTTATTTTACAAAATCATTTGTAATTTCGACTTTACCAGATTTAATTTTAGGATGACTTCTTTCAACCTTATAACCTCTATATTTATCTCGTGATAAATATGAATGTGGATGAAATCCACTAGCTCTAACATAACCGCACATAACAGTATTCAATCCGGCATTAATGCCATCAATAATATTTTTACCAGAAAATGAAGATCCCCAACCTCGACTTACAATACATAATGCATGACCACTTGTACCAGATAAAAACGGATGGTTGTAATTGTTGTTTATCACCTTTGGATGTTTTATATTAGAAGTATTTACTCCAACCTTACAATCTGGAAATAAGTAAATTTGACCACTACTATAATCTTTTAATGCATATTCACCAGTATGTTTATAAACATCATAACTTTTACTCTTTTTAACAAAACCAAACTTTTCAATTTCAAACTTTTCAATTTGGCTAAGATAAAGCATTACAGCAACATAATCACGATGTTTATTGATATAAACCTTTTTCTCATCAATTGCTTTCTTAACATCTTCCTTTTCTCTACTAAGAACCAAAACTTCTAATGCTTTATCAAACCATTTTTTAATATATGTTGTATTAGTCTTTCCATTTTTAATTGGTTTAATTTTACCTGTACTCCCATCTAACTTTTCCAAACTTTTCATTAATGTATCATTGTCAAGAAATTTATCAGCTTCTGTATAATATTTACTTGGTATTTTTGATTTCTTAGATATCAATTCAACAATGTCATATTCATCTAATTTAGTTCTTTCAAATCCATCATGTTTCTTTATAAAATTAGGTAAAACTTCAAAAATAATTGTTTTGATATTACTGTCAATATTCAATTCTTTTAAATTAGATTTATTTAAATATTTTTTCAGAACATTTTTCTTGACTTTTTCATATTCCTTACCATAAATCTTATGATAATTTTCTACCATAGAAACCAAGTTTAAAGATCTCACATATTTTTGTCCATTATCTTCAAGAATTATTTTTCCTTTTTCATATTCATTAACATTTTTTTCAATTTCTTCATCAAACAATAGCGGAACATATACAAACCCTCCATCAATTAGTACTTCTAAATTGGATTGTAGGAATTGTTCCATTTACAACACCCATTTTACCTGTATGCTTCCAATACTCGAGCATATAATCCGCCTTCTTGAGGTTTGATTGCTTTTAGTCCAACATACCAGTATTCTTCTCCATTATCTGTCTTCTCCTTAATTGCATGATCTAATGGATTTTTTCCAATTTGTTGTCCTCTGTATAACAATTTACCTTTGCCAGACATCTGACTCTTTACATCTTTCAAAATCTGTTCTTCTTCAAGTTTTCTATCTTTTGCTAATGAAGTATCTACCAATTGTTTTAATGTCTTATCTTCATAGTTGCCTGCATGGTAAACAGTTACCAAACCTTCTGTTGCTTGTCCTGGAATTACTTCTAATACAAGTGAAAGTCCCTCGCCCTTTTCTTGATTTTCGTTTTGGTTCATTTGCACCCGCCTCCGGTTTTTTTTAATTGTGGGACTTTAATCTAATATGAATGAACATATTTAGATCAAGTCAATGTCAAACCGACATTTTTTGTCCCCTTGTCCTAACAGGACTTGCTTCTATTACATATTTAAGTAAGCATTTGTTAATTATAAATGTTGTCAGTCTGTTTTTTTGACAAACACGTAATTTATATACTTTCACTCCCTTAATGATTTAATTATACTGCCTTTATTCAGTTTCTCGTCTTAAATAATTAATTTTTTAATTAAGTATCATCTCCCACAATATATTAACCAACCATGTTGGTATATTAATATGTGTTGTAGATCTATCTACAACAATTAAACAACATGCAATCTTCCAGGATTTTCTCTTTTTGATTCATGATCTTTTATCCTTGATGTAATTTCATTAACATAAAATTTATCATTCGCATAACTCATTTTAAAACTTTCAAATACATTTACAGCTCTTGTCAACAAATCTTCTTTAAGACAAATCTCATCGCACAACATCATTTTTCTATATCCTATATCATATAACCATGCTAAATCTGAAAAATCTGCGCATCTTGGAACTTCTTGATCAATTGTTGACAACAATAACCTTGACCCAACAAAAGCTTCAGGATCTTTATTAATAATTGTCTTCATTCCCTCTAAAATATGGTGAGGTCTATCAACTTCAACATACATATCTCCTCTTGCAGCCATTAGTGATAAATTATCTTGTTTCTTATAATCATATTCTACATATTCAAGACCTTTTTTATTTTCAATCTTAGCAACAATCATTGAATCACCAACATAATTCCGAAATTCATCTATATCATCCTGCGATTCAACGTAAGATAAGAAAAACTTGTTAAATCCAACTTCTCTTGCTTTAATTATTTTTTCAATTTCATTTTCACAAAACATGTAACCTCCAACTTTTAAACTTGGATCTCTAATATGTAATGATTCGCCTTCATAAACAAAATATTCAGGACCTCCGTTAAAAATCAATCTTTTATTATCAACAACTCTGTCAAGTTCAGCATAATCTTCACCTGCTTTAAACAATACAGTACATGGTGTTCGCACTTTTATAGGATGATTTAGTTCAAGTTCAAGGTGATCATCATAATTTTCCACTTTAGTTACTCTTAATTGTCGTCCTTTAACATCTAAATATAAAGGTACAGGATTCATAATATTTTTTACAGTTTCAAGTTCATCTTTTATTGTATCCGCATGAATCATAGCACTGTTTAGCCTTATTCCGTTTAATCTATAATCTGTAGCAAATTTATCAAAATGATCAAATGTTGGCCAAAGTGTCACATATAAATCCAAATCTTTCATTTTAATCATCCTCCTGTATTAGTTTTAAAAAAATTAACTGTGTTTGCGCCATGCGTAGTACTCATATTTTATGATGTTAAGGCGCGAAAACTCGTATTTCGTCTCTCAATAATATGAGCGACACGGAGCGCGCAAACACTTAATTTTTAAACCAACGATTTCACCTTTTCTTTCTCACTTTTTTTCTTTTTACTTTTCTTACGATAATCCCCATGTATTTTATGCAAAGACTTCATAACTTCTTTAACTTGTTCAGGCTTTTGTCTATCAGTAATTTCTTCTTCAAAATATTCATACCTGTTTGTCTCTCTAGCTAAAATCCCAAATATAACATCAACAACTCTGTCAGCAGATGGAAGTAATGAAATATGATCTGCTCCAAGCACATCTGACCATTGTTTGTATATTTTTTTATCAGTAGGACCCATTTCATTTCCATACCCTCTATCATAAGGTTTTCTGATTAAATATACTGAAAACTTTTTTTGAAGATCTTTTAACACACCTTCATATGTTAAATCTTTTGTTAATTCTATATTTGTCCATTCTTTTGCCTGATGTTTATCAACTTTTTCATATAAACCTTCATCTCCAATAAAAATAAAAACAGGTTTAATTGCATTTGGCATATCACAATTCTTTGAATAATATAAGGCAGCCAAATCATACGTTTCCCTTTGTTGATTCCCTCCATGTCCTTCAATAATCAATTCTTCCAATCTTTTTTTAAGTCCTGTTCCAGAACAAAATTTTCTAATTTGCAAAGGATAGCTATCTGTATATGCATCTCCAACAGCTGCAAAACTAATTTGCATATCTTTTCCAAGATATTCTTTACCTTCTAACTCTAAATAAGGCAGTTTAGAAAATATTGTTGCCGGCCAATCTCCCATTGATCCTGTTACGTCGCATGCAATTACTAAAGGCGATTTACTTTTTGTTGAAATAGTTTTATACAATAAATCCTTTGCTTTTTTATTTGATTTTCTTGCATTATCATAACTCCTTCCAACATGCTGATCATACTTTTTTCTATTATGTTTAAAATCATGTCCTCTCCAAGGACCCGGGTCATAATCTCCTGATTCACTCATTTTTATCTCCTCCATTGTATAATTATTTTATAACAAAGACTTTACTTTTTCTCCAGTTTGTTTTTTATGCAGTTTAGATTGTCCTTTCTTTTTCTTACCTGCATTTCTAGGACCATTATGTATATTATGCAACGATTCTAGAACTTGTTTAACTTGGTCAGGTCTTTGTCTATCGGTTATCTCTTCTTCAAAATATGGAATTCTGTTAGTCTCTTTAGCAAATATTCCAAAAATCACATCTACTACTCTATCTGCAGCTGGTAAAATTGAAATATGATCTCCACCAAGCATAGATTCCCATTGATTATAAATAGTTTCATCAACAGGACTTCTTTGATTACCACTTCCTTGATTATATGGTTTTCTTATCAAATACACAGAATATTTTGTCATCAAATCTTTCATTACATCTTCAGTTGACAATTTATCTTTAAAAGTTGTGTAACACCAATCTTTTGCTTGTTTCTTATCAATAAAATCATACAAACCTTCATCTCCAATAAAAATAAAAATCGGTTTAATTGCATTTGGCATATCACAATTCTTTGTGTAATATAATGCTGCCAAATCATAACTTTCATTAAAAGGACTTCCACCATTACCTTCAATAACAAGTTCTTCCAATCTTTTTTCAAGATTTTTACCAGAACAAAATTTTCTTACTTGCAATGGATATCTATCAGAATAAGCATCTCCAACAGCTGCAAAACTAATTTCCATATCTTTTCCAAGATATTCTTTTCCTTCCAAATCAAGGTAAGGTAGTTTTGAAAATATTGTTGCCGGCCAATCACCCATTGAACCTGTTACGTCGCATGCAATTACTACTGGCGCTTTACTTTTTGTGGAAATGTTTTTATACAATAGATCTTTTCCTTTTTTGTTAGCACTCTGAGCTGCATTATAACTTCTACCGACATGTTTATCATACTTCTTTCTGTTTTCTTTAAAATCATGTCCCCTCCAAGGACCCGGATCATAATCACCTGATTCACTCATTTTTATCCTCCTCCATTATTTATAATGTCACAAAATGTGTTAACACCATGCGAAGTACTCTCATCACACAACTGGTAATGAAAACTCGTTCGTAATCTTTCGAGTCATTCATCAACCACGGAGCGTGTTAACATTTTTTGACATAATTTTTTTTATTTGGCTCTAAAATTATGTTAAAAGCCAGGTATCTTTTTCATACCCGAATGTGTTCTTCCAAAAACTTTATTTCTAACAACTTGAATACTCTCACACAAATCCTCTTTACTCCATTCTGGTCTTGACATTACATCATAAACAATAAATCTCTTAATAAACTCACAAATATTATCATCAAGAGATTCAGGAACATTTTTCTTTTCAATATCTCCGCCAAGAGCATAAATCATTGTCATACCTAATCCAAAAAAATCTGATTCTGGAAGCAAAGTATCTCCTCTTATTTGTTCGGGGGGAGCAAAGAAAGGTGTATAACCTTTACTTTCAGAACCAGCAGTTGGTCTTACTAATGATAAACCATAATCAACTAAAGTAACATGATGAGTGTCAGGTTGAATAATAATATTTTGCGGTTTAATATCACCATGTACAACACCATTAAAATGTAAATATTTTAAAATGTTCAAACATCTTTCTGTGATCCACATTACATTTTCCGGATCAAGACTACCGTTCTTTTCAATAATTTGTTCTAATGTAGGTCCAGGAATATAACTCATTACTAAAGCCATACTTCCATCATCTAATTTTAAAATATCTCTAATAGTAGGAATACCATAATGTCTCAAATCCCAAATCGCTTTAGCTTCTTCCATTAGAATTTCTTCATCTTGAGGTGAAATATGATTTGCATGTTTAATGCAAACAGGAGTATTAATCATAGTATGCATTCCATAATAAGTTTTACCAAATCCTCCTTCAGCAATCAACCTTTCAATTTTATATTTTCCAATTACTTTACCTTCAATATTATATAATCCATCATCATAACTTTTCCGTTTAGATTTGTTTAACAGAATTCCTTGAGCTTCTTTTAAATTTTTTACAATTTTTTTATCTTTAGAATATTCTTTTAATAATATATCATAAGCAGAAGAAATGATTTCCGGCCGTGCCCTTGGGCTGACCTCCAGTAAATTATAATAGTCTTTTTTCATTTTTCTCCCCTAGCAAATATTTACTTACAATCACGTATATACTTTTTTCTTATTCTATATATTCAAGTATAAACGTATATTCACCCGCTTTTTAACAACAACAATATCAACATTAATGTTAATGCCAAGCGAAGTACTCCAATTTAAAGGACATGGCATCTAGACTTGTTCCCACACAATTGTATTGAGAACATTTGAAAAACGTAGTTTTTCATAACGTTGGCGATATCAAATTTTAACATCAACCACGAAGCGCATTAACATTAATTAACAAAAACCGAGAAAAAGAGATTCCTAACTATATAGTTTAGTCATCTTAGATCTCGGTTAAAATTATGAACAACAACCAGTTGTTCTAATGCGATTTTTTAACTAATGATATGTTTAATTATGACTGCAATACCTTATAAAGGTTGTCTTTTCAAACTTTTTACATTTGGGCAAAATCAGAAAAATTCATGCTTTTTTGTATAATATACCCATTTTTTTACATAAATTCTTATAAAATAATTAGTATTAACATAAAATATGACAGATGGACTAACTTTTTATGCAATAAAAAAAGAAGATCTAGATAAACTTGCAGAAGGACCAAAACAATTTGTTGAAGATTTCTTTAAAGAAAAAAATATTTTTGGATTAGAATGTCTTGTAGCAATTGAATCACCAAAAAAATCACCATGGCATCAAGCAGATGATGAAGATTATGAAAAAGGTTTAACAAATGAAGAAAAAGAAGATTGTGGAATTTTTACTTATATCTCAAACAACCCATTATTTTTTGAATATTATTGGAGTTAACCTTTTGATGCAATCTTGATATCAGAATCATGGATAGTTTTTCTACCTGCATGTTTAGCTGCTTGTAAAGCTTGTTTAGATATATCTGTTGCAATATCTTCTAATACATCAACAAATGCTTCGATTGCTTCTGCGCTTACTCTTTTAGCACCTGAATTAACTAATATTCGTCCTATAGGAGCTTGTGGAATTATTGTACTTCTTTTTGGCATAAAAACACCTCATATACGTTTTTACCTAATAAGAAGCTTTAATTTAGCTTTATTTAAATAGTTTTTGGTTTTAAGGGGTTTTTTAATATAAACACCACTAACAAAATTAACATCACTACTAATATAATAAACACAACTGCTTGATTTGCATGATTGACTTGCTTCGCAGAATTTACTATTTGACCTGAGGTTAAATCTAGATTTAACCGAAGTTGAGAAGCTGGTTTATACACCGAGTTTATGAGGTGTACCTTTTTATTATGCTTAGCAGTTGTGTTAATAAATTTAAAAACTATGCCTGGCAGTTGTGTTTATTAAAAGTATTAGAAAGTAATTCTATCAATTCTATCCATTTCACCCAAAATACCATATTTAAATCTTTCCATTAATAACCACCAAACAGTGGTGAAAATAGGGAAACATTTATATAGTTGGTTGACCATAATATTCTATACAGGGGATAAAAAAGAGTGATAAATATCAAGATTAGCCGAGGTGTTAATTATGGTAGGAAAAGCTCAAATTATTACTGCATTGTTTGGTGGTATGGTAGCTACTGCTTCAGTTGCATACGCTCAACCTAATGAAACTCAAATTGATACTAATTATGTTGCTCCTGAACATACTCTAAAAATGCATCAAATTAAAGATGGATATGATATTAATTTGCCAAATAATAATCTAAAATATGATAAAAATATCTTAATCAATCAAAATAATTTTATTGAAAATCTAAATCAAAATGATGAAGAAACTGATGTTGACAAATTAGCAAAAAGATTCTATGGTGTTGTTGGATCCTATATCTTAAGAGAAAAACAAAATAATGAAATGGGTATTGATACAGATCCGTTTGAATTAGCTTTTAATATAAAAATGGATTTAATCAGATATGTTGTTGGGCCGTCATCTAGTAAAAATTCTGGCCTTTGTTATGGAGAATTAGAACATTTGTATAAACAAGAAAATATGAAAGGAAAAAGACTTAAAGAGCAAGATTTTAAAAACTTTTATTATTGTATTAATAATAAAACAAAAGATGATCTTAAAGTACTTTTAGAATTGGATGAATTAAAATTTTTAAAGAATGTAATTAACGTAAATAAATCCACAGTAGGCAAAGCTGTTGGGGGATTGGATAAGTCTATTGATTTAAAATTAGGCTATAATAAACATGGTGTTGGTTTTGAACAACATAATCCAAAAATAAATGGTATTAATTCAACATTATCATTAATGCATAATGGCCATAATGTTTTATCTATAGTGAAACTTAATTATAAAAAATGCACATATACGTTTGTATTGGATATGCATAGTATAAAAAAAGCTGTGTTTAAAAAAGGCAATTATGAATTTAATTATAATCCTAGGACAGATTTGGTAGAAATGCAATTAAAGAAAGATATAGGTATTGCACAAATGATTTTTGAATCAGATATTGATACAATAAACTTGCAAAATAATGAATCAAAGATCTTTTTATTTAAAGAATTTAAAACTAAGAAAAAAGTTAAAAAGAAGATAAAAGATAAAACAAAGAAAAGTTAAATCATAAAAAAATTCACTTTTTCTTAGCATGTGCAATTTTTAATATTAATTTTTGAGCATTCTTAGTACTATTAATTTTATTAGCATTATCACTTCTTTTTAATCTTTTCATAGCAATTTGCCAACTATCTTCCGTATTTTCAGAATAATTTATAGCAGAATTAATTGCATGTAATACATAACGCAAATTCTTTCCTTCATATTTAGACATAACATTCATTAATTCAATTAAATGGGAAGTAAGATCATTTGAAAAATAACAAAATCTTTCCAAATTATCATTCAAATCATGTGAAAAAATCATTTTATTATATTCATTATTTAATGGATCAATAATTTCTTTTTGACTAAAAGCTTCAGTTATATCAGAAATTTTATTAAATTTAGAACTGGTTGATGGATTTCTTTCAGTATGATCAACTAATTCCAATGTATAACATAAAAATAATAACATTTTATCCTTTTGCATAATTAAACAATTATAAACATCATCTCTCATATACATTTCAGATATACCTTTAGTACTATGATGTTCACTGCTGTATAATTTATTAACAATTCTGTGTGTAATTCCTTTTTGGGTTTCAGGAACTTCATCATATTTTTTAATAGCATTAGAATAAACTTTCTTTTTATCTCTAGCAAATATAACCATTTCAATAAATTTATCAAGATTATCATCTTTGATAGACCTTTCAATAATTTTATCTATATCACCTTGATTCAAATGATCCATTGTAATTTTCTTATCTTGTACATCTATTGCATAAGATAACAAATTATCTCCAAGATTATATGATATTTTTTTACCAACCATATTTTTTATTATGCAACCGTATTATATAAATATTTCCATGGTTAATTATATTAAGAATATAAAACTAATCTATATTATGTCACTTAATCATAATAATCTTTAAATAAAATGAATAATTATGTATGATCATGGAAGAAATAAGTAGTTTAGTTAAACTGGGAGCAGGTATTGGATTTTGTATAGGATTAGCTCATGTCTGGGCAAGATATTTAGATCCAACAGGAGATGCTTTTGTTGAACATTATTGGAATAAAAAGATATGGAAAACAGCAAATAAACATATTGGCAATATTGAATATCCTAGTTTAAAGAAATTATTAAAATATCATTTAGATAATCCTATTGAAATATATCATAATGATCCAGAAAATAAAGAAAATGAAAGATTTAATGAATTATATCAAAAGCTTACTATTATACATGGTTTAGAACATTCTGAAATATATCAATAAAACTACTTTTTCATCATATCTAACAATAACTTTATTAATAATAACAAAATTAATTCTATTATGGATAACGACATTAGAAGATTGATAACAAAATACGGATTACAAAACGCAATCAAATTCAAAGGTAAAGCTAATCCAGGTAATGTAATACCTAAAATTCTAGGTGATAAACCAGAACTCAAAGAAAATGCAAAAGAACTAATGCAAGAAATAAATGAAATTGTTAAAGAAATCAATAAGTTAGATATTGAAGAACAAACAAAACAATTAAAACAACTTGCACCAGAAATGCTGGAAAAAAAGAAAAAAGAAAAACGAGATCTAAAAGAACTTCCAAATGCAGAACAAGGTAAAGTTGTTACAAGAATCCCGCCAGAACCTTCAAAATATAATCATTTAGGTCATGCAATGAGTTTTCTGTTAAATTATATGTACGCAAAGAAATATGGCGGTAAATGTATTCTTAGATTTGAAGATACAAACCCTGCAAAAGCAAAACAAGAATTTGTTGATGCAATGAAAAAAGATGTACTTGAATATTTAGGAGTAGAAGTTGACGATGAAAAATACGTATCTGATTCCATCCCAAAATATTATGAATTAGTTGAAAAATTAATTAAAGAACAAAAAGCATATGTTTGTCTTTGCGATCGAGAATCAATGCAAAAATGCAGACACGATGCAGTTGAATGTGAACATACACAGCAAACAGTCGAAGAAAACTTAAAATTATGGAACGATATGTTGACAGCTAAGTTTGAAGAAGGTCAAGCAGTTGTAAGGTTAAGAATTGATATGGAAGCACTTAACCAAGTAATGCGAGATCCAGTTATTATGAGGATAAATCTCGAGGAACATTATCGGCAAGGTAAAAAATATTATGTCTGGCCAATGTATGATTTTGAAAATGCAATAGAAGAACATTTATGTGGCGTAACTCATGTGTTAAGATCAAATGAATTCGGTAAAATGCGTGCAGAATTGCAAGAATACATTAAAGACCTTTTCAATTTCAACAAACAAACTTTAGTTGATTATGGTAGAATCCAAGTTAAAGATGCAATCACGCAAGGAAGAGAAATTCGTGCATTGATAGAAGAAAAAAAAGTAACAGGATGGGACGATCCTAGATTAGTTACATTAAGAGCTTTGAAACGAAGAGGTATTCTGAAAGAATCATTTTATGAATTGGTAAAAGAAATTGGTTTATCTGCATCACATACAACACTTGATTTCTCGCGAATATCTTCAATCAATCGAAGATTATTAGATCCAACTGCAAAAAGATATTTTTTCATTAACAATCCTATGAAAATTAATATTTCAATGGCGCCAAGTCAAGAAATAGAATTAAATTTACATCCAGACAAACAAAAAGGCGGTAGAAAATTTATTACTAATGAAACATTTTACATTACAAAAGACGATTTTGTTGAAATCAAAGATCGCAAACTAATTAGAATGATGGATCTATTAAATTTCAAGAAAAAAGATGATAATTATTTCTTTGAAGGAACAGATGTAGAAACATTCAGAAAAAATGGTCAAAGAATAATTCATTGGCTGCCTGTAGATGAAAAGCAGCCAAATTTTGGTCTTGTATCGGTTGAAGTATTAATGCCAGATACTTCTGTTAAAACTGGATTTGCAGAACAAGGGGTTAAAGATATTAAAGTTGGTGAAGTAATCCAGTTTGAACGGTTTGGTTTCTGTAGATTAGATAAAATCAAAGATGATAAACTTATTTTCTGGTATACTCATGATTAAAAATATTTAAAATCATAATGTCGCCATCAAATTATTTTTAATAAACAATGCCGCGCTCCGTGTCGCCTCTAATATTGTAAGACGAAATACGAGCGTTCGCGCCATAAGATACTCTAAACAGAGTACTTCGCATGGCGGCATTGTGTTTAATAAAAATAAAAACATATAAATATCAAATACAATATATACATTAAAAAAGAGGTTAAAAATGGCAAACACTGCAGGAATAATTAGATATATTGGACTAAACGATCTAGAAGAACCTGATGCAAGAATGGTTCAAGCAATAGCAGAAACTCATTCTATTGAAATCCAAAGAATAATGAGAAACATTACAAATTTAACTTTAAATATAAAAATATATTCTAGAACAGGTCATAGACAAAAATATTCTGTACATTTAAAAGTTGAAAGTCCGACAGCTACAATTACTTCTGACCTTTCTTCTGAATGGGATTTACAGAAAGCAACTGCTTCTGCATTTAGAAAATTAGAAAGACAAATTCTGCATAGATTTCATACAGATACTAGTTTGAGTCATATAAGAAAGTAGTTTTCGTCCCAAACATGTGGTACTCGTCAATTTAAACATAAAGTTTATAAATCATTACCGTCTAATAATGATTATGGTGGGGGAAGAAGACTTATTTAAGGAAATATGCACTAGTCTAGATTTAAAACTAGAGTTTGATACAGATACAAATTCAATTTATGGGGAAAAAGATAATATTTGTGCTTCATACAAAAAAATACTTCAAGATAACAATATTGAATTAGAAGTTTTTTCCTTTTCAAAAGATAGTAAGATTTTAATTTCAGCATATCTAAATAATGGAGATCCTACAATATATAATTTTCAATTTCAAGTACCAGTTAATGATTATCAGGAACATCTTGATAAAATTGATTCAAAAGATGGTTTATCAAATGTTGTAATGAAATTATCTGAAAATCACAATCTTCCAGAACCAGAAGATGATGGTATTACATACACAGTATTAGAAACAAGTCTTCAAAATTTGAAAGGTCTTAAAGAATTTGTTCTTGATCAATATCAATAATTACCAATTGACTCTTACTAAATTATCCTGTTGATTATGAGGAATTACTTTGATATATTTTAAATGATTATTTTCTGCATCATATGCATAAACAATACGCCAATTAGTATCAATTCTGGAATGACGAGGTCTACCTCCAGGTCCCCCTCTTAGTTCTACATTTGCATATTGTTGATGAAGTCTGGGCATAGGTTGTAAACTAATTTCAATAAGGTTTTCTTTTTGAATCATTTTAGATTTTATTTCAGGATGATTATTAAAAAAATCAAGATATTGTTTTGTTTTTGTAATTTTGATTGCATCCAAATTTGGTTTTTTATCAATCTTATCTCTTAAATGTCTGGAATAAGTTTCTAATTCTTTAAGAATAATATGTATTTCTTGAAGATCTTCTTTCATATGTTTAAAATCAGATTCAAATTCATTTATTTCACTTTTTGATAATTCTTTATGCGAATTTTTACCATAGGCATCTGGAATTTCTAGAAAGTATTTTAATTCTTTTTCTAATCTGTTAATATGTGAAAATAATTTACTTAAATTTAATTTGATAAATTTTAAACATATGAAAGAAGATCTTCAAGAAATA
>JBHPGL010000033.1:0-13799 GCA_042570655.1 Nanobdellota archaeon | reverse complement strand
TTCTCCCCTAATTATTAGCTATACAACTATTATTTAAAAAGTTTTCTATATTATACTGCACAATAATAATCTTTTTAAATAATAAAGACATAATAACCATTATGTCGATAGATAATATAACTTCAAATCCGCAATTAACAAAACTTGCTCAAAATATGCAAAGAACAGAGATTAAAGGCAGAATTACAGGAGATAATCAAAACTTTGTAAAAGATGTAGTAGTTCCATTAATTTACAGTTCTGTTTATACAGCACAAGCGAGAGTTGAGAGAGCAATTTACAATATTCCAAAACTAAATCAATATGTCTAATCTATATAGACTATATAGTCTATAATGAATAAATTTATATTCTATTAATAATTAAATAACATTATGAGAGGAAGATCAGAAATAGTAAAAGATGCATTTAAAGAATTATTTCCTGAAAAAATTAATAATTACACTTTCAAACTAAAATATCTTGGCAACTTTAAAAATTATAATGCAAATGTCCATTTAGTTGGAAACTTAATAGAACTTCGATTAAGTAAAGAATGGCAAAAAATATCAAAAGAAATTCAAATGGGATTAATTCAAGAATTACTTGTAAAATTATTTAGAAAAAGATTCAATGAAAAAAAAGAATTTAATACAATTTCCATGGACCTTTATGCTGGCTTTATAAAAAATTTACATTTAGCAATACCAAAAGATAATATTCATCCAATTTTAGAAATAAGTTTTGATAGAGTAAATGAAAAATATTTTCACAACCTCCTTGAAAAACCAAATTTAGTTTGGAAACAAATGAAAGATTCTACGTTAGGAACATATGAATATCAAACAGATATAATATTAATGAACGATATTTTAAAAAATTCATCGCCAGAAATGCTTGACTATGTAATGTACCATGAAATGTTGCATAAAAAAATGAAATTTAAACATAAAAATGGAAGGACTTTCTATCACACTTATGAATTTAGAAAATTAGAAAAACAATTTGAAGATTATGAAAATGTTGAAAACAAATTAAAAAAACTTCGACGTAAAAAATCGTTTTGGTGGTAAATATTTGAGTTGAAAATGTCGCCAGGTTTATGCACGCAGTGCACCTTTTCCTTGGCCAGTGAGGTAGCCAAGTAATTCTCGTAAAACAAATTTGCATCAATTACGAACCGTACACGATGCTCCACCACTATAAAGAGAGTGATTGGAGCAACCGAACGAGACATTTTCAACTTAATTTATTTTCTATAACATATTGATTTCAAAATAATTAAATTTATAAACCATTAACATTCTCAAAATTTATGGTAGGGTTGCGGAAAAAGGGGCGTAAAGGTAAAATTAATTCTTACAACAATAAAAAATATAAATATTTACATGAATTAAAAAAAGAACCTCATTCAAGGATTGTAACAATGGACGAATCATTACAGGAACTTTATCATACACCTTTATTATTATATACAAACGCAATATATAATGGAGAATTAAAAATATCAACAATAGTTGGATATCCAATGTTTATTTATGACAAACATGTTGTTGAAAATTTTATTAGAGATAATATTGAAGAAGACAGTATTTTCTTACCTTGTATACATTATAAAAATTTTAAAAAATATTATCCATTCTTTCAACAAATGAAAAAGCCAGATAAAGATAAAATCCTTCATAATGGTAAAATAATGGTTTTTGATTGGATGAATGATACAAAACGAAGAAATCTCCCAGAAGATATTAGGGAAAAATATAATGAAGTTGATAGAAAAGCAAGGGAAGCAAATAGAATTGTAAGAGATATTGTTAGAAATGACATTTTGGAAGATATAATTAGGGAAGTTCAAACATCAATGGGTTATGTTGTTTGGAAAGATACTGATTATTTTGGTTTAATGAAAGATAAGGAAATCAGATCATTTTATTGAGATTTCCACCAAAAACTTTATAAATAAACCTCGTTTTCTCAAGAATATTAAGAAGGAGGGAGATAGATATGGCAGTTAAATTCGCATCAGTTGGTTCATTAAAACCAGGATCATATATAGTTATAGATGGTGTTGCTTGTAAAGTAACAGACCTTTCAGTTTCAAGACCAGGTAAACACGGTCATGCAAAAGTAAACTTAATGGCAGTAGGCCTAATAGATGAAAAAAAAAGAAATATGATTTTACCGGGACATGATCATGTTGAAGTTCCAATCATCGATAAAAGAAATGCACAAATTTTATCAATATCAGGAAAAGAAGCAAATGCAATGGATACTGAAACGTACGAAACATTTGATTTAGAAATTCCTGATGATTTAAAAGAAGAGGTTGTTGAAGGTTGTACAGTCCTGTTTTGGGACATATTAGGCGATAAAGTTATTAAACAAGTTAAAGCGCAATAAGGTAAATAAAATGGTAAAATTTCCAGAAGCTGAAGCAAGATTATTTCAGAACAAATTTGTATGCAAGAAGTGTAAGAGCACTATTAAAGCTACAAACATGAAAGTCATACAGAAAAAAGTATCTTGTAGAAAATGCGGTAGTAAAGCCTTAAGACCTGTAAGGAAAAAATGAGCATACTGAATAGCATACTTTCTTTTTTTATTAGTATAGGTAATTTTATAGCTGAAAATAAAGTAATATTCATTTTTTATGCAGTAATAGTTCTACTAATCATTATTTTTAGAAAAAAATTCACTTTTCAAGGTATTTTCATACTGTTAAAAACAAAACTTGGCCTAAATTTAATGGAAAAACTTTCAACAAAACATAATTATTTAATAAAATTACTAGGATACTGTTCAATAGGAATTGGTTTTGTTGGCATGTTATTTGTTGTTGGCACTTTACTTTTCACTTTTATACAATCTTTTTTTATTACAGATACTCAAGGTGTTGCTTTAGTATTACCTGGTCAAATACCTGGAATTGGCTTTCTATCATTTTGGCATTGGATATTAGCAATATTTATTTTAGCAACAATTCACGAATTTTCACATGGTGTAGTTGCACGAGCACATAAAATTAAAGTTAAATCATCAGGAATATTTTTCTTTGGTCCTTTATTTGGTGCATTTGTTGAACCTGACGAAAAAAAATTATCTAAGAAAAAAGATTTTGTTCAATATTCAATGTTAACAGCAGGACCTGTTTCAAATATAATAACTTCTTTCATATTTTTAGCAATTGGAATCCTTATCTTTGCACCAATAGGAAGTGGAATGCTAGAACCTTCAGGAATAATGATTCAAGATTTAGATAATCAAAGTTTTGCATATGAAAAAGGATTAAGACCAGGTATGTTAATAACATCTGTAAATGGATATGATCAAAATAATCAAGCTGATATGCTGCAAGAATTAAAATGTAAAAGGTCATGTGATACGGGTAACTTACGATTGATAGCTAATAATACACCATATGAAATTGCTCCTATGTTAGGTTATGATGAAAATAAAAACACAACGATTGACAAGTTTGGTTTCAAGCTTTTAACAGTTGAAACAAAAAAGAAAGAAAATGTAAGCAATTTTGCTTATGTAGTAGTATTTTGGCTGCTTGACTTATTCAAATGGCTTTACATATTAAGTTTTGGTATAGGTTTAATGAACTTAGTTCCAATATTCCCATTTGATGGTGGAAGGATGTCTCTAACTATGTTTAAAGAATTTTTTAGAGATGAAAAGAAAGCATTAAAGGTAAATAATATTATATCGATTATATTTGTAATAATTCTTGTAATTCTTATTTCAAACTCATTATTCTAAATAATTATAACTATTGTGTTAGCGCCATGCGAAGTACTCTAAAAATATTTCGAGTAATGAAGACTCGGTCGTCATCTTTCAAATAAGACATCAACCACGGAGCGCGCTAACACTTAAAATAACAAAAAGATATATAAAACATAATCTAATCATAACAAAAATGATATCAATAATTTTAATTGAACCAGAAAATTCAGGTAATTTAGGAGCGATTGCAAGAGTAATGAAAAACTTTGGTTTTAAAGATTTAATTCTAATTAATCCGCAATGTAAAGTTGGTGAAGATACTAAATGCAGGGCAAAACATGCACAAGATATTCTTAAAAAAATTAAAACTTGGAAATCATTTGATTCATTAAAAAGAAAATTTGATTATTTAGTTGGAACAACAGCTATTTTAGGAACAGATTATAATATTCCAAGAACACCTATCACACCAGAAATGTTTGCAAAAAAATTGTTAAGTTTAAAACCTTCGTCCAGAAAAAAGGTTGCATTAATTATTGGAAGGGAAGGTCAAGGTCTATACAATTCAGAACTTGAACAATGTGATTTTATTGTAACAATCCCGACTCATAAAAAATATCCTACATTAAATATTAGTCATTCTGTTGGAATTTTATTATACGAAATAAATAAAGTTCTTGGGAAAGATAAAATTGGAGAAAACATTATTCCAGCAGATCAAAAGGAAAAACAAATATTTCTAAAACAACTTAATAAAACATTAGATAAATTTGAATTTGATACAGATGTTCAGAAAAAAACTCAAAAATTAGTATGGAAACGAATGATAGGTAGAACAATGTTAACAAAGAGAGAATTATATGCTTTGTTTGGATTTCTGAGAAAAATAAAAAAGTGATATTATGTTAGAAGAAAAAGTTTCAGGTTCATGGGTTGATTATTGTTTAAATAATAATGTGCCAAGTTTCAGGAAAGTTACCATTAATAATTATAAAATTATTAACCATTGTAAGTTAAGTAAATATTATAGTATCCAATGTCCCTACTTAAAATTATTACATGATGGAGAAAGCATTTATTCATGTACAAGATAGAATCATTTCTTTGGTAATTTCTTCTTATCAAAATACTCTTTTACAATTGGTAATATTTTAGCTTTAGCATTATTTCCAAGTTCATAATAAATCTTTTCAGCTTCAACACCCCAAGAATAATCCCCTTTTTCTTTCCGAATTTCTTTAACACTAAATTCCCCTAATACAACCCCTTTTTTAAGATTATAATAAATAGAACGCATTGTAACTTTTGGAAAAAGTTCTATGTAATGTTTATATATATCATAAGCATATCCACTACCCATAAAATTCAATATCTCGACGATATTTTGTCTTATGCTCGATTTGATTGGTCTGCCCCTTCCCATAATATATAGGTTAATTTTGACTTTATTTTTAAAACTTTTGTTACTTATTTACAGTATTGAAAATAAATAACACAATTACCCACAATATCATCAATAGTGCCACTGTCTAATTCGCATAAGTAGCAAGTTTCACAGAATAAACGATTCGACCTGAGGTTAAATTGGTTTATAAGTTCCGAAGGAACTTACGCTTAATTATTAGCCGAAGTTGAGAGGCCGTTAATGCTTGACAGTGACACTATTTTTCTAGAAAATAACTACCCTTCCAATCACACAATATCTCATAATGATCAAAAGCAAAGTTATCTTTATACCTCTCAATATCAGATAAATCCATTAAAAAAACCTTAGTTTTACCAGGTTCATCTCGCATTTGTCCATAAGCTCTACCATAAACCACATCTGAAATCTTTGGTCCTCTTGGATCTCTTCCAGGTTTATCATAAGTTCCAACTTCGCCATCAATTTTTAATATTAATCCTGTCTCTTCTTCAAATTCCCGAACAGCACAATCATCAATACTTTCTAATTGATTTACAATAATATCTCTTCTTCCACCAGGTATAGCATATCCTAAAGGAAAACTTAATCTTTCAACCATAACTAATTTACCTTTATACAATGCTATTGCATCTGAACAATATTCTGTTTTCATTTTTCTTACCTCATAATAATTTTAATTCTAATCCTGCAAAGACTTTTTTTGCATGCATTCCTTTTGCTAAATCTTCAATTGTATTTTCTAATTCTTCATAATTACATCGAACAACATCAAATGTATTAATATATTCAAAATCATCATATCCACCATAAACTTTATTTTTCCCATCATGCTTAACTACAACAACATATGGTTTTTCCGGATCTTTCAATCTTTTATTATATTTATTAATATTTAAGGACTGGACCCCATATATTGCAGGCATTACATTTCGAGCAAAGATTTTTGCAATTGTTCTATTACATATTTTAATACAATTTTCATAAGTTGCTCTATTTTCATCTTCATCAAATTTATTGAATAATACAAAATACATTTTAACCACCTCAAATCAACTTCAACTCAAGTCCAGCAAAAACCTTATCACTGCTCTTTTCGCCAGCTAACTTTTCTATTGTTGATTCAACATTCCCATGCGAACATCTGATTACATCATAAGTAGTCATATAATCAGTTTCTCCCATACAACTACTGCTATGCTTGCCATGATACTGTCCAACTGCAACGTATGGATTCTTAGAATCTCTCAAATTATATTTATCCAAATTAAAATCTCTAACTCCATATAAGGAAGGCATATTATTAATTGCATATTCTTTTGCAGTATTTTCATCACCAAATGTTTTCATGCGATCAAACAACAATCTGTTTTTGTAACCAACACCTCTACTATCATCATCTTGGTGTTCTTTTTCCCACTTTACATCCCTTTTATACATTACAAAATATTTTTCCATTTTATTCACCTCCTAAAACATAACTATCTAATTTCTTGATTCCATCTTCTAATTTTAACTCAATTTGATTAACAGTTAATTGCGGGTATGTTTGCAGCATCTCATAATTAACTCCCCAAATGCTTGTAAGCATCCTACAATCTTTAACTTTATAATCACATTGAGGATTCCTCATTCCGTCATTATCAACAGGAACAAGATAAAATCCATTTTTTCCGTAAATAAGTTCCTTTCCATACTCACCTTTCTTACGTTCTACAATTGTAAAATTCTTATATTTCCCAGCCAATTCCCTCAATCTCTCATTATTGTGCAAATCTATTACCTGACCATAAAAGTTTGATTCATACGCATCAATTGAATCAATTATTTTTTCGAGTTTTTGTATCATTTTCATTTCCTCCACTTCACGTATTTATTACGTAAACCTAATTAATAGTATAAACAAACTTATATTTAAACTTTGCGTTTATATTACGCTTAGTTAGCGTACTTTTTACAGAAACATTTATAAACCTTTGTATTTTAACACCATTTTATGACAGAAAATTATGAAGAGGAAGCTAGAATTGCTGTAGATACTGTTATTTTCACAATTCATGAGAATAAGCTAAAAATACTTCTCCACAAAAGGGAAAAAGAACCTTTCAAAGGTTTATTAGAGCTTCCCGGTGGATTAATGACTAAATTAGAAAGAGCTGAAGATGTAATAAAAAGAAAATTAGACGAATTAATTGGTAAACAAAATATATATGTTGAACCATTTTTTGCTTTTACTGATCCAAATAGAGATCCTAGAAAAAGAACAATTTCATTAGGATTTATTGCGTTAATTAACCAAGATCATATGAATAATCCTAAAGATTGGCATGATATAAAAGATTTAAACAAACTTGCATTTGACCACAAAGAAATCCTTGATAAAGCAATATCTTACCTTAAATTAAACATAAACTCACTTATTGCAAAACAATTCTTACCAAAAGAATTCCCTTTAAATCGACTTCAAGATGTATATGAAATTCTTGAAAATAAAGAGTATGATAACAGAAATTTCAGGAAAAAAATGATTTCTTCAGGAATAGTAAAAGAAACAAAAAAATATGAAAAAGACGTTTCCCATAGACCTGCTAAATTATTTAAGTTCAAATAATAGTAATAATAAACACCACTAATTAGTGGCTAATTTTCGCAATATTTATATATGGTAGAGCCATAATCATTAACAATATGGGGAATAATTTATTAACAATCTTAGGTATTACTGGCGCATTTCTAGGTACAGCCATCATAACAGATATGTATGCTGAAAATGCAGCACAAACTATCGAAAATACAGTTACACCTGAAATTAAAAAATTACCAATAACAAACAACATCACTCCTGAAAACTGGAAAACAAAAAAATCATTTGATCCTTTATATAATAGAATAGCTGAAGATCTTAAAAATGATAAACCATTAATAGTTACTTCTTACCTAGGAATTTGGTATTCAGATTCTTTAGAAAACAATTTATATTGGCAAGGTATGGGTTGCAGTATTAGAGAAACTTTCAAGAGAGCAAGAAACTTATCTGAAAACAGAATTGAAAGAAATGGTAAAAGATTCAAGGATACGTATAAAAATTATAAATGGTCTGAATTAGAAATTCAAAATATTAAAGTCGAAGATAGTAAACGTGGCAATTTCTTACAAAGAGGAATATTTCATCAAGAAATCACACCAAATCAAAGATGGAAAAACTTAGGTGTAATTGAACCATTTGATTTCTACCTTGTTGTTAATGTATACAAGGAAACAGATGAAGGAATGGAACTAGCTACTTTTGATATGATAAGACATTTAAAACAAAATAAAGCAGAAACAATCCACCTTAAAGATGGAAAAACTATTAACTTAAAAGATAGTCAAATCATGGGTTATATTGGTCATAATGTCTTTTATGGACAAGATGACGAATCAATGCAATATTATATTGATAGCGGTTATTATCCAAATATTACAGAATCTCCCTCTAAACCAAAAGGAGTATTTTCATTTAGCTGTCAATCAGCATACTTTGGATTTAAAAAAACCACAATAACAAATAATGTTTATGTTCTTGATTTTACAACAAGTAATATGGCTCCAGAAGCTTATAATATAATGGGTTTGTTAGATAGTATTTCTCAACAATTTAATGGTAAAGAAACAGCTAAACAAGTTAATAAGGCATATAAGATGTATCATAAGACAGCAGGACCATTAAATGTAAATCATGATTATAAACTTTTCAAATAATTCTAAATAATTATTTCTAAAATTATTAACACCACTACCTAAATTGCATATTCGACTTGCTTCGCAGAATTGAAAGATTCGACCTGACGACAGTTTATCATTTAGTAATTGTTTTAACTGTCGTCAGTTGAGAGGAGAGCTATGCTTGGTAGTGATGTTAATTAATAAAAAATAAATTCAATAAGAATTAAAAACATTCATTAACCTTTCTGCAGATCTAACTTGATTTCTTTCACTAAAATTCCTATAAGCTTGATCTACTATTCGGTTAACAAAATCGTCTGATAAATGATATTTTCTACCAATATCAAATCCTCTTCGAAAATTCCTTCCACTAATACTTTGTTCAAACACTTTTTCAGCTGCATTAACAACTTTTTTGTTCTGTAATTCAAATAAAGAACTTAATTTTAACGCTTTATCATAATCTTGGCTATTAAAAGATCTTTCATAATTATTATTTATTAACTTATTCACATTTTCAATTTTATCAGATTCAACAATTTTAGATGTAATATCAAATTTATCACTTTCAATTGATTTGTTTAATAAATCAATATAAAACTCTTCTTGATTATTAAGATTTGAACCATATTGTGATAATATATAATGAGAAATATGAAGTTCATTATTATTTATAGATTGATCAAAAGCCTTTCCAAAAAGAACGTCAACTTTATCTTCAATATTGTTATCAACAGCATATTTTAATGCTAAAACAAACTCTTCTTTTTCAATAAAATCATTTAAACCCATAGGAGAATATGTAATATTTGGATTAACTTCTGCAAGTTTTTTATGAATATATTCAGTATTGATTAATGATGGATCCTTAACTAATCTACTTTGTTCCATAATAGAATCTGCAGGATCGTCAGCCACAATTACAGCTAATGTAGTTGCTCCTAATAACCATAAATAACGTGTCTTCTTCATATAGAAAATAGTGCAGAACTAGTATATAAAGCTTTCGGTTTTCACCACTTAAAAGGGACTAATCATCTAACACATTTCCTCCTCCAGGATAAGGGATCGTATTTCCCCTAATTTCATTTATATCAATATCAGGAAGATCTTCAAATTCAGATGGTCTTGCAGGATTAAATCTTATATCATCAATCCTACCCATATAGTCATATGACCATGCAATATGATCTCTCGATTGATGAAACGAAATCACTCCATCTCGTTCTAGATTATAAATAACCCTTCTAAATTCATTAACTCTAGAATTGAGATTTTCCAATTCTTCATTGTTCAAATTATCCAGTTCATTCAAATTAGGAACTTGAATTCTTTGGACTTCATTATTAACAACAAACCTATTTGCAAATTCTTCATTAATTAAATCCCTAGTTTCTTCATAATTTTCGTTAAGTTGATTTAAATATTCATCACCGTCAAGGTAAATCCCAACCTCAATCCCTTCAAGACTACTTCTTTGATTAATAATTTCGTCATTGGCAATATTATCTCCAAGAGCTCTATCCAATCTTTCATTTTCAGAGTGTAACTCAAATATTTCTTCTATTTGTAATTGACTTAAATCTTCTGGAGGTTGAATATTTCCCCTATTTAAAATAATTATATTATTTTGGATAAAAAGTCTATAATGAATATTTGCAATATTTTCTAACTCATTCCTATTAGCTTCTTCATAATCACCATAATTATAAATATGGTCTCTATAAGTGTTTAAATTAGACGCAATATTATTAATTTCTTCTTCATCCAAATTATTAAGAATTTCCCTTTGATCTTCTTCACTTAAAGTTTGTAAATTTAATATACCGCTATCATCAAACCTTTCTCTTATTTCATTAAAAACAATTTGATCAGCAGCAGCCTCAATTCTTTCAAAATCATCATAAATATCTTTTTCCTCATTATATTTAGAATATGGACTTAATCCATTATAATAATGTTTTAATATATCCATATATGATTTAACCTGAGATTCTGACATTTGATTTAAAATGTCATCAGAAGGTAATTGAGGTCTTAAAAACGGTTGAGGAATATTTGAATTTGATTGTTCTAATTGATTTAATAATGTAATTCCATATTCTAACTCTTGAGCATCAGTAAGATCGTTTAAATAACCAATAATATTTCGTTGTTGATCATATATTTCTTCTTGATCAACTGATTCATAATTAAAACTTTCAATCAAATCATTATCAATTGGATAAATAATATTATCAGCTTCAGCTTGACTAAATGATTTTTGAATAACTTCTCCACTTGACGTAGTATATTCAACAGTATAAGTTGGATTTGGAGTATTACCATTTTCAATGTCAACAATTCTTATGTAAGCGCTTGTACTATCAATTTCAGGGAACAATTGTTTTCTTTGATTTCTAGCCTCCCTTCCATCATAACCTTTTGCAGGCCAATATCTAACATCTCTATTTCTAATATTTGATATTGATACTTGAGCTTCAATAATATTTTTATTTTTATCTCTTTTACAATTTCCGTTAGATGTATCAACTTCACAGAATGACCAAACTTCACGACCATCATTTAAAGTAAAACGTTTTTGAGCTTGTGTACCTGCAGGTGCACCTCCTACTGTAATTTTTCTTTCTGTTCCAGGAGGATTTAATACATTAAATATTGGTGCTGAAATTGGAACATGTCCATGTAAAAAATTTGCAACATTACATCCTCTAAAAATAATCGATCCCCCTGAATCTGCAAAATTACCTCTTATCCTTTCAATATCATCTCGATCTATGGATGTCCACCCTGTCTCCCTTGTACCAGTAGATGCAGCTAAAAAATTATTATAATATTCTTTAAATTTATCATATTCTTCTCCTTCAAACGAAGCAATAACATCATCATCAAAAGTATTAATTAATTCCTGGCTTAAACCATAATAATTTTCTTCTGTAAAATGCGCACCTGTTGAAAATGAATGGGTTAAAGCTTCAAGATTCCTTATTCCACCATAATCTCTAAATGATGTTGATTTTAAAATGTTTAAAAATGCATTTTGATCTCTAACTTCGTTACTATCCATATACATTACATATAAATTATCTTCTAATGGAATATCTCCATATAAATTTACTCCTTCTGCATATGATGCAGCTTGAGTTCTTTGAATCCAATCAAATTCAGCTATACCTGTTTGAGAAATCATTACAGCTGCACCGCCAAATTGATCTCTACCAATTAAATAATTATAATCTTTATCATTTGTAATAGGTTGAGAAAAAAATGTAGATGATTTCATTGTTGGTCCTTTTGCAAAACTAGAAGTAATTACTTCTCCAAAAACAGGTGTATAAAATTCTTTACCTTGAACTAACTTATCATCTACCCCTTCCAATAAATCATATAAATATCGAGAAATTGTTGCATATTTTGGGTTTTGATCTTTAGCACTATCAACAAGATCTATAAATTCAATTATCTTTTGTTTTTCTTCCAACAATTCATTAATATCTTCTTCTGTATAATCTACAACACTATACTCGCCGATATTAATATCCCATGTTCGAACAACATTTTTCTGAACATTTAATTGCTTACCTCTTGAATCTCTAACAGTAATATCTGATAAATGATTAATCCGCATGTTAGTTGGGATTTGCATTGATCCGTCATGATAATGCCTTGCATATAATCTTCCATCTTCTTCTGCACTAATTTCTGAATGATCATTTGAAATAGTGAACAAACCTTCAGATTTAACTAAAACTCTTGAAACTTTATCTCCAGGAGATAATATTTTTGGTTGGAAAACTTGTATCTTCCCGCCTTGCATTTCAAACTTTAAAAAAGTTTCAAGTCCAAGACGATCAACTAATTCAGGATTATCACTTGGTCGATGAGATATATAATCATTATCATCTCTAGTAGTAGAAATAAATCCCTCACCGTTTAATTCAAAATAATCAGGACCATATTTAAAATAATTACCTGAACAAGATTCTTCTCCATAACAAAGATTTAAATCTACAGCCTGTGTACTATGTTGAAATCCATCAATTATTGCAGTAGAACCTAATTCTAAATTTACAGGTCTCCCATTTTCAAAATTTAAATATCCTCCTTTTAAATAATTCCCTTCAGGAAGATTTATTGCAGTACCAGTTATTCTCCCCACATAATCATTAGCCATATTAGTTATGTTAAAATTTGAACCATGTAAATCCATATTAACATTTTCATTTATGTTTATGTATCCTACTTCTTTTTGATCTCCTCCAAAACTTTTTTGATTTGAAATAGTGATTAAATTATCGTTTAATCTATAATTAAAATTAACATCATACATTTCAATCCCACCAAAACTTTCTGCAGTTCCTGAAATTTGATCCTCACCCAAATAAACATTACCATTTGTAATTTCTTGATCATTTATAGTACCTGATTCAATAACAAACCGATCTAAAACAGATTCAGTATCTAAGGCAATATCTCCTGACATTTTATAATCATTTATCCAAATATAACCTTCTTCATCAATAATAACATTTGACAAACTACTAATCTTATCAAAATTTCTTAATGTTGAAGCCTTGGTTCCAGAAGTTGTTAATATTGGAGGTTCTCCTAGAGGATTGAACGATTCAATATTACCTTCGATTGAAATTGAATATCCATATCTGTCTATAAAATACTCCTGTACAAAAGCTATATATTTCTCGTCCGACATCTTATCAGGATTATCAATAAAATAATATTCTGCAATATTACTATCTTCCAATATTTTTCTATTATTTTCAATATACTCATTTGCCTGATCAGGATATTTTTCATAAGTAAGTTCTGGATTTTCATTAAGTAGTTCTGGAATTGTACATGTTTGATTATCAACACATAGAGCACTAACAAAATTTAATAATAAAATTAATAAAATACTAAGTAATAGAATCTTACCTCTTTTTGAATTTTTTAAATTAAT
>JBHPGL010000032.1:0-13997 GCA_042570655.1 Nanobdellota archaeon | reverse complement strand
TTTTTTCATAGTTAATCTCTTTAACAACAGGAATAATTAAGAATTTATGTTTAAAAATAAAAGATTGTCTGTGTATTTCTTTAATATCTCCGAAAATTTTAAGATCAATTTTATTGAGTTCGTTTAAACCTTTTTCAAATTCTTTTAAATCATTAGAAATTATTCTTCTTTGCACGGCATCTATCTTCTTTTCCCTTTCGATATTAGTTTCCCTTGATTTTACCATATAAAATATAATTATTTTTATCGATTAATAAAATTTACCCTTAATTTCAATGATAGTAAAAATTAAGACAGCATTTTCTAGTCATATATCTATAATAAATACTTATACACATTAATACATATTTTATTCTAAAATATTTTCATCATATTATATTCGAAAAATTCGTCTCAACAATGTGGTGGTGAAATTATTTAAATAAAAAGTATATACCTTATAAGGAGGGGAATATAATGTCAACATATAATTTTAATAAAACAAAAAACAAAAATATGTATGAAGATCAAAATAGATATATGCAAGGTTCTATAGTAGCAATAGTTACACCATTTACAGTTTCTGGTAAAATTAATAAGAAAAAATTCAAACAATTAATTAAATTACATATCAATTCATATACAACAGCAATAGTTGTTGCAGGAACTACAGGTGAATCACCTACATTAACTCATGATGAACACAATGAATTACTTGATATGGCTGTTGATTATGCAGGTGGTAAAATTCCAATTATTGCAGGAACAGGTTCAAACTCTACATCAGAAGCAGTTGAATTAACAAAATATGCAAAGAGAGCAGGTGCAGACGCATGCTTATCTGTTAATCCTTATTACAATAAACCTTCTCAAAGAGGAATAATTAATCATCATAGTCAAATTGCAGATGTAGGTCTACCTACTATATTATATGATGTTGCAGGTAGAAGTGGAATAAATTTTGATTTAGATACAACATTAGAATTAGCAGAACATGAAAATGTTATTGGAAAAAAATATGCATCTGGCAGTATTGATTTTTTTACACAAATGATGATACAAAAGCCTCCATTTTTCAGGGTATGGTCAGGTGATGATAATTTAACATATCATTTTAATTTATTAGGTGGAGATGGTTGTATTAGTGTTGTTGCAAATTTAATCCCAAACAAATTTGGAGAGTTGATGAGTCAATCGATGATAAATAGTCCTTCATTTGACAATCCAAAAACTGCATTAAGAATTCATAAAGAATTATATAAATTAATGAAATCAAATTTCCTAGAAAATAATCCTGCAAACATAAAACATGCCATGTATTATATGGGATTATTAGATGAGTGTATATTACGATTACCTTTGACAGAACCAAGTTTAGATATTATGAATAAACAAAATAAAATTCTAAATGAATGTAAAAAGTTCGGCGTTTTCAAAGATGAATTTTGGTCAAGTCCAGGCAGAATAAAATGAAACCTAAATCAATAATTAAATTCGGTGGAAAATCTTCAGGCAACCCTCTAAGAATAAAGAAATCTAGCGACATTATCCTTGCGCATTATGAAAATGAAAAAGTTCCGCCAGTAATAGTTTTATCTGCAATTGAAGGAGATACAGATCGATTAATAAAATCTATTGACGATTGCATTGAATTAGTCAATCATATAGATTCTCCTTTTGGAGAAGGCACCCAAGGCGAAAGAGAAGCAGAATTAATTAGAGAAGCAGAATTAAAAGCAGATTATTTCAAAAAAAGAAACCAAAAATTCACAGAAAAATTAAAATTAAGATCTAATCCTTGTGAAGATATTGAAGATGAATTAATTGATTATTTTGCAGATATTATCAATAATTTAGGATGTACAACTAAGAAACAAAATGAGATCAAATATGCAGGAGAGAGAATGGCCATCCGGTTTTACGAAGCTTACCTTAACCAACATCGATTATTAATTCCAAGTGCAATATCTTTAGAAGGTAAAGATATTGGAATGCTTTTGCATGAAAATCGATTCTTTGGTGAAGCAAGAGCAAGTCATAGAACATTCAATTCAATTGCTAAAAAATTAAAAAAAATAAATAATGAAATACCTTTAGTTGCAGGATATGGTGGAGTAAATAAAAATAATGAAATTGTTGTATACAACCGAGGCGGATCAGACGTAATTGCGAGAAATATAGCAATTGCTGCAAAACAATTACGTGATGATGTAACTTATTATAATTATACAGATGTAAATGGAATGTACAGTATAGATCCTAAGAGATATAAAAAAGCTCGATTATTAAAGTCATTATCATGGAAAGAATGTGCAGAATTAGCATGTTTTGGAGCAAAATTACATCCCAGAGCGTTAGATAACCTTAATGATTATAAAATCCCTGTAAGATTATTATCTCATAACACAAAACTTTGTGACATTTACAAAGCAGGAACATTAATTTCAGAATATACTCCAATTAAAAGACAGATTGTAAAATCCATTGCATATAGAAAACATTGTAGAATGATTACAGTTGACAATAATGCAATGCAGGATGTTCCAGGATTTGCTTCAAGAATATTAGCTGTTCCAGCAAAATATGGTATCGCAGTAAATACAATGGCAAGTTCAGAAATTTCAGTTTCATTTACTATTCCAAAACCAAAAAAAGGTGATCCACAAGAAAAAGATTATTTAGAACCAATGAAAAATGATTTAGTAAAATTGGGAGAATTAGATGTTTCAAAACCTAAATATACAGAAATATGTGTTGTTGGTGAGGGTATGAGAGGTAAATCAAAAGTTGCAAGTAAAGTTTTTAAAGTTGTAGGGAATACCAGAATGAGATATATGGAAGGAGACAGAGTCAGATATAAAAGTGGAAGTAATGAAATGATTTCTCAACCTGCAAATCAAAGAAACATAACATTTGTAGTAGATGATGATATATCAGATAGAATAGCTCAAAACCTACATAAATTCTTTTATAAACAGTAGCAAATGCTATATTTTTACATTTAAAAAAGTATCCTTCTCTAACCATAATCTTTATATAATAAATCCTTTTTTAATTTCTCTCATGGGAGATAAAAAGAATCAAAATAACAAAGAACACAAGAAAGACAAGAATAGAGACAAGAATAGAGATAATAACAAAAATCAAGATAAACCAGATACGAATAGACTTATCCAGGAACGAATGAGAAAATTAAAAGAAATCAGAGAACTTGGAATAAATCCATATCCTTATTCTTATGAAGTAACTCATCATGCTAAACAAATTCATGAAGAATTTGAAAAATTAAAACCTGAAGAAAAAACTAAATCAAAAGTAAGTGTTGCAGGAAGAATTATGTTAATGAGACCAATGGGAAAAGCTGCATTTATGCATATCCAAGATCAATCAGGTAAAATACAATTATACTTAAGACAGGATGATATTGGTAAAGATAAAATAAAATTCTTAAAAAAACTTGATGTTGGGGACTATATTGGAGTAAAGGGTACAATATTTAAAACAAAAACAGGAGAAGTTACAATTTATGTTGATGATTACGAATTACTTTGTAAAACATTAAGACCTCTGCCTGAAAAATTTCATGGATTAAAAGATACAGAATTAAGATATAGAAAAAGATACCTTGACTTGATCATGAATCCTGATGTAAAACAAGTTTTTATTAAAAGAGCAAAAGTAATTCAAAAAATTCGAGATTATTTTAATGAAAGATCTTATTTAGAAGTTGAAACACCTATATTACAACCAATTTATGGTGGTGCAAATGCAAGACCGTTTAAATCACATTTGAATGCGTTAAACATGGACGTTTTCTTAAGAGTATCAAACGAACTTTATCTAAAAAGACTTTTAGTAGGCGGTTTTGAAAGAGTTTATGAATTTGCAAAAGATTTTAGGAATGAAGATATTGACAGAACGCATAATCCAGAATTTTCTATGGTTGAATATTATCAAGCATATGCAGATTATAATGAAATTATGGATTTAACAGAAGATTTAATTGTAAGTGTAGCTGAAGAAGTCTTTGGAAAATTAAAATTCCAATATGAAGATAAAACAATTAATTTCAAAAAACCATGGAAAAGAATGACCATGAGAAAAGCATTGATTAAACATGCTCAAATAGATGTTGACAAATTAACAGATGACGAGTTAAAAGATTTATTAAGAAGTTATGCAATCAATTATGAAGGCGATTATACAAAAGGATTAGCAACACAACTATTATTTGAAGAGTTAGTTGAAGATAAATTAATCCAACCTACTTTTATTACAGATCATCCAATTGAAACCACACCTTTGTGTAAACCTTTAAGAAAAGGTGATCAAATGATCGTAGAACGATTCGAACTATTTATTGCAGGCATGGAATTTGCAAATGCATATTCAGAACTTAACGATCCAATTTTACAAAGAAAATTATTAGAAGATCAAGCTAAACAATTAAGGGCAGGTAGTGAAGAAGCACATCCAATGGATGAAGATTTTATTGAATGTATTGAATATGGTATGCCTCCAACAGGAGGTTGTGGTATTGGTGTTGATAGATTAATAATATTATTAACAGAAAACCTTTCAATAAGGGATGTTTTATTATTTCCTTTTATGAAACCTATAGAGGAATAAATAAAATGAAAGAAAAAATCTTAATTGGACTTACTAATGAAGTTACTGTCATCGGTAATAATAGAAAAAAACGATTAATGGGTAGAATAGATTCAGGTGCAACAATGAGTTCTATGGATATAAAAATTGCAGCAGATTTAAAACTGGGTCCTATCATTGGTACAAAAAAAGTTAAAAGTGCATCAGGTAATGGAATCAGACCAATAATTCAAATTGAAGTTGTATTGAAAGGTAAAAAGTTTTATAAGAGATTTAGTCTGGCTGATAGAAGTCATATGAAATATAAAGTTTTAATTGGTCAAAATATATTAAAAGGCGGATTCATAATTGACCCGTCAAGGTAGGGGGAGTGTATGTATAAAGCAGCATTAATCAGTTTAGGAAGTCAAAGCTCAAAATTAACACATGAAGCTATGAAAAAATATTTTGAAAAAGTAGATCATATTAATTTAAAATTTATTGAAGTTAGCGTTAAACAGGAAGGTATAAAAATATTGTATAAAGGAAAACCTCTCCCTGATTATGATTGCATTTTAGCAAAAGGTTCATTTAGATATGCAGCAGTGTTAAGATCAATTACAGCAGCTAGAAAGAAATCATCATATATGCCAATTTTACCTTCTTCATTCACAATTGTCAATGATAAACTTCTAACACATTTAAAATTGCAGGAACATGGAGTTCCTATGCCGACAACATATATTGCATCTACAATAGAAGGTGCAAAAGAAATTTTGGAAAAAGTAAATTATCCGATTGTCATGAAATTTCCGCAAGGTACTCATGGTAAAGGTGTCATGTTTTCAGAATCAAAATCATCAGCAGCATCAATGTTGGATGCATTAACAGTACTTAACCAATCTTTCATTATTCAAGAATATATTGAAACTGATGGAACAGATTTAAGGGCTTTTGTCATAGGTAATAAAGTTGTTGCAGCTATGCAGCGTTCAGCAGCACCGGGTGAAGAACGTGCAAATTTACATTCAGGTGGATCAGGAGATCCAATTGTTCTTGAAGATTATACAAAGAAGATAGCAATTAAAGCCGCCCAATCATTAGGCTGCGACATTTGTGCTGTTGATATATTAGAAGGAATTAAAGGACCTTTAGTATTGGAAGTCAATTATTCTCCAGGATTAGGAGGAATAATGGACGTAACAAAAATCGATGTAGCTGATAAGATTGCAAAATATTTATTGGATAAAACAGACGAAATTAAATCTAAAGAAAAAAAAGGTGAAGCATCTAAGATTATGGATTCGTTAGATGTTGGTAAAGGTCAAAAAGAAATAATTACAAATTTAAAGTTTCGTGGTGAACGAATTCTTCTACCTGAAGTCGTTACAAAAGTTACAAGGTTTAATGAAAAAGATGAAGTAGCGATTAAAGTTGACGAAAAAAGATTAGTTATTAAAAAGTTTGAAATAGGTAATGGGTTATAATAAAGAAAAAAATATTTAATAAATTATCTATAAACTTGTATCGGACTTACTTTTAAATTAACATTAATCCCATAGCTGAATAAAAAATAATCATTAAATTCTTGACAAAATTTAGCCATCCTTGTAACTGCATGACTTTGGTTTTGTCCAGGTATGTACAACACTTTTGAATAAAGTCCAAGTCCGCCTTCAAGACCGTCACTTACCATATGCTTATCTTTAATCATCTTAATATTTTCATTAATCTTTACTTTTGCATCTCTTCCTGCAAGAACATGGTCAATAACATTTAATCCTGCCTTTTTCTTTAAACTTTTTGTTTCACATTTATATGCTACTTTAACATAATTTTCTAATGTTGGTAGATGAATTGTCACTTCTTCACCAAATCCTAAATTTCTATGTGATTCGTGTTGAGCTCTGCCGTCTTCGAATTTAAGTTCAAATCTATAATGTATTCTATCATTAATTGTTTTAGTTCCTATATTCATATTTATCCCTCAAATAATTTATAATTATTGAAATTCAAAACCATACCTTCCCCTATGAATAGCTTACATAATGGTATTTATAAATGTTTCTATTAATTACCATTCAACAGTAACTTTTAAATACTCAGAAGGCAAAGCTAATAATATGGGCATGGGAACTTTAGAAGAAAAACTAGAAGAAAAAAAACCTCTTATTGATAAATTTAAAGATTGGTTTTATTCAGATGATAATTTTTACTTTAGGCCAAAATCTTTTGAAAAATATAAAGACGGTCTAATCTATAGAACTTTGGGAGTTAAATTTTTTAAAAAATATATCCCTACTGGCGGATCATGGATTAATAAAAAATTTTTAGGACAAAGAATCAGAAAAGAATTTGATAAAAAACCTCAATTATTAGGTTATGAAAGATGGACAAGAATTTATGAAACAATACATGTTCCTTTTTTTATTTTAATGACCGCATGTATGGGATATGAATTTCACAGAGGTGGAATTTTAGATATGATAGATACTACGATAATAAACGCAGTTATCAATTTTTACCCTGTAATCCTGCAAAGATATAATAGGGCATTAATATCTAATTATTTGGATAAGGAAAAAAGTAATATTGAAGACTTTAAAGAAAATCCTGATAAATACATTCATGAAAATTTCATTAAAAAGAGAATCTTAAAAGAAAATACAAAGGTTTAAATACTTCTTTAACCATTATAATTCTTATGGTAAAAACAATCAAAGGTGGTTGCCCCCATTGTTAGGGGTTTGAATTCTTGTTTAATTAGTTTGAAAAACATTATCACTTCTGCAAAGTTTCATTGGTAGCGTCCGCTGCCTCTATAATCTAAAACAAACTCTATTTGGCTTTTGTTTGAAAGCTAAGTTATCGTCGACAAATTCAATTTAGTTAACGCTATATTAAAATCAACAATGTCAATAGTGGTGTAATGGCAGCATACTAGCCTGTGGAAAAAATACAATTTACAGAAAGCTAGAGGTGCGGGTTCAATACGAAAAAATTTTGAGTTCATCCTCATTCGTGAAAGTCTCGCCTATTGACCTTTAAAAAATAAAAGGTGAAACAAAATGATAATACCAAGTATTGATTTAATGGACGGCAAAGCTGTCCAACTAAAACAAGGAAAAGAAAAAATCGTTGAAAGAGAAAACGTGTTTGAAATTGCAGAACAATTTTCAAACTTTGAAATTGCTGTAATTGATTTAGATGCGGCTCTAAACAAAGGCAGCAATATAGAATTAATAAAACAACTATGCCAAAAATATAAATGTAGAGTTGGCGGAGGAATAAGAACAGTTAAAATTGCAAAAGAATTAATTGATGCAGGTGCAACAAAGATAATAATCGGAACAAAAGCAGAAAAAAGATTCATAGCTGATTTATTAAAAGTTATTCCGAAAGAAAAAATCATTGTTGCAATTGATACAAAAGGAGATTTTATTGTAAATAAAGGTTGGACAAAAATGACATATAAAACACCATACCAATTAATTAGCGAACTTGAAGAATATTGTTCAGAATTTTTGTTTACAAATGTAAATATTGAAGGAACAATGCAAGGTTTTTGTTTAAGAAAAATAGAACAAATCCAGAATGCAACTTTTAACAAAATTACAGCAGCAGGCGGAATTACAACAATTGACCAAATGCAAAAGTTAGAAAAACAAAATATAAATTCACAAATAGGTATGGCACTTTATACAGGTAGGATTAATATGAACAACTTAATCAAAACTTTTATAAAAAGCTAAGAAATTGAGGTATTAAAATGATAAAATTAGATTTTGATAAAATGGGGGGATTGCTACCTGTAATTGTACAAGACTATAAAACAAATGAAGTAAGAATGCTAGGATTCATGAACCAAGAAGCTTTTTTAAAAACATTAGAAACAAAAGAAGCATGGTTTTGGAGTAGAACAAGAAATGTTTTATGGCATAAAGGAAGTACATCAGGACAAAAAATGAATGTAAAACAAATGTTTACAGATTGTGATGATGATACTTTAATATTAAAAGTTGAACAAGTTGGCGGCATTTCATGTCATAAAGGAAAAAGAAGCTGTTTTTTCAAAGAAATTAAAGATGGCAAAGTTATTGAAGGCGAATAAAATGGGTAAGGTAAAATTAGGTATTCCAAAAGGATCGTTGCAGGAAGCAACAATTAACCTATTTCAAAAAGCAGGATTTGATATTAGAATAGGTAGAAGAAGTTATTTTCCTATGATAGATTATGACAAAGTTGAATGTATGTTAATTAGAGCTCAAGAAATGGCACGTTATGTTGAAGAAGGTGTAATTGATTGCGGTTTAACAGGTCGAGATTGGGTAATTGAAAATGATGCAGATGTTGTTGAAGTTTGCGACCTTGAATACGCAAAAAAAGGTAAAGGTTCAGTAAAATGGATTGTTGCAGTACCAAACGATTCAAAAATTAAAACAGTTAAAGATCTTCAAGGAAAAAGAATTGCTACAGAAGCAGTAAACATGACAAAAAAATACTTATCAAAAAATAAAGTAAAAGCAAAAATCGAATTTTCATGGGGTGCAACAGAAGTAAAACCTCCACAATTAGCAGATGCAATTGTTGAAATCACAGAAACAGGATCATCTTTGAGAGCTAACAATTTGAGGATCATTGATACAGTTATGGAAACTTCGACAGTATTTATTGCAAATAAAGATTCATATAAAGAAGATGAAAAGAGGAAAGTTATTGAAAAATTTAAAATTTTGTTGACAGGAGCATTAAATGCAGCGTATCATGTAGGAATCAAATTTAATGTTAGAAAAGATAATGTAAAAAATGTTGGTAAATTATTGCCTTCATTATCAAATCCAACAATATCAGAATTAATCAATATGGATTGGGTAGCAATGGAAGTTATTTTGGAAGAAAAAATTGTAAGAAAATTAATTCCAAGATTAAAGAAGACAGGAGCGGTTGACATTGTCGAATACCCGCTTACAAAAGTTGTATATTAAAAATTAATATTAAAAGCACCACTGCCTGTATTGCATGAGTAACTAGCTTTGCAGAATGTGCAAGACGACCTGAGTCTTGGTTTATAAACTTCGAAGAAGTTTACGCTTAATTACGAAGACGAAGTTGAGGAGCTGTTAATGCTTGGCAGTGGTGTAAAAAAATGATCATGTTAAAAAAGTCTCGTTCGGGGCAGTCGTGTCGAAAGGTTAAAACCAAGTAACGACTGCAAACTTCCCGTACTCGGGGGCGGTAAGACAAACGTCCCTCACTGGCCTATTCAGGCGACTTTTTTAACATTTATGCAGGTAATAAAAATGAAACTACAAATGGCGCGTGGTGTGAAAGATTTCCCACCAGAAGAAAAAATTGTAAAACAAGAAGTTATGGATAAACTTAGAACTATTTTCGAAAAGTTCGGTTACAATCCTCTAGAAACACCTCTAATAGAAAGATTCGACGTTCTGGCAAGCAAATATGCAGGCGGATCAGAAATCATGAAAGAAACATTTCAATTTACAGATCAAGGTGGAAGAGAACTAGGATTAAGATATGATTTAACAGTTCCATTTTCTAGATTTGTAGGAATGAACCCAACATTAAAAATGCCGTTCAAACGATACCAAATGGGTCGAGTATTCCGAGACGGTCCGATTAAACTTGGTAGATATAGAGAATTCTGGCAGTGTGATATTGATGTGGTAGGAACAAAATCAATGAGAGCAGATGCAGAATGTGTTATGGTAGCTCAAAAAGGATTCCAAGCATTAAACTTTAACATTATAATTAAAGTAAATAATAGAAAAATTCTGGACGGATTCATGGAATATGCCGGTGTTGTACCAGAAAAAAGAATGGACGCAATTTTATCTATTGACAAATATGAAAAAGTTGGAGAAAAAATGATTGTAGATGAGATGCGTGAGAAAGGAATTCCTTCAGAAGCAATTGAAAAAATTAAAGATTTGTTTGGAATAACGGGAGATACACAAAATAAAATCACCATATTAAAAAATCTGTTAAAGGAAAACGAAGGAATTAAGGAAATTGAAGAATTATTTTCTTTTTTACCAGATCAAACAGATGTAATATTTGATCCAACTTTAGCAAGAGGTTTAAGTTATTATACAGGAACAATTTTTGAAGCATTCTTAAAAAGCGGCCGTGTTACTTCATCTTTAGCAGGCGGCGGAAGATATGATAAAATGATTGGCGACTTTTTAGGTGGTAAGAGAGAAATCCCTGCTGTAGGTATCAGTTTTGGTATTGCACCTATTTGTGATACTATGAATGATTTGAATGAAGGTAAAAAATTAATAAAATGTGTAACTAAAGTGTTTATAATTCCAATTGGCACATATATTGAAAGTGTTAAAATTTCAAACCAATTAAGAGAAAACAATATTAAAACAGAAATTGATATTGCAAGTAGGGGTATTAGTAAAAATCTCGATTATGCAAATGCTTTATCAATTCCTTATGTTATTTTTATTGGTGAAGATGAAATAAAGCAAAACAAACTGAAACTTAAAAACATGGAATCTGGAGATGAAGAAATGTTAAATGTTGAAAGTATAATCCAGAAATTAAAAGAATAAAAAAATAAATATTAATAAAAAATTAATATTTTTTCTTTTTAACCACTAAAACAACTATTAAACCAATTATAACTACAGCTGCTATACCAATAACAATCAATAGAATCAAGTTTAATGAATCATCATCTTTAGGCTCATATGGTGGATCACGTCCTGCATCACTTGGAGGACCTGCAATTTCAACCATTGACAATTTAATTGTTTTACCCTGAACATCAGCAGGTTGATATACATAATATTCTCCTTCTTGAGTATATCCTGCAGGTGTCATTGAATCAAGTGTACCTTCAACCCAAATTCTATATTCTTTAATAAGGGTAGGATCAGTTGTTGGTTCTTCAACAGGAAATTCAAGTCTAATACTACCATCTCCTGGATCAGTAAACTTTAACGTTCCAATACTAGATTCATCATCTAATGCTTGCAATGCATTTATATTATTTTCATCTAATGTTATGCTTACAGTTAACTCACCATCACCATTCAATTTTCTAAAACTGCATTCAACTCCATCCATAATTTTATTTAATTGACCCATTTTCAATTTATCTTCATCAGTCATTTCTGAACCTGCACTTTGAGCTAATTGAATCATACTTTCAAATATTCCTACATAATTCTCAGTACAATCTTCTCCCCACTCTCCTGCCTGATCTGTTAATGGCCCTTTAGAAATCTCAATAGATTTAATTGAGTTGTCAGAATACACTTTAATAATGTTGATCTTTTCTTCTGGTGTAATTGGTAAACAACCAGCAATAAATATTAATCCAATAATTAAACATAATGCTAAAATAACTTTTTTCATATAATCACCTTTTTTATTATTAAAATTTATAATTATGTTAGCGCCATGCGAAGTACTCGATTAAAATAATCAAGTAATGAAGACTCGGTCGTAATCTCACGAAGTTTATATAAACCACGAAGCGCGCTAACATTATTAATTAAATACAAGATTTCAACACAATATATAAATATTACATATTTTAGCAACTACTTATAAATAATATAAAAATCGATGAAATTACCAATAAGTTTTTAAATGCCTTAATTTTCCTTGATTCATACATTTTAAAATTAAATAAGGGGTTTTGAGGTTAAAAAACCAAGAATACGGCTTTTTTCATGAAAAAAAGCTTAAATATATGAGGAAACAAGATGGCAAACATTTATAACGTTCCAATTCAAGAATTAATCGAAAAGACAGCAGAAAAGTTGAAGGAAAATGAACTATTTCTTCCACCAGACTGGGCTAATTACGTTAAAACAGGTGCTCATAAAGAACGTCCACCAGTAGATAAAGATTGGTGGTATCTAAGGGTTGCATCTGTATTAGTTAAAGTTTATAGATTAGGACCAATAGGAGTCAATAAATTAAGAGTTAAATATGGTGGTAGAAAGAATCGGGGGCATAAACCTGAGAAATTTGTTAAGGGCGGCGGTAATATCTTAAGAAAGGTAATGCAGCAACTTGAAACAGCAGAATTTCTAAAACAAGGTAATGTTGGAGTTCACAAAGGTAGAATTATAACACCAAAAGGAAAATCTTTTGTTGATAAAATTGCAAATGAAATATTTAAAACAAAACCTAAACAAAAGAAAGACCCTTCTGTAGCTAAAAAAGAAGAGAAACCTAAGGAAAAACCAAAGGAAGAAGTAAAAGCAGAAGAGAAAAAGGAAGAGAAAAAGGAAGAAAGTCCCGCGGAAAAACCTGCAGAAAAAGCAGAAGAAATTAAAGTAGAAGCAAAACCTGAAGAAAAACCAAAGGAAGAAGTAAAAGCAGAAGAAAAAAAGGAAGAAAAACCTGCTGAAGAACCAAAAGAAGAAGTTAAGGAAAAACCAAAAGAATAACAATGAAAATCAAAGATTTTCAAGGTTAAAAATAAGGATTTTAACAATGGCAAGATACAAACATTTAAGTCGAAAGAAGCGATTATCGAAATTGAGAAGAAAGACTAAATGGGCGCCTTTTTGGACAGTCCCAAAAAAATATGGTTTAGGTAGAAGAGTTCATCCAGGCAGACATACTGTAGTTAAACGAAGTTGGAGAAGAACTAAAACAAAGGCATAAACAATGGTTAAAAAAGACACTAAGAAAAAGGAAGAAAAAGTAAAAATCATACTTGAAAGAACTTATAATGTTCCACTTAGAAAAGAATGGCTTAAAGCTCCTAAATATAAGAGAGCTAAAAAAGCAGTAAATGCCTTAAAACAATTTCTAGCTAGACATATGAAAGCTGACTTAGTTGATGTAAAAATTGGCAAATATGCAAACTTAAAATTATGGGAAAGAGGAATTAAAAGTCCACCGCACCATATTAAAATGATTGTTACTAAAGATGCAAAAGGTATTGTTTTTGCAGAGATTGAAAATGCTCCACTTGATAAAGAGAAGAAAAAGAAAGAAAAAATTAAAGCAAAAATCAAAAAACCTAAGAAAGAAGCAACAGAAGTTGATGAAATCAAGAAAGAACTTGAAGGTAAAACAAAGGAAGAGAAAAAAGAAGTAATTGAAGAAGTAAAAGAAGAAGTAAAAGAACAGGAAGAACAAGTTAAAGGAGAAGAAATCGAAGGTAAAACTCCTGAAAAACAAATTAAGGAAGAAAAAGAATTGATTAAAGACGAGAAAAAAGAGATCAAGAAAGAAGAAAAAGAAGTTAAAAAAGAAGAAAAACCAGCTACAAAGGAACCAAAAAAAGAAGAAAAACCAAAAGTAGTTAAGAAAGTTAAGAAAAAAGTCGTTAAAAAATAATTCTGTATTACTATATTTCATTTATTCAAAATTAATCATATAATTATATTTTTAATTATATTAATTATTTTAATATGGTGCGGTGGACTTTTAAT
>JBHPGL010000031.1:0-14665 GCA_042570655.1 Nanobdellota archaeon | reverse complement strand
ACACTATAGTTGACATTGCTTGACCTAAAGAATGTTCAGCTAAATATTTATCTGCGTTAGTTAATAATTGAATTACTTCCATACATTCAGGTACTTTTTTTCTCAAACTATGACATTTTGACACTGCCTTATATTCGTTATAAAATACATACTTCCCATTTTCTTTTCCTTTCTCAGGATTTAGATTTTCAAAATCAATCCAATAGTTAGGGTTAAGACTTTTTAAAATGTAACTTTTTGTTTTCTTTAAATATTTACATTCATGCTTTTCTTTACCAATACAATATTGTTGGATTAATTCATCTATTAATTCTATCGCGCCGTTTTTATCTGCCAAAGGACAATTATTATCAACAGTACCATCGCAATCATCATCAATCATATTACAAACTTCTTCAGCACCAGGATTAACATTTTGATCAGCATCATCACAATCTTCTCCTTCATTAGGACATTCCAATTCTTCACCTACACCATAACCATCTCCATCAAGATCAGTACAAGGAGGACAATCTACAAGACAAGATTCTGTATTTTCATTTGGTCCGCAAATTCCATTTCCACAAGTATCGCAATCTACAATACAATTCTGAACATTTTCATGTTCTTCACAAACATAATCACCGCAAACAACAGGTGCCCTAATTCTAACTAATCCACCAAAGGTTTCAAGTTCATAAAATGGATCTGTTTCAACACTTTCAAAAATAATGTTTGCAATTCCATAATTTTTTGGATCTATACCAATTCGAATCTGAGCATCACCAGTAATTGGCGAATCACAATAAACTTCAACTGTATTTAAACCCATAAATACGTCAGTATAAACTTCACATTGATCTAAATTTGTTGTTTCAAAATCTAAGGTCCAATCAAGAACACCATCAGCATAATTAACAATCTTAATTTCAAAAAATACAACTTCTGCAAAAACATTTTGCAAATTAACCACTAAATAATCATCTGTAAAATCATATTTAACCATTGATTCAATTTCAGCACTAGGATATCCATTTCCATCAAAACAATCTTGTGGGCATGTAGCTGTATTTTCATCTAGTTCACAAATATCATTCTCGCATACAGATACTGGCAGACAATCTTGTGGACATGTTGAATAATCTTCACCAGATTCACATAAACCATTACCACAATCAGCTACAACCTTTCCGCTAATTCCGCCAGGTATTAAAATTCCAATTGTTGATACTAGAACTGTTATTAATGCAATAACACCAATTAACATAATTTTATTAAGACCTAAATCATTTACCATTTTGACACAACCTCTTTTTTTCTAGGATACTTTATAATCATAATTATTATGATCAACCATCCACCCCAGAACTATAGCCAGAATTAGCATATTTACAGCCAAAGTCCTAATCGTCATTAATAAGTGAATGTATATCTTAATCATTTATAAATATATCGGATTTTTATATAGAAAAACTAATAAACATTATTTTTCTTAAACTTATCTTGGTTACCTTTAATCTTATCAAGATCTTTTTGATTCAACTCTTTCTTAATAACTTGATACTCTCCCTTGTAAGGATCACGTTGCATATAACCAAAATTAACAAGCTCTCTTCTTATTAAAGGGAAATCAGAAAAAAATTCTTTAATTATCTCACTAACTTCCATTTCATTATAAATTTTATCAAACTCAAACTTTTCCATTATTTTTTTCAAAATAATTTGTTTTTCCAAATCATCTCTAGGTAAATCATCTTTTTCTACATATTCATTAAATAATTTATCTTTATCCATAGTAGTACTAGAGAATACTTAACTATTTAAATAATTAACTCATTAATTATGTTATGGGGAGAATAATAACTTTTGCAACAGGAAATATTTATAAATGGTCTGAAGAAGATAATATTAATGAACTTTTAGATTATATCAAACCTTTAGATATTGATGGAGTAGAACTAACTTTTGCGTATATTGAAAGATTATTTAAATTTGAACTATCTAATGAGAATATTGAATATTTACAATCGTTAGAATACAATACCATTCATGCTCCGTTTAATATGACAACAGGAGCAAAAGATATAAACGAAATATACAAGCAGTTAGATTATATTAAAGAATTGTATGATAAAATTAATGCTCATAATGTAATCATCCATCCAAGAGTTGTTCCAGGTCCAGTTATGCTAGGAAAATATGATATGAAATGTTCAACTGAAAATATGCCTCCAAAACATGTAGTACCATTACCAGAATTAAAAAGTATCATGAGAGAAAATCCAGATATGGGATTTTGTCTTGATGTTACCCATGCATACCAAATTTCTCCTTTAGAATCACAAATTTATTATCATGAATTTAAAGAGAGAATAACACAATTTCATTTAAGTGGTTCAAAAGATGGTCGAGGACATTTACAGTTAAAACCTTGTAAAGCAGATTTTTTCAGATCATTAGATCCAATACATAATTCAGATGTTCCTATTGTAATTGAAGAAATCTTTGACGAAAAAAATCTAGATTTATTAAAAGAAGAAATAGAATATGTTAGATATATGTTTTAATAAATAAAAAAAAAGTAATCACTCTTTCTCCATCTTTTCAATCTCGTCATTTAACCTTTGAATTTCTTCGTCAGGATTAACATCAATAAAGACTAGTTGAGGAATAAATTCAAGACGATCAAACATTTCGTTTTTAGATGTCCTACCAACAACTTTAATCAAATGTCCAAGTAATTCATCTTTTTTACCTTGAAATGCATTATCAACATCTTTATTCAGTAATATTTCTTGTTCTGTCATGTTAAACAATCTTAAAGTTTGATTCCTGAAAAATGTAGCTCGTAAATTATCACTACCGTCATCAATAACTGTGTTAACAACAAAAGAATAACCTGGTTCTTGATTTCCATCTTTATCACAATGCCAAACTCCTTCAACTTGTTTTAACCTTTTCCCGCATTTTGGACATACTTCATAAAATCTTGGATCGAATACCTGTACAACCGAAGCAACTAACTCAATATTTTGATCTTCTTCAGTTAACTCTTTAATTTGTTTTCTTTTTGCAGGATCAAACTTTTTAACTTCTCCAATAGTTTCACCTTCTGGGTTAACAATTAATTCACTTTTATCTCCAAGATGCAGTTCTTTTTTCCCATTATTTTCCCGAACATACGCATTTTTAATTTTAATAATATTATCTACTTCTATACTATTAATTAATTCAGCTTTATCGTTCCATAATACAACCCTTATCATACCGGTTTCATCGCCCATGAGAAAATTTGCAACCTTACCCTTTCTTGTATCTGTTTGAAATTCTCGAAGTTCAAACTTTTGTGTTATTTTACCAGCAGTTTCAACATTTCTAAGTCCAGTTAAGATATCTTTAATTTTAAGTTTACCTGTAATTAGTTCGGGTTTAACAATTTTAATACCGAGTTCATTTGCAACAATATGTGCTGCACCCTCTTTAGAAATAAGTCCTGATAATTGTGACATTTTTTGTTCAATTTTCTCTTCAATATCTTTTTTAGATAAGGAACCACTTTCTTCAATCTTTGAAATTAATTCGTCATAAGGAATTTTGATCATTCTAACACCCCATATTGAAATAAAAATCAGTTATTTAAAAAGTTTTGTATTTTCAAAAATAATAGCTAAAACATTCAAAAATAATTACATTGTCACCATGCGTAGTACTCTAATAAAATAAGCGATGCGCGAAGACATGTATTTCGTCTTAATATTAATTAGGCGACACGGAGCGTGACAATGTAATTATATCACTTAAAAAAACAGAAAAGCTTTTAAATAAAGACCATAATTTTGATAAATTAGGTGTATAAAATGGAAATTAACGTTTTAGAAGAAAGTAAAAATCGAATATTGTTCGAATTGAAAGGATCAGATCATGGATTTTGCAATATGTTTGTAAAAGAACTGTGGAAAGAAAGTAGTGTTAAGGCTGCAGCTTATAGAGTAGACCATCCTTTAGTTGGAGTACCTAAATTAATTGTTGAAGTAACTCAAGGAAATGATGTTAAAAAAGTAATCCAAAAAGTTCTAAAAAGTATGAAAAGTAATGCTGAAAAGTTCCTTAAAGAAGTTGCAAAACTAAAAAAATGAACGAATCTGATAAAAAAGCTTTGTTAATACTTGCTAGGGATTCAATTTCTATTTTTTTTATTGATAAAGAATTAGAAGTATCTGATGAAATTAAAGAAAAATTTTCTGACAAACAAGGTGTTTTTGTTACATTAAATAAAAATAATGAGTTACGAGGTTGTATTGGTTTTCCTGAACCAGTTGAAAAACTGTATAAAGCTATTATTGAAGCTGCCAGATCTGCAGCGTTTCACGATCCACGATTTCCTGCTGTAGTAGAAGATGAATTAAAAGAAATCAAAATTGAAATGAGTGTTCTTACCAAACCAGAAATGATTGAAGTAGAAAAACCAGAAGAATATTTAGATAAGATTAAGATTGGTAAGGATGGTTTAATTATTAGATCTGATTATGGATCTGGGTTATTACTTCCGCAGGTCTTTACAGAGTATAATTGTGATGTTGAAAAAGCGTTAGAGATGACTTGTCAGAAAGCTGGATTAGATGTCGATGAGTGGAAGAATATAGATGTAAAAATCTATAAATTCCAGGCAGATATATTTAGTGAATAAACCCAACAGATGAATTCTAATCCCATCCTTTCTCTTTTACAAGTTCTTTGTAAGCTTCCTCTCTAATCTTTCTTAATTCTGTATCACTTGTTTTCTTCTTAGCTTTCCCTCTAAACTTTAGAAATTCTCGAATTAATTCATCTTTACTAAGATTTTCTAACTTATCTCTGATTGCATCTCTAATAAATTCTGTTCTAGTTGAATAATTATGTTTTTTTAATGTATTATCCATATTATTTAACATATTCTTATCCATTTTCATGCTAATTATTTCCATTTTTCACCAATAATACTAAGTAATACTAAGTATTATTTAAATTTTTCTATTATAATTTGTAACTCAACCTTGACAAACCCAAACATTTAAATATTGAGAATTAATACTTTTTGTAAAAGAGGGTGATTGGGTATTAGGATTAAATCTAATGATAAGGTATTGTATATTTCTATTTTTCTAGTTATATTTGGTGTTCTTATTAGTTTAAATGTTAGTGCAGCAGTTCCAAACCCAGGCCATCCAGCAAATCAAATAGGTGACGGTATATTTTGTGAGAATGATTGTGATGATACTTCAAAATGGTTTTTCCCAGGATATGTTGGCATTAATAGTACAATAGCTACAACATTACAAGGAAGACTTCATGTTGTTACAGATGATCCTGAATATACAGGTTATTTTGACGGTGGGTTTGGTGTTTATATTAATCCTGATTTAGAAGTTGCAGGTAGTGCCATTATTACTGGCAATCTATTAATTGATGGTATACTTTATTCAACATCAAATCAAATTAATATTGGAAATAGTGGGTTAATACAAGACTTATACGTATCAGGGAATATTATTTCAGATGGTACTGTAACAATTGGATCAACAATTAATAATCAAGATTTACAAGTTTATGGAGATTTAATTGTGGGAATAGATTCACAAAAACAAAATGTTGACATCAATGGTAACACAGATATATCAGATAATTTAAATGTTGGTGGTAATACGAATATTGGTGGAGATTTAACGGTTGGTGGTCAAACAAATTTAGGAACAACAAATATTGATGGTGCTTTAACTGTTACGGGAATAATTAACTCACCTACAATTGATGCGTTAAATTTAGCAATAGAGATTCTTGAAGCACAAGTTGACGAATTAGTTAACAACTATTGGCAACCAGATTCGAATGGTATTTATTATAATCAAGGAAATATAGGAATTGGTAAAACTCCATCAACCAATATTGAGTTGGATGTAAATGGAGATATTAAAGCAAATCAAATATGCAGATCAGAAACAGAATGTGTAGAAGCAACATATGCTGTATACAAATAAAAAATAAAAATTTAAACAAATGATAAAATGCAAAAAATTAAACTTGAGAAAAGATATCAAAGTTTAATTAATTCTAAATGTGATTATTATGGATAAAAAATACAAAATATTAATAATAACTAGTATCTTAATAGTTCTAATTTTAACAATTTTATTTATATTTATATTAAAAGATAGACCACCATCACAAGAAGAATTAGAACGAGAATTATTTGAAAATTTCTTTAATGAAACATTAGGTGAAGATGAAATAATAGATGATGTCATTAAAAATCAAAGTCCAATTCAAGAAGAAAATATTATTGAAGAAATAACTCAAGAAGGTGAAATTATTGAAGAATAAATTTTCTTTATTAATTATTGTAATTTTATTAATTTATTCAGTAAACGCATTATGTTGGGAAGTAAGTTTGGAAGATAAGGATAAAGTAAATATGAAATGCTATAATTCAGAAGATCATGTTACTATTAAAAATAAAGATACAGGAAATGAAGCATTATTTTATGTATCATCAAATCCAGGTGCAATATGTTTAAACGCTAATAAATGTCTACCTATTCCTGAAGGTTCAACTAATTATAAATATTGTGTTACTACAATCACAAATAAAGGTAATCCAATTGGTTTACAAGCATCAACCAGTGGTTGGAGTTGGAATGTTAATGAGAATTTCATTGTACAACAAGATGGAAGTTGCCTACCCATAACTCTTCCAGGAACTTGTGGTAATAGTATTGTTGATTCAGGAGAAGCTTGTGATGATGGTCCTTACACAACAATTGAACAAGGATGGTTGGAAGGAGAATGTGCACCAGATTGCACTTTTATTAATCATGTTTATGCACCTACAGCTTTAATAGGTGGATATATGGTAAGATCTAACCCATGGGGTGTTATTTGGGCAGGTTGGGTTTTAAACAATTATAGGTTAAATGGTCATGATAGAAGTGGTTATATAACTCAAATAAATGGAAACGCATTTTGTGGTGAAAAAACAAATGGAATAACATATCAAGAAGTAGATAAAATAATAGGTGTAGGTCAAGACACTTCACTTCCTTCACTTCCTGCAGGAGTTGATTTCCCTTCAGGAAGTAGAATTATTAGAGCAAGAACAGGTTGGTCAGGTTGGATCCTTAATTCAGGATTTAATGAGATTAATTATTATCCTGGGAAATGGGATTATGGTTGGACCCAACATGAATATATAGATATTTGGTGCGGACCGGGTGGCTTAGAAAGACCTTATAATGAACAAGTTCAAGCTGCAACATATAAAACAGATGTTGCAGGATTAGCAGATGTTTGGTTCCCAGAAAATGTAAATCCAAATATGGTTCCACCAATATGTACTCCAAATCCAAATTCTTGTATAGGTACATTGAGTATAAATAGTTATCCATGTTATGTAACGGCAGGAACACCTTGTGATGATGGAAATCCAAATACATTAAATGATCTATGTGATGGCCATGGTATTTGTGGAGGAATAATAAGTATTTGCGGTGATGGTGAATGTGGATATGATGAAACTCCGTTAACATGTCCAGAAGATTGTGGATGTCCACCGGATTATAATAATTGTGATAATGATTGGAGTAATGGATGTGAAACATTTGGTGCATGTTGTACACCTGCATATAGAAATGCTTGCGACTATACAGATGGATGTGGTGCAACTAGAAGCACAGCTAAATATAATCCTTGTGATTTAAATTCAGATACTTTTTGTAATCTTGAAACAGATTGTTCAGATGGAACTGATAATGATTGTGATGGTCTAGTAGATGATCAAGATGAAGATTGTTGTTCTGCAATGACAGAATGTCCTCCTTGGACAGATGATCCTGTTCAAAAAGATCAAACCTTAATCAAAGCAGAACATATTACAGAACTTTGTACTTGTGTTAGAGAACTTGAATCAAACCTTAACCAACCATTAACCAATTGTGAAACAAATCCAAATAACATTAGAAATATAATAATTGAATCATCTGATTTCTCACAATTATGGAATGCAATTGAAAATTTAGAAACAACAATTAATTCTAGGGGAGGATCAGTTTCAAATTCTTGGACTAGTTCAACACCAACTCCAAACTCCTATATTTATGCATCACAAATGAATGAAATGCGAAGCAACATAAATAATTTAAGATTAAATTCTTGTGTAGAACCACCTTGTACTCCTGATTGCGCAGGTAAACAATGCGGTAATGATGGTTGTGAAAGTACTTGCGGACCTGGATGTTCAACAGGATATAGTTGTGATAATGATCAATGTATAATTTCGTGTACTGATGAATGTAGTCTAAGTGGAAAAATTGAATGTGCAGGTGATCAAATTAAAACTTGTGGTTATCATGATACTGATCCTTGTCTTGAATGGAATACACCACAAAATTGTCCTAGTGGACAAACATGTTCAAAAGATTTAGAAATAATTTCACTGCATCCTGATGATCCAATATACACAGGTGGAACATTATTTAGTATTGACAAATCTCACGATAATGGATATATAATGGTTGGTTTTACTGAAAAAATACTGACTCAAGCAGAATTGGATGCATCATATTTACCAGATTATAATGCAAAAAGATTACATTATAATGATATATACGTAGTTAAAACAAATGAAAATGGTGAAAAGATTTGGGAGAAAAGATATGATGAAAATGATTTCAGTAAATCCGATCCTTATGGAACGTTAAATAATCGTGCATATTCAATTTCAAGAACTACAGATGGCGGATATATTATGGGTACAACTATTACAACAAATCATGATAATAATTACATATTTGATGCTCCTGCTGAGGGTACTTGTTTCCTTGTAAAACTAAATTCTAATGGAGATATTGATTGGAGTGAAGAATTATTATATTATAATGTTGTTAATGGACAATATTGGCCAATTGGACATTATTGTCAAGTTAAACAAATGAGCGATGGTGGTTATGTTCTTTGGTCACAAGATAGAGGTGGTAATTTAGGTAGTATTATGTTTAAAACAGATTCAAGTGGTACTGTTATTTGGTCAGAATATATGCAACATGATTTTAATCCAGGACCTGGTTTAGACATTCCTAGTTTTATTGATTTAATAGAAGATAATGAAAATTTAATTATGTTGGGGATTGCATCTAGATATGATTCTTATAGTAATTTCAAAGGTTACATAACGAAAATTAATAAAAATACTGGTGCAAAAGTCTCATCCCAATTTATAGATATTTATGGTACTGGATCAAGATTATATCCTCATTCCATATATAAAGAAGGTAGTAATTATTTAGTACTATATAATTGGGGAGATACAGATCCAACCAGCTGGGCCCGTACAGAACAAATTGGAATTGTAAGATATGATTCAAATCTAAATGAAATTTCACATAAAGAAATCAACCTCGATTTTAAAGCAGATTTAAATGGAGTAAAAAGATCTGATGGAAACTTTATTATAAGCGGTACTTCAATTGAAGGAGATAATATGTATCTTAATGTTGTTATTATTGATGAAAATAGTAATGTAATAGAAAAAAGTAAAGGATTATTAAATAATCTTGGTGCCTATGTAGGAGCTGTAGGAAAGACAATTTCCATAGATGCTATAGAAGGTTATTCTAATGGTTATGCAACAGTTGGATATAGAATTTATAATTTCGATGATTTTTTAGGAGAAAACTTTTTAGCTATCTCAGGTCAAGAAGAATCTTGTAAATGAAAAAAAGTATTTTATTCATACCATAACAATTAAATACAAAAACAATTTCTAACTTAACATGGAAGAACTAGATTACGAAGAAAACAAAGCACAACCACTTAAAATAATTATGGCACTAATCCTAATCTTAATAATAATCACTGGATTCTATCTAGTATACTTCATCAAATATGATCCATACCCTTCTTATACACCTACAATAGAAGAAGTAATACAAGACCTACAACTAAAAAACATTTCACACAATCTTGACGAACTAGGATGGACAAAATTCTACTACCCATCAGATCCACAAATAAAACTTATAGCAAACAAAATTGCAAAACTTTCATGTTCATCATATAATAATATTTGTTATGCAAAAGCAATGTTTCTATTTGTCCAAAAAAATGTTCAATATGTAAAAGATCCAAACTTTGAATATATTGAAACACCTGAAGAAACCCTTAGTTCAGGAACAGCAGATTGTGATGGTCATGCAGTTCTACTAGCAAACCTTTTAGGAGCAGTTGGAATTGACAATCAATTTGAATTCAGTCCAAACCACATCTATAATAAGATATACATTAATGGTTACAGAAATAATAATTGGATACCTATTGACGCTACTTGTAAACATTGTAAGTTTGGCCAAACGCCATAAATAATTATTGTTTTTCTACTACCTATATTGCATAATTAGATAGCTTCGCAGAATCTACGATCCGACCTGAGGTCAAATGAAATTTTACCGAAGGTGAGAAGTAGTTAATGCTCGGTAGTAGAAAAATGATTATTTTAGCCCAAACACTCTAACTTATATATTAAATTATCAACAATAGGTTTATATCCAAGAACAGCTTCTTTCATAAAATTATTAAAATCAGAAGCACCGCCATTTAAATTATCACTAATCGTTCTTAATACTAAACATTTAACATTATTATATTGAGCAGTCTGTAACACAGCAACACTTTCCATATCATACACATTTGGAACTTTATTATCAAATTTAAAATCATCAATTCTATCAACTAATTCCCTCTTAGCATTACTATCTAAAAACTTAGATCCTGTTGCAATATACCCTTTTTGAAGATTTTTAAGCAAATCAACAATAAATAGATCAGAATGAAATATTCTATCACCAGAAAAAGGAATTTCACCAATTTTATATCTTGAATCCCATAACCTAACATCCATATCAATATCAATAGCAGATTCACCAACAACAATATCACCTACATTCAAAGAATTAGTAAGAGCGCCCGCTACACCAACAAAAAAAATATAATCAGGATCATGTTGATAAATCATTTTTTGTGCTACAATTGCAGCATTGGTTTTACCAACACCTGTACATGCAACATAAACATCTTTATAATCTTTAAATTCAGCAACTTCTTCTTCCATAGCACCTAATATTACAAATTTCATTCTTCAAACAACTCCTGTGCATAAGGTAAAACTATTTTTGAATCAGTTGGTACTACCATTAACTTCTCAGCATCATCAAATACAGTCACTTTCTTAAGATTAATATAATTCTCTGCACCATCTTTGTTAAGTTCAGAAATAATAACTTCTAATTTCTTCTTTTCAGCCTCAACCTCAGCATCATTCTTTATTTTAATTACTAATGCTTCACTCTCAGAATAAATTTTCTTTTCATCAGCTTTAATCTTAGCTTTTTCAATTACTTCTAACCTCTCATTAAGAGAATTTTTCTCAATTAATTTTTTTCTTTCATCAACAATTTTCATTTTACCTTCAACTTCTTGTCTTTCAGATTCAAGGGTAGCATTTAAAACCATTTTGTTACAATAAATATCCATATTATTTTTTATTGCTTCATGAAGTTTTTCAGCAATCTTTTCATCAGAAGGGATAATAGATGTAATATCAATGTCAAAAATAGCTAATCCATTCTCATCAAATATTCTATTTTCACCATCAAATACCTTTTCTTTAATGTATTCTAAAGATTTAGCATGAAAATCTTCAAAATCATGTAAAGCAGCAACAGATCTAATTTCGGATGATAAAGTTTCAGCTGCATAACCAACAAAATCTTCAATACAAAAAGCTTTTTTCAACTCTTTATCTTCTAAATTAAAAGACCATTTATATGTAACATCAATAATAAGTTGAGCATTATCTTTTGTTCGTACATTAATTCTATCATAAATAAAATCAGGACCAAGTTTTAACAATGCAACCTTTAAAATATTTTGTCTGATAGGTTTTCCACCTGATAAATTCAATACTTTTGGTCTTTCATAAGGTCCAAGAAAAGTTGTTTTTGGCCCTTTTTCAATCCTTGACTCACTTCCATCATAAATACAAATTATTTCATTCTCTTCTAATTCAATCACAATAGCTTTTGATTTATCTCTTAGATATGAATCGTTAACAGCTTGTCTTGTTAAAATTCTCATTCCATCAATAGAATTTTGTTCTTGTAAACCCAATCCCATTAATTCATCATTTGTAATTTCTTTTTCATAAAACTGTTCGTTTGGCTGTAAAAAATAAATTGTTTCTTCTTCAGATCCTTCAACCAAATTTGCATCACCACTATCTTTATTTTGAACATAAATACCTTCTGTATCAGATAAAGGTATTCCTTTTATTTTATCAATAACTCCTTCATGTTTAGAAGGAATATATTTATCAGGACCTTTAATTAAAAATTCATCTCCTGCTTTATGATCTTCAAAATCATTAAGTGCTTTTATTAATAAAGCATCATATTTTGTTAAAATATAACTAGAATCAATCTTTTCAACTTCTTCACCAGGATATAATGGAAAAGATAAAGGACCAATTCGAACTTCTCGGTCTCCATAATTAACATTTTCAGATTTATCAATAGGATTATTAATTATTGCAAAATGATTATCTTTAACAACAACTTTATCTTCAATTGTTCCAATTATAAACTCATCATAAATTAAATTTCTTTTACATGCTCCTTCAAGAACAGAAATTTTTCCTGTTAATTTATTAATAATATGACAATATTGTTCTTGATCCAATACAATCTTATTTGGATTAAATAAATACTTTATTTTTTGAATTTGTCTTTTAAAAATATTTTCATTGATAAATTGATCAATACTATATTCAGTATCATATTCTTCCATTTTTATCAACCTCCAAGATGAACTCCTCCCCAACCTGAAGGTTGGATTATCCAGGGAGGAGTTCGACTGGAAAAGGCATTTATCTACACCATAAAAGGTATAGTATTGACTTTTCCATGTATAATATATAAGATGACTAGAAAATATATTAGATCTTCCAGAAATTTTTTTGTATATTAGAGCAATATGCAGTAAGTTTTATATATTTAAACTTTAATTTTCTTAAATAGGCGATAAAAATGGCTTTATCAGAAACAGAAAGATATAAACTGAAAAAATTTGTAAAAGAACTAAGTAAATATAGAGGTAGACATACTGAACTTGTATCAGTTTATGTCCCATCAGGATATGATATTAATAAAATCAACACCCATTTACAACAAGAACAAGGTACGGCAACAAATATTAAATCAACAGGAACAAGAAAAAATGTAATTGACGCTTTAGAAAGAATGATTCAACATTTAAAACTGTTCAAAAAAACACCAGAAAACGGACTAGCTATCTTTTCAGGAAATGTAGCAGAACGAGAAGGAGGATCAGATGTACAAGTTTGGAGTATTGAACCTCCTGTCCCAATTAATCAACGTTTATACAGATGTGATAAAACATTCCAATTAGAATTGTTAGAAAGTTTAACAGATACAAAAGAAGTTTTCGGACTTGTTGTTCTGGATAGAAGAGATGCAATGTTTGCTTTATTAAAAGGTAAAACAATTGTTCCGTTAAGAAAAACTCATTCAGAAGTACCTGGAAAGTTTAAGGCAGGCGGACAGAGTGCACAGAGATTCGCCAGAATCAGAGAAGGTGCTGCAAAAGATCACTTTAAAAAAATATCAGAATATATGAAAGAAGAATTTCTAAATAGAGAACATCTGAAAGGAATAATTATTGGCGGACCAGGTTCAACAGTTACAGATTTTTTAAATAAAGATTACATTACAGGAGACGTAAAAAAGAAAATTATCGGTCAAAAAGATTTATCTTATACAGGAGAGTTTGGAATGCAGGAATTGTTAGATAAATCGCAAGATCTATTAGCTGCAGAAGAAATCGCAGATGAAAAAAAAATCATGGCCAAATTCTTTAATTATTTAGCTACAAATGAAAAAATGGTAAGTTATGGTCCAGATCATGTATGGAAAACTTTAGAAATGGGTGCAATTGATAAACTTCTACTTTCAGAAGCATTAGATGATGAAACCATTGACAAATTTTCTGATAAGGCTAAAGAACTGGGGACAGATGTAATAATTATTTCAGTTGAAACAAGAGAAGGTGTACAGTTAAGAGATATGGGTAAAATTGCTGCAATTCTAAGATATGAAGTTGAACAATAATTAAATTCTTGTTTGACAATTTTTAAAAGGATCTTTTACAATTGGATAATTCTGTTTCTTCCCATATAAATGTCCAAAAATATTTTCATGATATCTATCTAAACAATGTTCCATGGTTGATCCAGGATAAATTCTAACGATAGAATCATTTTTAATAGCAAAAGAATTAAAATCTTTCATCGCATCAACTGTAATTCTAAACAAATTTTTAATATCACTAGGTACTTCGCCATGATAACCCATTTGAACCATTATTTTCATCAATTTATCATCTGTATAATCACCAGATAAAAGTGTTCTGTGATCAGTTTCATTTAATTTTAAAGATATCTGATGACTCATACCATATAATTTATCATTTAATTCATCTGATTGAATTCTTTCAAGATTAACATAATCAACAATATCCATGCTTGATCCATTAACTTTCTTTCTTCTATAACCTAATTTTAAAAAATTCATCGCCAGAAATGCTTGAC
>JBHPGL010000030.1:0-15052 GCA_042570655.1 Nanobdellota archaeon | reverse complement strand
CTTTCTAAAGAAAGCTAAATAGAAGAAAATTACATACAATTATATTCTCCAGTATACAAACCTTTATATATAAGTAGATTGTTTAAGATAAACTAGGTTGATTTAAAGTCAACAGGTGTGGTGGTTTAATGAAAGAAAAGAAGAAAGTAAGTAAAGATGATGAATTAAATAAGAAAAATCAGCAAATCTTAGAACTTACAGAAACATTGCAAAGATTAAAGGCAGAATTTGAAAACTATCAAAAAAGAATTGAAAAAGAAAGATCAAACTTAATCATGAACGCATGTTCAGATACAATAATCAAAATACTCCCAATTTTAGACAATTTCGAATTAGCATTATCACATGTAGATGAAGATAATGATTTCACAAAAGGTATGAAACTAATTTATTCGCAATTAATAGACACTCTAGAAAAAGAAGGATTAAAAACAATAAAAACAATAAACGAAAAATTTGATCCATACAAACATGAAGCACTTTTAACAGAAGAATCAGATGAAGATAACATTATTTTAGAAGAACTTCAAAAAGGTTATATGTTAAATGATATCATAATCAGACCTGCAAAGGTTAAAGTAAGCAAAAAAGAGGGGAAAAATGAAAATCAAGAAATCAACAACAAAGGATGAAGTTTTAAGTTTAAACAGACCATGTTTTGAATGTACAAAATGCTGTGAACATGATGCAGGATATCTTGCAGATGAAGACCATAAAGAAATGGCTAAATTCCTTGACATTTCAGAAGAAGAATTGAAAGATAAATATCTGCAGGAAGGAACAAGATTTAATACAACAAGACATAAACCAAAAACAATAAAAATTAAGAATAAACCTTTTGGCAAATGTGTTTTCCTGAATGAAAAAGGGTGTGTTATCCATAATGTAAAACCATTGCATTGTAGAATTGGTCATTGTCATCAATTCAGTCAACAATTAACAGATTGGTTCAACCTAAACTTTTTCGTCAACGAAAACGATCCAGAATCAATCAGACAATGGGCATTATACCTTGAAAATCACAATTGTATCGATGGCGGAAAACTATCCGACCTAATCAAAGACAAAGAAAAACTAAAAAAAATATTAAATTATGAAAAATTAGATGAGAAATAAAATGGTAGACGAAATCGAAGTTAAAATATTGGATATTAACAAGGAAGAGATAATTAATAAACTTAAAAGCTTAGGTGCAAAAAAGGTTTTTGACGGTAGAATATCATCAATATTATTAGATAATGATAATGGCGACATTCATAAAAAAGGTGAATTGTTAAGATTAAGAAAAATTGGCGATGATGTTGAACTTGTCTATAAAGAAAGAGTTGAAAAATCTGACATTAAACATTGTATTGAACATGAATCAAAAGTTGACGATTTCAATTCAGTATTAAAAATATTTCACAAATTAGGATATACCCAAAAAAGTTCAACTTATGAAAAAAATAGAATTTCATTTGAAATAGATGGGATCCATTTTGATTTTGATGAATATCCAGGAATAAACCCTTTTGTTGAAGTTGAAGCACATACAAGGATAGATGTTGAAAAAGGTGTTAAAATGCTAGGATATGAAATGAAAGATACAAAAGCATGGGATGCAGGAGAAGTTGCAAAACATTATGGTGTTAATATAAACAAATTACAATTTAAAGGTGATTAATATGGAAAAAAAACAAACAAATGTAATAATAGATAATGGAAAAGAAATGTTTTCACATGAAATGTCAATTAACTTTAACCCGTTACAATTCATCTTAGACTTTAGATGTGTTACACCAAGAACAGATTTAAGGTCAAGAGAACAAAATATTATTCAGGTTAGACATAATACAATTATGGTAGATCCATTTCATGCAAAACAAATATTAAATTTACTGGCAAGAACAGTTCAAGATTTTGAACAAAAATATGGTGAAATAAAAAAGCCGGAACCAATATCAAAATTCGAAGAAGAAATGAAAAAAAGAGGCGAAGAAGTAAAGAAAGAATCTGAAAAAGAAACAGATTCATATAGTTATTTCGGTTGAAATAACTTTAATATAAAAACCCTCACCCGTATGGGTCAGTGAGGTCGCCCAGTTATTTTCGAAACATGAGATAATAACTATTACGAACCGCACACAGTACCGCATTAGAGCAAAGCTAACGATTGCGGCAACCGAACGAGAGGGTTTTTATTAATAAAAATTAATTAAAAATGAAACCCAGAGTTTCATAGGAGGAAAGAAGAAAATGTCAAAAATAATAGGAATCGATCTTGGAACCACTTTCTCAGCAGTAGCTGTAATGGAAGGTGGAAAAGCTACAATCATACCAAACACAGAAGGAGGTAGAACAACACCGTCTGTACTAACAATAAAAGATAAAGAAAGATTAGTTGGAGAAGTCGCAAGAAGACAAGCTATAACTAATCCCGAACATACTGTAAGATCTATTAAAAGATATATGGGATCAGACCATAAAGTTTCAATTGAAGGAAAAGATTATACTCCTCAAGAAATTTCTGCAATGATCTTGCAAAAACTAAAAAAAGATGCAGAAGAATATCTAGGTCAACCTGTTACAAAAGCTGTAATTACAGTACCAGCATATTTTGAAGATGCGCAAAGGCAAGCTACAAAAGATGCAGGTAAAATCGCAGGACTAGAAGTATTAAGAATCATAAATGAACCAACAGCAGCAAGCTTAGCTTATGGACTAGACAAAGGTGAAGAACATACAATTCTTATCTTCGACTTCGGTGGAGGTACATTTGATGTATCAATTCTAGAACTTGGAGAAGGTGTATTTGAAGTAAAATCAACTTCAGGTGACAACCATCTAGGTGGAGATGATATTGACGAACTAATTATAGATTGGGCTGCTGAAAAATTCAAAAAAGAAAATGGAATTGATTTAAAATCAGATAAAACAGCTTTACAAAGATTAAAAGAAGGAGCTGAAAAAGCAAAGATCGAACTGTCAAGCGCACAAAAGACAACAATCAATCTACCATTTGTAACAGCAGATCAAGCAGGACCAAAACATTTAAACTACGACCTAACAAGAGCTGAATATGAAAAAATAATTGAACCAATCATTGAAAGATTAAAAGGTCCAACAGAAAAGGCAATAAAAGAATCAAAATTATCAAAAGATAAAATTGATAAAGTTATTTTTGTTGGTGGTTCAACAAGAATTCCTGCAGTACAAAAGATGATTAAAAATTTAACCAATAAAGACGGAGACAAATCTGTTAACCCTGACGAAGCTGTTGCATTAGGTGCAGCAATCCAAGCAGGTATTTTAGGTGGAGAGGTAAAAGATGTTCTATTACTTGACGTAACACCATTAAATTTAGGAATTGAAACTTTAGGTGGCGTATTTACAAAACTGATTGAAAAGAACACTACTATACCAACAAAAAAATCACAAGTATTTTCAACTGCAGCCGATAATCAACCAGCTGTAACTGTTAGAGTTGCACAAGGTGAAAGACCAATGTTTGCAGACAATAAAACACTTGGACAATTTGATTTAGTTGGAATTCCACCTGCGCCAAGAGGTATACCTCAAATCGAAGTTAGTTTTGATATTGATGCAAATGGTATCTTAAATGTAAGTGCTAAAGATAAGGGAACAGGTAAGGAACAAAAGATTACAATTACAGCTTCAACTAATTTAAGTGAAGAAGAAGTTGAAAAAATGAGAAAAGATGCAGAGAAATTTTCAGAGGAAGACAATAAAAAGAAAGAAGAAATTGAAATAATCAATCAAGCAGATACAATTATATATACAACAGAAAAATCAATGAAAGATATGGAAGGTAAAGTTGATAAAAAGAAACTTAAACCTTTGAAAGATAGTATTGACGAATTGAAGAAACTTATGGAGATTGAACAAAAAGATGTTGCAAAAATCAAAGAAAAACTTGACCAAATTAACAAACTTGCTCAAGACGCAGCAACAGAATTATATCAAAAAGCTGCTGCTGAACAGCAAGCTGCACAACAATCTCAACAAGGACCACAACAAGAAGCTAAAGGAGATGACAAAGAAAAAGTTGTTGATGCAGAAGTAGTTGACGAAGAAGAAAAGAAAGAAAAACCAGAAGAAAAAAAATAGAGAACAAATATGAAATTAATCAGCAAAGAACCAATAAAAAAATTTGAAGAATATATTGGAACTTTACAAAAAGATGATAGGATAGCTATAGTTCACCATACAGACTCAGATGGAGTCTGTTCAGGTGTAATTATAGCAAAAGCTCTTAAAATCATGGGAATTAAATTTTCTTTAATATTTAATCAAAAAGCTTCTGAAATAGTAATACAAGACTATACTGTTGACGTTCTTAAAAAAAATAATATTAACAAATTAATTATTACAGATTTAAATGTAGATGAAGATAACATTGAAAATATTAAAAGGATTGAAGAATTTGCAGACATTCTTATTATTGATCACCATAAAATCATGAATGATATTAACAGCAATAAAACAACTGTAATAAAACCTCAGATGATTTATAAAGATATTGATCCAAGTTATTATTGTACTGCTAAAATTGCATACGATCTATTAAAAGGTATGGTTGACATTGAAAAGTTTGACTGGATCATTGCAATTGCAGTAATCGGTGATGCTGCTTATAAAACGTGGAAAGATTTTGTTGATAAGATATATGAAAAATACGATATTAAACTTAAGGACGACATTTATAAAACCGAACTAGGACAACTATCAGATTTCATTAGTTATGCAGAATCCATTAATTCAGCAGATATGGGTGATGTGTTTGATGTAATATTTAACAGTCCAAATTATCAAGATGCAAAAGTTAAATTATGTAAATATGAAAGAATTATCAAACCAGTTGTAGATGATTATTTTAATAAACATAAAGAAATAATGGAAATTATTGATAACGATCTTTATCTTTTTTATATTAAACCAAAGTTTGGAATAAAATCATTATTAATTAACGAACTTGCAATATACAAATACCCTGATAAAACAATTATAATTGTACAGGATTTGGGTGGTTCAAGAATTTCAATCAGTGCAAGACGACATGATCACAAATACCCAATGAACACATTATTATCTGAATCTGTTAAAGATATTGAAGATGGTAATGCTGGCGGCCATCTACCAGCTGCAGGTGGTTCAATTAATCGAACAGATTATGAACAATTCAAAAGAAATTTAAATATTAATTATAAAAAATTAAAACAAAGGTAAAAAGTGTTAGCGCCATGCGTAGTACTCGATAAAAAACTGAGGGTGATGAAGACTCGGTCGTGATCTTTCGACTGAATCATCAACCACGGAGCGCGCTAACACATTAAGAAAAAGAAACCAAGGATTTTAATTAAAAAAATGGCAAAAGACTATTACGAAACATTAGGAGTAGACAAAGAAGCATCTAAATCTGATATTAAAAAAGCTTATAAAAATTTAGCTAAAAAATATCATCCTGACATAAATAAAGAAGCAGATGCCTCTGATAAATTTAAAGAAATCAATGAAGCTGCTGCAGTTCTAACAGACGAACAAAAACGTCAGCAATACGACCAGTATGGAACAACTGCAGATGGATTTCAAGATTTTAACGGACAAGATTTTGGTAACATGGGCGGATTTAATTTTGGAGACATGGGAGGATTTGACGATATTTTTGCAAACTTTTTTGGCGGCGGTAGAAGACAAAGAAGGGGAGGCATGAGAAGAGGTGCAGACCTAAGATTTAACCTTGAAATCGATCTAGAAGAAGCTGCTACAGGAATAAATAAAACAATTGTTATCCCAAGATTAGAAGAATGTTCAAAATGTGACGGGTCAGGAGCAAAATCAGATTCAGATATAATAACTTGCGACCAATGTCAAGGTACAGGTTCAATTCAAAGAACACAAAGAACACCATTTGGAATATTTTCTACTCAATCAAGATGTAACAAATGTAATGGTGAAGGTAAAACTATTAAAAATCCATGTTCAAAATGTGATGGTGACGGAAGAATTCAAAATAAAGCAAAGTTAGAAATCCAAATTCCTGCAGGCGTACATACGAATTCAAGGTTAAGAGTCAGAGATGAAGGTGAAGCAGGAATAAAAGGCGGTCCTACAGGAGATTTATATGTTATTATTTATGTAAAAGATCACCCGATTTTTCAAAGAAGAGGAGACGATATCTATCTAGAAATACCAATATCATATACACAAGCTGTGTTAGGAGATAACATTGAAATTCCTACATTAAAAGGTAAAGCAAAATTAAAAATTCCTAAAGGAACACAAACAAACACAATTTTTAAAATGAAAGATAAAGGTATTAACCATTTAGAATTCCATGGAACAGGTTCACAATTGGTAAGAGTAATTATTGACACTCCTGAAAAAATTACAAAAAAACAAATTGATTTACTAAAAAAGTTTGACAAAGAATCAAAATCTTCTCCTTATGAAAATTTTATGAAAAAAATAAAAAAATTCTTTAAGTAAATGGCTTTGTAGAAAAAGTCGCCAGAATTGGCAAGTGAGGGACCAAAGTGAATTTCGTAACACAAAAAAATTGCTATTGCGAACCGTACACGGTGCTCCATAACTATAAAAAGTTTAATTGGAGCACGGTTTTCACACGAGTTTACGAGTGTGTCTTTAATTAACGAGAGATTTTGAATAAATTCTAATTTTTCCGGTTCATTGAATTAATATATTCTTTAACCAATTTATTTGTTAATCTAGAAATACCATACTCTTTAACTTTTCTCATTGAATTATTAATTAACCTAACTCTTAACCTATTATCAGATAACACTCTATCAACATTTTTAACAAAATCATTATAATTATTAGCCAACAATCCATTAACATTATGTCTAATTAAAGTTCTATTTGTTCGATTATTAATACCAACAACAGGTATGCCTGCAGCCATTGCTTCAATTACAACTAATGCCTGAGTTTCAATGTAAGATGGAAATACAAATACATCTGCAGCAGCATAGTAACAAGGTAAATGTTCATATTTAACTTTACCAGGTAGAATTATATTTTTTAATCCAATATTTTTAATTGCATAATGCAGCCATTTTCTTTCAGGACCTTCACCTACAATCATCAATTTCAAATTCAAATATTTATTACATAATTCCCTATATGCTTTTAATAGTAAAGATAAATTTTTTTCTTTAGCAATTCTGCCGGTATAAATTAAAACTTTATCTTCCTTACCAATATTATATTTCTTTCGAATTTCTTCTCTTACCTTATTTCTACCTTCACCATTTAAAACTTTATAATTTTTAAAATTAACACCTGTTGGAAGAATTTCAATTCTTTTAGTAACCTTCCTAAATCTTAAAGTATTTCTAATATGAAAATTAGGTACAAAAATCAAATCACATTTGTTACAAAATATTGCAACTAACCATTTGATTAATCCTTTAGAAGTCTCTTGATCAATTGGAAAATATCTTGCCATCTCTTCATAAACAGTATGATGTGTAAAGATCAATGGTTTATTATATTTTTTAGCATGTTTAACTACATATGTACCCATGTAAGGATGATGTACATGAAATATATCTAATTGTTTAAATATTTGTTTAGCTTTTTTTCCAAATGGCGGAACAAAAACTCTATATCCAGCTCTGTTTGGTACTTCAATTGTATTTAACCGAACTACACCTTCTTCATCTTTACTTCCAGGAAATTTAGGTGCAAATATAATTACTTCATGACCTTTTTCCCGTAAACAATCTGAGTAAAGATCTATTGAATTCACAACTCCGTTCATTACAGGATGATATGCATCTGTAAACATTCCGATTTTCATAATTACTTGCTCCAAAAATTATTATTATTGTGTTAACACCATGCGAAGTACTGAAAATACACTTGCAATGGTGTGAAGACTCGGTTGTCATCATACAAATGAATCATCAACCACGAAGCGTGTTAACGCAATTATAATTTTTTATAACATAATAAACTAAATACAAAAAAACACTTCTACATATATAAACTTTATACAACTCCATTATAACCTTTCCTATATAACAAACAGAAAGATTTAAATACTAAATAAAATAAAAATATTGTATGGCAACAGAAGGAGGTGTATTAGGTGAGGCTGTAGGCTTTTTCGCCGATATAGGAATATTTAGAGTCGTTCTACCTTTCTTACTTGTTTTTACAATGGTTTTCGCTATATTAGAGAAAACTAAAGTATTAGGAACAGAAAAAATTGGTGGAGAAGATGTTCCAAGAAAAAATATTAACTCTATTGTTGCTTTTGTAATTGCATTTCTTGTTGTTGGATCAGGACAATTAGTTTCAATAATTAATCAAACAGTATCACAAATGGTAGTTTTACTTGCCTTAGTAGTTTGTTTTATGATTTTGGTAGGTTCTTTTAGTAAAGAAGACGAAGGTTATTTTGCAAAAGATTCTTGGTATAAACAAGCTTTTACAGTTATTATGTTTGTTGGAATTATGTTAATCACAATGGGTTCAATCGATATCCAAGGGAAAAACATCCTTTTAATAGGATGGGAATGGTTAGTTGATAATATAACGACAACAGCAGTTGCATCAGTCCTACTGATAGGTTTCCTAATAGGAATGATGGTTATTATTACAATGCCTACTAAAAAAGGTTCAAAAGGAGGAGACGAGGAATAGGTGATTTAAAATGGTATATGGTTCATTCGCAGGAAATTCATTTTTACAAATGTTAACTGAGTGGGGTTTCATTGATATAATTCTACCTTTCATATTTATATTTACGGTTGTTTATGCAATTGCTCATAAAGTAAATCTATTAGGTGAGGAAAAAAAGTTCCATGTTATGATCGCATTATTTGTTGCATTAGCATCTATCGCTCCGCATTTAATGGGTATTGAACCAAATCCTGTAACTATAATGTATAGTGCGATTCCATATGTCTCTATCTGGCTAATTGGTATTGTCATGTTATTACTTTTCTTAGGAGTGTTTGGTAAAGGATTAGATATTTCTAAAAATGAGATAGGAGGATGGGTTGTTATTGCAGGAGTTCTAGTTGTAGGATATATTTTTCTTCAAGCAGCTGAAGTTATTCAAGGATTACCAGCTATACCATTCCTTCGTGATCCCGCAATTCAAGCTGTTGTAGTAATAGTTCTAGTGTTCGGAATTATAATTTCATATATTGTTGGACCTGATAAAGATAAAGAGAAAACAGATTATATTGGAAAAGTTAAAGAACTATTAGATTAAAATTTAAAATATAGAAAATGGCAAGTTTATTTAATCCGCTGGATATGTCTCTAGCACAACATTTTAGTGCAATATTCACACTATTATTCATTTTTGTAGTTACATTTGCAATAATGCAAAAATATAAATTCTTAGATGCAGATAAAAACATTCATGCATTAATGGCTGCAGTCATAGGTATTTTATTTATTTTAACACCAATAACAATCAACATTGTTTCAAATCTGGCACCAATGGTAATAATCTTAGTAATTGCTCTGGTACTCTTTTTATTTGTATTTAATGTTGTAGGTGTAACGAATGCAGAGTTAGCAGCAGTGATTAAAAAACCCGCCACATCATGGACATTAGGCATTACAGCCTTCCTCGTTATTGTAGCAGGTATTGGTTTTTCATTTGGTCAAACGTTGCTTGACGCAGGTCAGGGTAAAAATGTGACGGATGTAATTATTACAAAACCAATTAATTCTTCAGATGACTATACAGGTAATGTATTAAAAACCGTATTTCATCCAAAATTCTTAGCATTAGTTATTTTAATGGCAATTGCAATAGCTTCTGTTAAACTAATTGCAGGTAAGGTCATAGATCAATAGTAGATGTTCTTTTGGATTATAGAATTTTAATAATTATTAATCACAATAAAATTTATAAATTAAACTCCTAATATAAATTAAATAAGGGGTAATTTAATGTTTGAGGTAACAGATCAAGTACAAGAACAAATGTATAGTAAGAACGGTAATTTAAGCAGATTTTTATTTAAAACAGGATTATTATTTTCTTTCGGCATTCCTCCATTTAGTATTAATAAAACAAAATTTCTAGCATTTAGTTCAATTAAAGAAATGATATCAGAATATGAAGAAATTCCTAAAAATAGTGTTCATATCATAGTGGATGTTAGGTATAGAACTATCGATTCTATTAACAAAGAATCGAATAAAGAAATACCTAACTCAAATGGGTTTTTTCTGAAAGATAAAAGTGGAAAAGATAGTATTTATTCAATTGAAGCAAAATTTTATCAAACAATAATTCATAGAAATCTCCAAACAGAATTTTGTGATTATGAAATCATTTCACAATTAATGGGAAAAATTACTAAAATTAATAATGGATATAAATTTTTTGTTTTCCATTATAATCCTAGATTTAAAGAGGGTGAAACATCAAGAGAATCAAAATTTGAATTTGGTTTTACTTAATTAGAATAATGTTTTACTACTTTATCAACTTCTTCAGAATAATATTAACTTCGTTAGGAACAGCCTTACCTTTACTCTTCCTCATCACCTGGCCAACTAAAAAGTTCAAAGCTTTCTCCTCACCGCCTTTAAACTCTTCGACAGCTTTAGGATTTTCATCAACAGCTTCCTTACACATTTTTTCAATCGCTCCTAAATCTGAAACAGCTCCAAGATCATTCTCTTTAACATACTTATCAACATCAAATGGTGAAACTACCAATTTTTCAATTATACTCTGTCCAACTTTATCAGTAATTTTCTTAGCTTCAACCAATTTCAATAATGCAATCATATGTGAAGCATCTATTTTAAGATCGCCAAAACTAATTTTATTAAAATTCATTACACGAAGTAACTCTCGCCGCAACCAAAATGCAGTCAGTTTAGGGTCAACTTCTTTTGCAACCTTTTCAAACATTTCAGCAAGCTCTAACTCTTTAGCTAATATATTAGCAAACTCTTTATCAATTCCATATGAGTCAATAAACTTTTTAGACTTTTCTTGAGCAAGTTCAGGCATCTCAGATTTAATCTTATCCAACCAATCCTTACCAACTTCAATCTCTACCAAATCTGGATCAATTATATAACCATAATCAGCTTCAGTCTCTTTAGTACGAAGATGATGCGTAACTCCCTCATTAGAATCCCATGTTCTCGTTGATTGAACAAACTTCTCTCCTTTTGAAACAGCTTCTTTTTGCCGTTCAAGTTCATAATTAAGAGCTCTTTCAATCTCTTTAAATCCAGTAATATTTTTAATCTCTGCCCGTATATAACCTGATTCTTTAATTGAAATGTTTGCATCTGCCTTAATTATACCATTATTAACATCAAACACTTTCAAATAAGTCAATACTCTTATCAACTCTTTTAAAAAGTCTCTAGCTTCTTCAGGTGAAGTCATATCAGGTTCAGTTACAATTTCTGCTAATGCATGTCCACTTCTGTTATAATCAACCATAACATATTTTGAAGTTGTAATACTTTCAGGATGAACAAGTGCAGCCGGATCTTCTTCAATGTGTAACCTTGTAATCTTAATTTCCTTGCCATCTTTTAATTTCAAAACACCTTTCTCTCCCAAAGGTACTTCAAATTGTGTAATTTGAAAATTCTTAGCCATATCTGGATAAAAATAAGATTTTCTGCTAAAATGAATAGATGATGCAATCTTACAATTTAATGCCATGCAAAGTTTTAGAGCAAAATCAACAACTTTCTTGTTTAATACAGGCTTGGAACCAGGATGTCCTAAACAAGTCTCACAAACTAAAGAATTTGGTTCTGCTTCAGCTAAATCAGTACTACATCCGCAAAACATCTTTGATTTAGTATCTAGTTCAACGTGAATTTCAAGTCCAATCACCACATCTGTTGTAAATTTATTTGTCATAATATCTATAGATGTAGGAAATTAAAAGATATATAAATCTTATGTATAATTGGTTAAGTCAAGTATTGTGTGTTGTAGTGCCACTGTCTATTTTGCATGAGAAGTAAGCTTCGCAGAATAAACTAGTCGACCTGAGGTTAAAAATTAACCGAAGTTGAGAAGTAGTTTATGCCTGATAGTGGCACTGTTTACCACTTAACTTGACTTAGCATGTATAATTAAGAATCCATTCACTTCTCAAACCTAAAATACAAATTTCTTCGAGGTTTTTCAGGATTTGGTTCTTCTTCAATCACTTTAACCTTACTAAAACCAACATATTTCCCAAGATCAGAAAACCTATTTGGATTTAATCCCATTAAAGTTCCATCTAAAACAGCTTCACCTGTCCAATAAGTAAATTGTTCTGCTTTAGTTTTATCTTTTTTATTCTTTAACTTTTCCATTACTTCCATATCAACTTTAGCAGACAAAGTTCTACCAAAAAATACTCCTTCATTATCTAAAATCCTATAAACATCTTTTAAAACATCAACCAATTTCTCGTTAGGCACCCTAAATAATTTATTTTTTTCTTTCATACAAGGATAAATCTTTTTTTCATGATAAAAATTATAATCTAGCTTTTCTTCAAGCGATTTATATGCAAGTGCATGCAAAACATTATTTGAATAAACAAAATCAACACATTCATCACTTAAATCCTTATTAGGCAAAGGCCTATCACTAATCCTTAACCTATTTTCATAACAATATCCATCACCGCATATCTTATCAATTTTATCAATAGTTTGACAAAATGCAGGGATGTAAGGTTCAGAAATATAAACATCATCCCAACTAATTACTAAAGAATCAATAAGATACATCATATCATTAAATGTTCCGCAACCCATTTCCATAATTTTCTTATCAAAAAGGTCATCATTTTTAATAATCGTTTCAGGATATTTATCAATATAAGTTTTATTCCCTAAATAATCAAAATACCCTGATAATTTTTTCATAAAAATTACTCTATGCAAATATATTATAAATATTGTTGTAATAGAGTCAATGAAACCATTCAATAATAGTAAAGAATAGAAATCTTTATAAAATAAATATACATTTCCATTAATATCAGCAGTAATCAGGGCATTGTTGGGGGTTTTATTTATGTATGATAAAAAATTAGAAAAAACAGGTTTTCAAATATTAAAACCAAAAGATAGAATTGATTTATATAATAATACTTTAGGTATCTCAAATAATCTTTTAGATGATGCAAGTGAAAGATTAACAAAAAAACAGATTTCTGGAATATGTAGAGATGTTTTTGACGAAATTCTTGATGAACGGATTGAAAGAACAAATAATCCTAAATATAGAACCGGTGGAGTTCTTGAAGAATATAAGTTAGTTGAACATTATATGAGAACAATTATCAATCCATTAGGATTAAATGTTAGAATGTATATTAAAATGATGCAAAAAGAAGAGCAAGAAGCTCTATCTTTTATTGTTTATGATAAAATTGCAATGAAAAATATTGATGCATGGAAAAATGATTGGGAAGAAAATCAACCAGAAGTTGTTCCGCCAGATGTAAGATTGCGAAGAACTGTAATTTCGATCAGAGATATCCTCTCCTCAATAAGGGATGATAAATATGCACCATATCCAAACCATATTTTCCTAGAAAATATGTTAAACCTTAGTCCAGTACATTCTCATAATTTTGAGTTTTTAGGAGGATTATCAGATGTTTTAAGATTACAAAATGAAGTTAAATTTTTTCTTGAATATTATGGAATGGAAGAATATGTTAATGAAATTAAGAAAAGAGGACGTGATCCTGAATTAAATGCAGATTGGGAAAATTTTACAGCTGTCGGAAAAAGCCTTGATACAAACTGTACTCCAATAATGTTAACAGATGTATCAGAATCTATGCCAAGACTTGCAAAAAAAATATTTTTAAATCCATTAATGAAAAAGAGAAACGAATTTATGGATAAAACATGCAAAGTTAATCTTGACTTAAAATTCTTAATGGATAATAAACATTATGAAGATTTAAGACAACCATTCCAATTACCTGAAAAAGTTATTCAAAACAATTTAACAGAATCATGGGAAAACGGTTTTGAATGGAATAATAAATATTATCAACCAATGTCAAGGAAATATAAAGAATTTGAAACAGAACTTTTCTTAAAAGGATCAAAACAGGTTCAAAGTTCTATGGAAAAAGGAATGCAACAGTTAAAAGTTACAGTAGAAGATTATTTACGTAGTAGAAATCCATATACTTTTGATGAATTTTCAATTCAAGTTACAAATCTTAAAAATCAGGTTATAAATCTTAAAACAGATGAAAACCTGCAAAAAGATGGAGAATTAAATGATGTATTCAACTTATTCATGGAAAATGTCTGTGCATTCAGAGAATTTGTGTTTTATCACGATAATGAAGAATAAAAATTATTAATTCAATTAAAAATAATTTTATTAACACCATGCGAAGTACTTGAATCATAGAAGCGAGGGCATCTAGACTCGGTGGTGATATCTATTTAAATTTCAACCACGGAGCGTGTTAACAAAATTTTAAATTACTAAAAATAAAATAAAAATGCATAAAAAACTTGAAGGACTCGGAATGACTGAAGAAGATTTGGAAAAGATTACTGTAGGTGCAATTCTTGCAATTGACTGTCCTGACTGTAAAGAAGATATTTTCTACACATTAATAAATGAATATTATAAGGCTTATAAAGAAAAAGATACTATCCCAATGTTATTAAGATGTAGTAATTGTAAAGATTATAAACCAGATGCAAATCCAGCGGAAGGAGAAATTCTTTATGAAAAAGAAGGAGATTATGAACAAAGGGATACAATTCCTATGAGCGAACATATTCCACCATTACCTAAAAAACCTACTTGAAAAGAAAATCAGAATCCTATTGATTTCATATATCTCTCAAAACTTCCATGTCTATGTTTTTGGAAATTATTTAAGAATTCTATACTTATTGGTTCTGGATCAATATTTAGTTTTTCGCATGATTCTAAAAATTTCTTCAAAAATAATCCTTCATTCATTAATGATAATTTTGTAATAAATCTTTTAATAACATTGGGATAGTATCTTTTTCTTTATAAGCCTTATAA
>JBHPGL010000029.1:0-15224 GCA_042570655.1 Nanobdellota archaeon | reverse complement strand
ATAAATTAAAATCTGACTACTGCCAGTGGAAACATTTTCGGGGTTTATCCAAGTTGAAATTGAGAATTTTCTTGGCAAGTCAAAGTCGCCTAATGTTATATTATCAAAACCATCAAAATAATACGACCCATATTCATCATAACCGCCAGTGGCGTTCCAAGTTGGTCCATCTACATTAGGTTCTGTATTTGTATTTGAAAAATCATTATCAATATCATATTGATCTGTATAATTTTCAAACGGCATAGATAATATTTTATTATTATGACCCATTCCATAAGGTGTTGCTGGATAAGATCTTCCATTTCGTAACCATGAAGTATAATTTATAATATTATTTCCTTCTGCATCTGTAACAGAATAATATAAATTTAAATTGTCAGTTGTTATGTTTTCTATTGAAGTTGCATTAAGTTTTATAAACGTAACAACAGGTGCAGAATTTTGTATTGTTAAATTATTACTGCAATTTCTTGTACCAAATTGAGATCCATCAAAAGGAGTGTTACAAGCTTGCCAAACATCGTTTGTTGATGTTTCTGAAGATAAGATTAATTTTGATCTGTTTGCATATAATGCTTTTGCTTCTGATGTTGTAATTGAAAAATTATAAACTCTTACATCATCAATTGTTCCATTAAATGGTGATTCTACAGTCGCTCTAATATCAGCACCAATTGCATAATTTGATGTAATTGCGGAAAAATCATCAAACCATGCTGCACTGCTTAGAGTATTATGTTGTTCATAAATGTTTGGATCTTCAACACCATTAATAATAAACCTTGTTCCCGAACTATTAACTGCAATTGCTATGTGGTTCCAAGCATTTATATTTATTTCTAATGAACTATGCATAGTGTTTCTACTTGCTCCACTAACATATCTTGAAAACATTATACAATCATTATCTGTGTTTTGACAATTGCTTCCTAATCTTGGTGCTTGTATATTAAATAATGGTGTTCCTGAAACTGCTAATGAAAAAATAGTATCATGATATGCTTTTGGATATATCCACATGGCAATTGTTCCTTCTGTATCTGAATCAAAAGTGTTGTCAGGAAGTCTAATGTATGCAGATTCATTAAATTGATATGCGCCATTGCCATCATGACCTGCAGTTGCATTAAATATTGCATTTACAACAGTACCATCGTTGTTGTATTGAGAATAATCATTTGCAAAAGTTGCATTATTTTGATTTGAATCATCAAACGGCATAAATAAGGTTGATGTTAATTGAGGTTGAATAATGTTTTTTGAATAATTGTATATTAATTGACTATTCTTAAACCATTCAATAAATTCAATTATATCATCTGCATCAGCATCTGAGGTGGTTGTAAATAATGTTAAATTATCATCAGAAGTATTTAATCCTGATGTCGAATTTATTAAAATTGAATCAATTTGTGGTGGCGTTGATAAGATTGTTAAAGTATTACTACAATTGGTTGCACCCTCAACAGTACCATCGTTTGGAGTTATACATGCTTGCCATACATCATTAACTTCTGTTTGTTGTTCATAGATTTTATTCATACCATTATTATATAAAGTTTGAACTTGATTTGCATCGACGGCATAATCATATATTTTTACATTATCCATTTTACCATTAAATGCAGTACTATAAAATCCTAATCTTACAGTGTTTAAAGAGGATAAGCTTGTAATGTCACCTGTTCCTGATCCTCCAATTGCACTTATTGATCTTAGAGAACCATTTACATATACTTTTAGGTCACCTGGAGATACTGAACCATTATATACTGCAATTATATGCTGCCATCGTCCTGTTGTTAGAGCACCGTCATTTGTATTAGTATATCTATTTCCACCAGGACAACCTACATGGAAGTATATTTCTTTTTGATCTCCAGAATAAAGTCCAACTAAAAATCCTTCATTTAATCCAGAAATATGATTTACAAGACCAACGTAATTTCCGCTGCCTAGAGAATCTGGATTTACCCACATTTCAACTGTTACTTGGTTTGTTAAATGATCGTTTGGCAATTGTATGTTTGAAACTGTTAAATATCCGCCAGTAAGATCATATGCACCATATCCATCATGACCCAAAGTTGAGTTCCATGTTACAGGTGCATTTTCTGATATTGTAAAATTATTTTTAGAATAATCTTTTAATTTGTCTGAATCAGAAGTATAATTTTCAAATGGTACATGTAATAAAGTATTATCATAACCAATAAATTCTGGGATTGCAGGGTATGATCTTTCATTTCTTAACCAAAGTATTTTATTTATTATATTGTCATTATCTGGATCAAATGTTAATTGATTATATACTGTTATATTTTCTGTTGTTAGATTATTTCCTGTTGATGAATTTAAAATTGGAATTCCTTGGGTTGGTATTGTATTTAAAATAGTTAAATTGTTACTGCAATTTGTTGTACCATCTCCAGTACCATCATTTGGTGTAATGCATGCATGCCAAGTATCTCCTTTACTTGTTTCTTGGCTAACAATTATATCAGGTCTATCATTATACAATGTGTTTACTTGTTCTGCAGAAAGTGCCCTATTGTAAACTTGGAATTCATCTATGCTTCCAGGTAGTGAATTAGTAGTGTGTATAGTATTAGCACCGCCAATTGCGTTTAATGCAGTGGATGTAGCCCAATGATCTGTTCTGTCTTCAGGGATATTTGTACTATTAACATACACAGTTATATCATCATCTAATTCACCCTCTACTACAATTGCTATATGATACCAAACATCATTACTTGCTAATATGGAAGGCGGATTTAAACTCCAAGCATCACCTCCATCTGCATCTCCTGTACTTACATACCAATAGTCTCCTGACCAATGTGACATATGTAAATTTATTCCTCCATTTGGTTTAGTTGTTCCATTTGTTAATTGAAATACACCATAATTTGAAGCTGTTGAAGTATGTTTAAACCTTAATACAACGCTATACGGATATTGATCAGGTAGTACGTTACTTCCTGGATTTAAATAATTATTTGAACCTGAAAATTGGTAAGCTCCTTTTCCATCAAATCCTCCTGAAGAATTAAATGTTACTGTTCCAGAATTGCTTGCATGATTTTGGTTTTCACTATAATCTTTTGTCCAAGTATCATTAGATCCACCTTCAAAAGGCATGTTTAATAATGTAATTGAAGCATCATCTTTTTTCCAATTAATAATATTTTTAACAGGATTTGAATCAGCATCATACGTTGATTGGTTATATACTGTTAAATTATCTGTAGTTTGATTATTTCCTGTTGTGGAATTTAATAAAGGAATACCTTGTGTAGGTAGATTATTTACAACAGGATCAGATATAGTAAGCGAATTACTACAATTTGTTGCACCATCTTCATTACCATCATTAGGAGTTATACATGCTTGCCAAACGTCTGAGTCAGATATTTCTTGACTTACAATTAAATCTGTTCTGTTATTGTATAATGCATTAATTTGTTCAGTTGATAAAGAATAATTGAAAATTAAAACATCATCAATTGAACCATTCCAATCATAATCTAAATTATCATTTCTACCTCCAATCATTAAAGGATTATTATTAACTATGGAACTTCCAACAGTATTATCGGTTGTACTATTTTCTAATATACCATCAATATATATATGTAATTTAGATTGGGATGTGTTTCTAACTAAAGCAATATGGTGCCAAGTGTCATCACATAAACCTGTTGAACTTTGAACATCACCATAATTTCCACCTTGATAAATATAAAATCTTAATTTGCAACCAGGACTCATTATTTGGGTATCAATATTATGATTTGTACCTCTTTTACTAAATAATCTCGCATATAAATCTAACGTGCTTCTTTTTACCCAAGCAACGAAAGTAAAATCTGTTGGCAAATCTATATCTCCAACTGAAATATTTGAAGCAGTTGGGCCAAATGAATATGCACCTTTACCATCATATCCACCAGTTGCCTGATAATTTGCATTACGAACACTACCATCATTACCATTTTCACTATAATCTTTTGTATAGCTTGAAGTTGATCCGCCTTCAAACGGCATGTTTAATAATGTTATTGAATTTGAGTCCTTTTTCCAATTAATAATATTTTTAATTGAATCTTCATCTATGTCATTTGTAGATTGCGGATAAACTGTTAAATTTTCATCTGAAGTATTTGTACCTGAAGTTGAATTTAGTAAAGGAGTATCTTGTGTTGGAAGAGAATTTTGAATTGTTAAAGTATTACTGCAATTTGTTGCACCATCACTTGTTCCATCATTAGGAGTTATGCAAGCCTGCCAAATATCTTGATTTTCTGTTTGCTGCTCATATATTTTTGACATACCTCTGTTATATAAAGTTTGAACTTGATTTGCATCGACGGCATAATCATATATTTTTACATTATCCATTTTACCATTAAATGCTGTACTATAGAATCCTAATCTTAAAGTGTTTAAAGAAGATAAACTTGTAATATCTCCTGTACCTGCTCCACCAATTGCAGCTAATGTTCTTTCAGTTCCATTTACATAAACTTTTAAATCTCCTGGATTAGCTGTTCCATTATAAACTGCAACTATGTGCTGCCATTGTCCTGTTGTTAGAGCATCGTCATTTGTATTAGAATATCTATTTCCTCCAGGACAACCTACATGGAAGTAAATTTCTTTTTGATCTCCATTATATAATGCAACTAAAAATCCTTCATTTAATCCAAAAATATGGTTGACTAATCCTACATAATTTCCACTTCCTAAAGTATCAGGATTAACCCACATTTCAACTGTTACTTGGTCTGTTAAATGGTCATTGGGCAGTTGTATTGATGATACTTCTAAATATCCATTTGGTGTAAGGTCATATCCTCCATAACCGTCAAAACCAACAGTTGCATTCCAAACTGCTGTTGATACTTCTGACATGCTGAATGAATTTTTTGAAAAATCTTTTAATTTATCTGAGTTAGAAGTAAAGTTTTCAAACGGTACATTTAATACAGTATTATCATAACCAATAAATTCTGGTATTGCAGGATAAGATCTTCCATTTCTTAACCAAAGTACTTTATTTGTAACATTATCTCCATCAGCGTCATATGTTGATTGGTTATAAACTGTTAAGTTTTCGTTTGTATAATTTGTTCCAAATGTTGAGTTTAATATTGGAATTCCTTGTGTCGGTATTGCCATTGTTGTGAAATCTGGTGTTATTAATCCAATTGGAGCAGGTATGTCTTCTTCTGGTTCTTTTTCCTTAATTGGTTCTTTTTTGATCGGTATTGTTTCTATTTGGTCTTCAATAATTGTTTCTTCTATTGGTTCAATTATTAAAGGAATTTCTTCAATAATTGTTTCATTTTCTACTAGTTCTTGTGGAAGATCCATAATTATCCTTGGCATTTGTTCAAGGTTGTCTACTTCTTCTGTTTGGTTAATTGTTGAGTAACCAGATAAAACAAAGGAAAAGATACTTAGTATTGTTAAAGCTATTAAAATCGTGCAAAACAATACTTTTCTTTGTTTAATTATTTTGTCCACCATATCCAAGTACCTTTCCCAGAACCTACTACCTTCCCTCTTATGAGTCCCTCACCTCTCATATAACTCAATCTGTATAGAATTTTAGTTCTTGTTACAGATTTCATAGAAAGTTCGATTTCTTTTGTTTCCAGAGGTTCGCCTTTTTCATCTAGAATTTTCAAAATATTTCTACTAATTTTATCTGGCGAACGTCTCATCAAGAAGTGATAAATTGTTTTGCTTTATAAATCTATCGGTGGATTTATATATGAATTTGTGGTTAAATGTGTTGGTGGATTTATCGATAGATAAATCTAACATGATTTTGATATGTTTTATTAATAACTAAGAGAAAGATTTATAAATATAAACAGTCATACAATCTATTATGGGGAAGGTTAAACAAAAGAAACGAAGAGTAACAAGAAATAATAAATATAATAATATTAGTTATGATACTATGAGTAAGGATGATTTCTTAGAACTAAATCTTCCTTTAGTTATTAGTAATGCTAGAAAAAAAGTAGATAAAGGAATGGAATTGGAAGATCTTATTCAGGAAGGATTTATTGGATTAAATACTGCTTATGAAAAATTTGATCCTTCTAAAGGATTTAGGTTTTCAACTTATGCTACTTGGTGGGTAAGGCAGGCTATTGATGATGCATTATTAAAACATGGTGATAATGTTAAAAAGCCTAGCAATTATGGTTCTAGGTTAAAAGAAATAATGAGAGTAGAGAAGGAATTAGGTGGAAATGTTTCGGAAAAAAGATTATCTCAAAAAACTGGTATGGATGAAAATATTATCAGGCAAACACGAGCATTAATTCCGGGATGTGTTTCATTAAATGCAGGTACAACTGATGAAGAAGATGCACCTTCTTACTTAGATAGTTTTGAAGATAAAAAAACTGATGTTCAGAAAGATGTAGTTAAAAAAAGTATGAAGGAAGAGTTAAATTATACTTTAGATAAATATTTAACTAATAAAGAGAAGAAAGTTATTTCATTAAGGTTTGGACTGCCAAATTGTTCTGATTATGGTTCATCTAAAAAAATTCATTCTTTAAAGGTTGTTGGAAACATGTTTGGTCTTTCTCCTGAAAGAATTAGGCAGATTGAAAGTCAAGCTTTAATTAAGTTGAGTGAGTCTAATGGAAGGTTAAGAGAGTATTTGAATTAATCATTATTAATTTTTTTCTCCACTACCAAGCATAATCTTCTTCTCAACTTCGGTTTATCAAAAGAGAAACCTCAGGTCATCTTGTCAATACTGCGTAGCTAACTAAATATGCAATATAGGTAGTGGCGAAAATAAAATTAATATAATAAATATTAAAGCAACATTTATAAACAATAACTTTTTTTATATATAAAATGGTACTCGAGAATCTAGGAGAATCGTTGAAAAATACTTTGTCTAAAATAGCAAAGTCGATCTTTGTAGATGAAAAACTTATTAATGAATTGGTTAAAGATATTCAAAGAGCATTACTTCAATCTGATGTAAACGTTAAACTTGTATTTGAATTGGCTAATACAATTAAAACTCGTGCATTAAAAGAAGATGCGGCAACAGGATTAACAAAAAAAGAACATTTGATTAATATTGTATATGAAGAATTAACTAATTTCTTAGGAAAAGAAGCTAAACCAATTGATATTACTAAGTCTCCAACAAAAATAATGGCAGTAGGGTTGTTTGGAAATGGTAAGACAACTACAATTGGAAAGTTGGCTAAATATTATGTTAAAAGAGGTAAAAAAGTTTGTACTGTTGGATTAGATGTACATAGACCGGCTGCGGTTGAACAGTTGCAGCAAATTAGCAGACAAGTTAAAGTTCCATGTTTTGTTGAAAAGGGAGAAAAAGATCCAATAGCAATATGGAAAAAGTATGAAGAAGAAATTAATAAACATGATATTATTTTAGTAGATACTGCAGGTCGAGATGTTTTATCTGAAGATTTAATTCAAGAACTTAATTTTTTAAATAAAATTATTCAACCTGATGAAACTTTACTTGTTATTAGTGCTGACATAGGTCAAGCAGCTGAAAAGCAAGCTAGAGGATTTAATGAAACAGCTAACATTACAGGAGTTGTTATTACTAAATTAGATGGAACAGCTAAAGGTGGTGGTGCTTTAATTGCATGTTCTGTTACAGGTGCACCTGTTAAGTTTATTGGTGTAGGTGAAAAGCCTGATGATCTTGAAAGTTTTAATCCAAAAGGGTTTGTAGGCAGGTTGTTGGGTATGGGTGATTTGGAAGCTTTATTAGAAAAAGCTAAAGGAGCTATCTCTGATGAAAATGCAGAAGATTTAGGTAAAAGATTTTTAAAAGGAGATTTTAATTTGATTGATCTTTATGAACAGATGTCTGCTGTTAAGAAAATGGGTCCTTTATCAAAAGTATTAGATTTGGTTCCTGGAATGGGTCAGATGAAACTGCCAAAAGAAATGATTGCTGGTCAAGAAGGAAAGTTAAAGAAGTGGAAGTTTGCAATGGATTCTATGACTAAAGAAGAGTTAGAAGATCCTGAACAAATTGATGCTAATAGGATTGATAGAATTTCTAAAGGTTCAGGTATGGGTGCTGGTGAGATTAGAGAGTTGTTGAAACAGTATAAGAAAAGTAAGAAGTTAATGAAAATGGTTAAAGGTTCTGGTAATCCTAAAGATATGCAGAAAATGATGAAGAAGATGCAAGGTAAGATGCCGAAAGGTATGGGTATGTAGTGCATTATGAACGTATTGTTTCTAAAACAGAATTATTTAAAATCGTCAACTGATTCTTTATTATTTAGAACGTCTTCAGTATTTTCGACTTTTATTATTAAGTAGCCGTCTTCGTCTTTTATTCTTTTTGGTATTTTCTTTTTTATAGGGATTGCAGAATTATCTAAGTAACCTTTTTTTTCCATGAATTCAAGTTTTTTCTTGATTCTCTTTTCATTAAATCTTTTAATCAAATCTAGCATACGTAGATTTAGGGATGTGGTAGTATTTATATGTTTCTTTTTTATTCTCCATCTATCCCATATTCTTGAATTTGATTGCTTCAATGTAATCTGGATTTTCTTTATAAGCAGATAATTTTCCTTGTAATTTATTTTTCATTTTCTTCATATCATGACAAACATAACCACTTATTCCACCCATAATTAATAATAATCCTGCACCAATACCATACATTATAGATCCAACTACATCATAATTATAACCCATATATCCTAATCCACCCACGGCAGCCGCTAAAATACCTTTATGAATTATATCGTTCTTTTTCAATATAATTTGTTTATCTATTTTTCCTAATGCTATTGTTATATCGTTAACTTTATCATATGCTTCAAATTGTTCTCTTGTTAAACTATCAATTGATGTTTGATTATTCATTTTTATTCTCCATCTATCCCTTCTTCATCATACTTTCTTCTCCATATTCAAAATATATTGCTTTAACGTAATCAGAATCATTTTTAAGTTCTTGCACTTCTTTTTCTTTCTCTATAATTTCATTATGTTTATCTATTGCATCATTATAATGGTATATGACCCTCATTAAACTGTAAAATGCTCCAACTCCCATAATTGCTGGCAATAACCAATGTGCGTTTATACCAGCTATTCCTATTACTGTATATCCGATTGCGTGCAATCCGTATCTTGCTAATGTAACACTATTTTTTTCTTTTTCAATCTGTAAATCTTTTAATTCAATTGTAGCGTTTTTTACTCTTTTATATGCATCAAAATGTTTTCTTGCTAGTTTATCGATTGTCATTTTATTCAGACTTATTTATATCAACCTTATACAAATCTACTACAACTTCACCTTCTCCAAGATGTCTTTCACAAGGTGCGTACAAAGTATTACCATCTGCAGAAATTTCAAAATGATTTTCTGAATCTATTCCAAAAGTATGATAGTTACATTCAACTACTTTTGCAGGTTCTTGAAGGTTTTCTAAATCTTTAACATGAATTTCATTTAAATTATTATAATAAAACGCTTTTGTTCCAATTACATTTATTTTAATTGATTGATTTTTCATTGAGATATTATTTAATCTAATTGATTTTTGATTCTTTGTTTCTAGATTGTAAAAGACCATAGTGTCTTCATCTGTTTTATTTACATGCTTTTGATATACAATAACATTTCCTTTATCTGATATTGATGCTTTAAAATTGTCTGCCCAATCTAAATGAGTATAAATATTATCATTCAAATCCAATAATTTTAATTCCATAAAGTCATCTTTATTTAGAGCGAAAATTAAGAAAGGATTACTTTCACTTTCAGATACATCAAAAACACCATGGCCCCATTTATCATTTATGCAAGAAAATTCTTTTGAAAATGTTTCTAGATTTAGATTTTCTATTTTAATTTTATTCGATTTCTTTTTAACTTTAAATATTCCATATTTATTATTACATACATAAATATCCGATGTATCCCATGGACCATACTTAGCTTCAAAAGGGATTCCAATTTTTTCTTTATCTTCTTTATCTGTTACTAAATCATCAAGATTAAAAATTGATTCTGACCAAACCATATTATATAATGTATTTGCATAATTTATATCTGAACTATTCAATTTATATTTAATAACGCTAATCTTTCCATTTTTACTCGATTCTTGACCATCCCAAACAAGAAGTCTGTTTTTATAAAATGATCTGTCTTTTATTTTTGAATTAACATGTGAAATGTTAGCAAAATTATTATTTTTATCAGTGAATATTAGTCTATTACCTAACTCATAAACAAATTTATCATTTTTTCTTATGAGGTTATTAAAATGTCCGTCAGTTGTTGTCATTAATCTTTCATGCGATTCTATAAGGTTGTAATTTATTTCTTCTTCATCAGGATAATTTAACAAAGTATATCCTAATATACATCCTATTGAAAGTATGCCAAAACTAATAGCTGATACTTTTATCTTTTTTGTATTATTAGATGGATTTGGAAGTTCTCCTCCCATTTTTGCTTTTGCATTATCCCTTGATTCTTCATTAAGTGATTTTTTCATTATACTTACCTCTAATAGTTATAAAAAAGATCACCTCTTTTTTGGGTTGGTATGATCGTTATATCTTGACAATTTTTCCAATAAGCCAACTTGTATCTGTTGATTTATCAATTTCATAAATAGAAAGCTCTTCTATTTTTTCATCGATTGAAACATCTCCGAATTTGAAAGAAATTTCAAACGGCAATTCATCGATATTTTCTGTTTCAATCACTCCATATTCAAAATGATAATCACCAATCTCAAATCTTGGACACTCTGTTTTATCATACATATGATTTATATCCATTAAATAATATTTAATTTCGTTAACAGATTGAAAATTCTTAAAATCTCCAGTAATAGCAACTTTTGGAATTAATTCTTGAATATATTGATATGCATCTTCATCTAATACAACTTTGTATTTTGCTATTTTTGTTTTAACTGCTTCCATTTTTATATCTTAATTATTTTTGCAATAGTTAATCTTTGAAAATTTTGTTTACTAAAACTATAAATTGGAATTTCTTCAATTTTTTCTTCGATTGATTCACCATTATATTTAATAGAAATTTCTATAGGTAATTCATTAACGTCATTAAGTTTAATTTTCTCATTAAAAAAAATTATTTCACTTACTTCAATTAATGGAGCTTTTGTTTTTGAATACATGGCATTAATATCTTTAAAATGTCGTCTAATATCATCTATTGTTCCAAATTTTTTAAAATCTCCTGTAATAGCATCTCTATGAATATTATCTTTAATATTTTCATACACTTTTTCATTTATTTCGATTTTATATTTTTCTTCTACCATTTTAACACCTTAACATTTAGGATCTGGATAATGTGATCCCATTAAAAGATCCAAAAGACCTCCAGTAAATCCTCCTAATCTATAAAATATGTTAGCACCTGTACTTGCGCTTAAAAAATAAGTTATGAATTGATTGTTTTTTACAAAATGATCTATTGTAGTAGCATTTTCAGAAATCTGTGATGCATAATTTACTATATTATCTCCTATAATTAATCCTGCAGAGATTCCACCAATTAATCCTCCTAATCTTAAAACTACTTCGAAGGGACCGTTGATATATCTTTTATCTGATCTTATTGGAAATATTTCTTCTAAAGTCATTTTAACACCTATCATATAATCCTAAACCGTAATTTCGGTCAAGATCGATTTCAACTTGTCCACAACATTTGGATTCTTGCTTTTTCTTTGAACGTTGTAAAGTAAATTCAATTGCATAATCTCTAACTTTTTGTTCAAAACTATCTTCTCTCATTGCTCTTACCATTAATCCATATGATGCCATTTGCGGTAAGATTAACATTGCTGGGACTATTAAACCCGGACTTTCATTAAAAAAATAATCTTTTAATTGTTCATTCATTTTATTTCACCTTCAACAATTTCTATTTATACTAAAATATTCTTTTGCTAATTTGTAAAATCCAGTATCAATATGTGTTTGACTAATAAGAGGTCCATCTTCATCACCAAGATAAAGAGATCCACGATAACCACCAATATATTCAAATATTATTACAGCTTGAATTGATACATTTTCATTATTCCAACTTTCGACAACTACATTTGCTGTATATTTATTCTTATTAATTGCAGTGATATCTCTTTCCCATGTACGACCGCCTTCAAGACTATCTGAAATAATCTTTTTACTTGCTTTTTTAAGCAGTTCATCTTCTTTCTGTGCATATTCGTCTGGATTTAGTATGTTTTCTAAACCCTTATACACATTTCTTAAATCTTTTTTTATTTCTTCATTCATTTTCAATTAATCTCATAATGTATCTTTGGAAGGTTTAAATCTAGATTAAATGCTTTCCATGTCATCAATTCAAGTTTTAATAAATCAATATTTGATTCAGTAAATCCTGTCCAACTTTCACCATTATTATCTTGATTATAAACTTCAGGGATATTCATTTGTAACATATTGTATGCTAACATTTCAATACTCCAAGAATGTACAATTGCCTTTTCTTCTCCTCTTTGAAATAATGCAAACTCATACCCTAAATCAGGATCAAACTTTTTTTTCATTTCAATTATTTCTTTCATCTCATCATACCTCGAAAGTTTACGATAATATAGTAGTAACAAACACTACATATATAAGCTTTCTGTTAAAATTTGCTTACAAATACCAAAAGATTTATATAGAAGCTTGTCATTTGTATGCATATGTTCAAATTAGATACGTTAGATGCCAATATTCTTAAGGAATTGGACCTAAATTCAAGGCAGAGTGAAGGTAAAATAGCTGAAAAACTGCATGTTAACAAGCAGCTTGTCAATAGCAGAATCAAGAGATTGGTCAAAAGAGGTATTATCTCTAAGTTTACTACCTCAATTGACCTGCCATCAATAGGATATCCGATTGGATTAAATGTTTATTTGAAAGTAAATAAGTTGCCAAATGAATTTGTTGAAAAATTAAAGGCAATTAGAGAAGTTGTGACAATTACAAGATTAAGCGGAGATTTTGATTTACTTTTACAAGTATTTGTTAAAACAGTAAATCAGGCAGATGATATTTTAATCAAAATAAGAAAAGATGGAAAAGAAAATATTAATCAAATTTTATATTATATGATGACTCAGCATTTTCTAAAGGCAATTGATGAGAATGAAGAGGTTTATTTTAATCTAAAAGATCAAAATCTTGATAAAAAAGATAGAATCATACTTAAAGAATTAATAAGAAATTCTAGAATTCAAACAAAAGAGTTAGCAAAAAAAGTAGGATTATCAAGAGAAACTGTTGCAATCAGAATAAGAAAATTGCAATTAAAGAAAGTTATAAAGAGATTTAATATACATAGAGATTATCATAGAATATATAGAAATGTCTTTGTTATATTAGTACGGGACATTGGATTAGATGATAAACAAAAAGAACAATTAATTGGGATAGTTAAGGAATTTCAAACAATTGCAGTAGGATTTTACATTAATGGATTAAGGATTTCGACTTCTTTTGATAATATTGCACATTTTCATAGATTAGTTGATAAAATTGCTTCTCAATTTCCTCAAATGAGGGAAATTAATACTAATACCGTCGTAGGTTATATTAAAAGAGATTGGAGTTCTTTGATTAAATAATTAAGAAAACGACGCGTCGTACTTTATAGCCATAATGTATATATCTCTTGCCGATATAGTATTCTCTAAGAAGAAAAAGATGCGAATAAACAAGCCTAACGAGCTTGGATAAGCTATCATGCTGAGTAGAGGCTAAGCATGTGGAAAGCGTTAATGTGGTTCAAGCCTAACCAAAAAATACTAACGACCACGTTCCTTAACACAAACCCCCATATTAATACAAACCCCAAAGAGATGAATTGTAAACGGCTCTCATAAGGCCTGATACATAATTTAGATATAGGTGTGCCTATATAATATTAAATAAAAAAAATGAAAAAGACAAAATCAAGGTGATTAAATTGAAAGGAATGTTAGCATTGATGGGATTGATAGTGTTTTTAATAGCAGGATCTGTCAATCTTGATCAACGGAAAAGTTTTCACAAATTACAACATCAAGACGAACCATTATTACTTAAATCAAAAAGTTTACAATTGTTGGAGTATAGACAGATATAAACAATGTCTAAATAAAATTTGATACTCCGAAACAAAATTTAAAAATTATTTAAAACTGGAGTCAAGTTCTCGGTTTTATAATAACCCCATCGCCTCCCCACTAATTCTTTTTTACTAACAAAATAAATGTTAGCGCCATGCGTAGTACTCAAATTAAATATTCTAGGAATGAAAACTTGTTCCCACATATTTATATTGGGAACAATTGAAAAACGAAGTTTTTCATATCGTTCGTAATCACACTATTAATCAATAAACCACGGAGCGCGCTAACATTTTTAATGAGACAATTTTTCATTTGTCCCATTCTTGTGACAGTGAACATTTTTAAATTTAGCATCTAAAGTAAGTTATATGACCATAGAAGATGAAATTGATAAAGTAGCAGACCATCCTGTTTATTTTGGTTCTATACAGGATTATGATCTTAAAGATAAAATTAAAGTTGCTAAGAAAAATAAGGAAATTTATCTATTTAATACAAAAAGAATATCTCGAAAAAAATTCTTTAAATTATTAAAAATTAAAGATTTTAAAAAAGAATCTATTGATGATTTTATGTTTGATATAGAAGAAGGGTATTTATATCTATTAAAAGTACCATTAAACAAATTTGCTAATTTTGCATTTAATAGACCTGAAATCATAGGATTAAGTGCTTATTTTTTAACAGATTCAGTGTTAGCTGGGATGTTAACATATATCCCCCTTAATCTTATGAGAAAATATGTATTTAAAGGGAAATTTAGACATAAATCTAATTATAAACATAAAAAGAATCTGGAAATGGTGGAATATTCAGAATATCCAGATTTGAGTGAAAGAATTGTTAATTCCTTTTATAATCATTCTGAGATAATTTCAACAATTGCTGCAGCAGCATTTCCTGCTGTTGATTATTTTTCTGGAGCATATAGTAATTTAGGAGAATTATATATCCAAGGAGCAGCTATATATTTCTCATCATTATTATTAACTAATATTGCTAATCCTAATTTCTATAAATCTGTAAATTTTTCTATTAAAAATA
>JBHPGL010000028.1:0-15642 GCA_042570655.1 Nanobdellota archaeon | reverse complement strand
CCAAATGATGATTGTAAGATTCATAAAAAGATTTTAGATGTTATTGATAAATTAATCATGGGGATTTTTATAATATTAATAGTGGCATTTGTTCTAACATTAGGTTGCGAACAGCAACAACAAATTATTGATGAAGAAGTTAAAGAAGTAATGGAAGAACAAGATATTACAGTAGAAAAAGATGAAGGCATTGATATTGGTATGACAGATGAAGCGTTTGTTGCTAAAATTGTAGAATCTTCATTAACATTAAAAACATATACATTTGATATGGAAATGGTAATGGACATGCAAGTTGAACAAATGGGACAATCACAAAATAGTAAATTATTATCCGTAGGTCAAGGTAAATTTGATCAGGAAAATAAAAAAGCAGAAATAATTATGGAAATGACTCAAGATGTTGGTTTTGGTGATCAAGAAATTTCAAGTAAAGTATATATTATTGGAAATGATCAGTATACATTCTCAGATATGACAGGATGGATTAAAACTCCTATTGAAGAAGATTTATGGGATCAACAAAATCAGGTTCAAAATCAAATAGATTTATTGAAAGGAAGTGAGATTCAAATTGTAGGTGAAGAAACAATTAATGGAGAAGATACTTTTATTGTTGATCTTACACCAAACATTGATGAATTGGCCGATATAATACAAAATAGTCAAGGCGGCGATGAAATGGTGAATTATGATTGGGAAGATATAATTAGATCGTATGATATAACTCAATGGATTTCAAAAGAAACATATTATCCAATTAAAAGTATTCAGAAAATGAAAATGGTAATGACACCTGAAAATTTGGGTGTTGGTGATCAATTGGGTGGACAAGATTTTGAAATGGTAACTGATTATGAAGCTACTGTAACAATTAAGGAAACAAATATTGATATGGATATTGTATTACCTGCAGAAGCTGAAGATGCTGTTGAATATGATAATCTTCAACAATTTGATATAGAATAAATTTTTTTATTTTTTTTGGTGTATATTATGGCAAAAGAAGGTGACAAGGTAAAAGTTTTTACCAAAGATAAGGAATATGAAGGCATATTAATGCCAGAAGCTGATAATTCTGTTATTGTTAAACTTAAAAATGGATATAATGTTGGAATTATTAAGAAAAATGTTAAGAAAATTGAAGTAATTGAAAAGTTTATTGAAAGTAAAGATAAGAAAGAAGAAGTTAAACATAAAAAAGGGTTAAAGAAGATTACAATATTACATACTGGCGGTACAATTGCTTCAAAAGTGGATTATAGGACAGGTGGAGTTGTTTCTAAATTTTCGCCATCTGAGTTATTAGATAAGTTTCCAGAATTAAGGGAGATTGCTAACATTGACAGTAAATTAATTTCACAAATGTTTTCTGAAGATATGAGGTTTGTACATTATAAAAAGATGTTGAAAGCAATTAAAGAAGAAATTAATAAGGGTGCAGACGGGATTATATTAACTCATGGAACAGATACAATTAGTTATACTGCAGTTGCTCTAGCTCTTGGATTAGAAGGGTTGAATGTTCCTGTAATTATAGTTGGTGCGCAACGTTCAAGTGATAGAGGATCAAGTGATGCTGGTATGAATTTAATTTGTGCTGCTAAATTTATTGCTAAAACTGATTTTGCTGAAGTTGCAATATGTATGCATGAAAATATGTCTGATGAAAATTGTTTGATTTTACCTGCATGTAAAACAAGAAAAATGCATACTTCAAGAAGGGATGCATTTAAACCTATTAATGTTGAACCTTTTGCAAGAGTTAATTATAAAAGTAGTAAGGTTGAGTTTTTAAGGAAAGATTATGTTGTTCGGGAAGAAGGTAGAGAGTTAGTTGTAAAAGATAAGTTTGAAGAAAAAGTTGGATTTATTAAATGTCATCCTAACATGATACCTGCACAATTTGAATTTTTTAAAGGTTATAAGGGGTTAGTGATTGAAGGTACTGGTCTTGGACAAGCTCCTGTAGGAGTGCCAAATGATGATTGTAAGATTCATAAAAAGATTTTAGATGTTATTGATAAATTAACTCATGCTGGTTGTATTGTTGTTATGACTTCACAATGTATTTATGGAAGAGTACAGATGCATGTTTATAGTAATGCGATTGATTTAGTTAATGTTGGAGTTATTCCTGGCGAAGATATGTTTGCTGAAACTGCATTTATTAAGTTAGCATGGGTTTTAGGTAATTATGGTGATGGTGAAGCTGCTGAATTGATGCGTAATAATTTACGTGGTGAGATTTCTGAAAGAATGGAAATTCAAGAGGAGTTTATATGAAATTTAATATTGTTCAAATATTATCAATTGTTATGATTGTTATAATTGTAGCTAACATTGTATTATTTGTTATGGGTAAGATTAATGTTCTTTGGTTCTGGATTATTCTTGGAATTGCGGGAGCGATTGCATATTTTGGTGTTCCTAAAATGAGAGAGATGGTTGAAAAGAAAAAATAATGATTTTAACCGCCTCCTATTTGATTTCTTTCATTGAATTATGTTTTTTATGCATTACCCCAGGTTGTAGAATAGAAATATTTATATATGGTTATTAGATAATTAATAATATGAGTGGGGAAAATGGAATTTCATATATTGGAGATGAAGTAGGAGAAACTGTAACTAATGATGGACTTGATGCTTTAGATTTATGGTTAAGTAGAGAGGCAACTAAGGAGTGTCAAAAGAATAGGATTGCAGTTGTTACTGGTGCACCTGGTTCTGGAAAAACTTATTTAACAAGAATGTTTACTCATCAACTAATGGATATAAAAAATGAATCTGGAAGTTTAATTCCGCTTTATCTTGATATTAAAAATGCAGGCATTCCAATGGTACCTAGAATAGATGAAATTAATTCTACAAGTGAAGATTATAGGTTAAGTGAAAAATATTATAAAATTGAAAATATTTATGCAAAGATATTCAAAGATCATGGTCTTTGCAAAGATAAAGATATGGATGATACTGCAGCTGGTTTTGTTGCTGCATTAAAAGCAAATAAAACTTTATTAATTATTGACCATTATGAATTTCTTGAAGAGATTTTTGGAAGAAAAGGTATGTATGTTTGGGAAAAGTATAATTTAGCTCATGCATTTATAGGTGAAAAACACACTATTAATAAATATGATTGGGTCAAAAAAGTTCCAGAAGGTAAAAAAAATAAAAAGAAAGTACGTGAATTAATTGGAACTGAAAAAGACTATAGGTTTCCAAGAATTATTATTAATTGTGATAAAAGTTATTATGAAAGTCGAAAAGGGACAGGAATATTTGATGAAAATATTCATAGGTATTATGAAATTAATGGAATGAGAAAAGAAGATCCAAAATACGATGAGGCTTGTATTAGTCAATTAAAATATTTAAAACAATGTGAAAATGAATGGTCTTATTTTTTTCCTGATTCACAAAGGTTAATTGATGTGAAAGAAGAGATTGGAAAATTAAAAACAGAATTCACAGATACATTTAAGGAAAAATTAGGAGAACTATTTAAAAAAGAAAAAGAGTTGAAAGGAAGTTTTCTGAATAAATCAAATTATTATCAAGTAACAGAAGATATAAAGAAATATAAAAATTATTTAAATGAGATTTATGAATTTTGATCTCGATTCTATTCTTCTACTTTAAAGACAACATCGCCTTCTCTAACTGGTTCAATAACTTTTAATCCAATAGCTTGACCTGCTGTAGCCACATCAACTGGTTTTCTATCAATTTCCATTGTTTCAATCTTTTGTTGGAAATCTGATGTTGCACCTTTAATTTTAATCTGGTCGCTTGGTTTTAATTCTCCACTTGTAATTTCAATTACAGCTACACTAATTTTACTAAAAAAATGCGTTATTTTACCAACTTCTTCATCTGGCATTATCCCACCCCGGATTGATTTATTTTAATTAGTATATTTTGAAAATATATAAAATTTTGTGTTATTTTGTGTTTAAAGTCTCACGTTCGGGACAGTCGTATTGATTGGCTTAAGCCTTGTAACGACTGCAAACCTCCCGTGCAAGCATGACAAACGTCCCTCACTGGCCAATACTGGCGAGACTTTAAACATTATGGGTTATTTAACTAGATTAGCTATATCTTTTGCATATTCCATTATTTGCATGAGGTCGTTTAATTGTTCGATTGATTTAATATCATTACTTTTAATTAATTTATTTTTTGTTTTTTGATAATGTTGCTTTATGGTTTTCATATCTTCCCATAATTCGACAGCTTTTTCAAATTCTTTATTAATAAATGAATTTACCGCTTTCTTATATTCTTTAACAATTAATTTGGCAAATTCAATTACTTCTTTATTTAATTTGTTTTTGCTAAGATTTTTAATTACATCACCAATTCTTTCAACTTTTTCTGCACCCATTCTATAATCCATTGTGGAAATAATTGAAAGTTCTGCTTTTGTATATTTCCCATATTCAAGATATTCTCTTGCCTGCATTATAAGCATATAATAAAATAATGATATTGAATTGTCAAGTTCATTGATTTGATTTGTGTTGTTAGTTGTTAATAATTCGTCAAACATATTTGAGACAAGGAAATTCATTCTGTTAAAACATGTTGTTATAGTTGCTCCTTCTAATTTGAAGTTTTGTATTACAATTTTTTCTTTTGATTCTTCTATGATTTGAACATTCATGAATTTTTTAAGGAATCTATATAATGAATCTTTTTGTGCTTTTGGAATATTTTTAAATTTAATTGATATATAATCATATCCTGCCACATAATATTTAAAGAATCTTCGTGCAAAATATTGGTCAAAGTTAATTACAATTTTTCTAATCTTTTGTTTTTCTTCAAGTTTTGGAGCTATTTTTAATGAACCGTCATATTCCATTTCTAATTGGAGTTTTGATCCTCTTTTGAGTTTATATTGTTTTGTCCATTCTTTTGGAAGTGAAACTAATAAAGATCCTGATATTTGCTGAAGTTTTCTTTCTACTTTTACCATATTATTAGTTAAGTTGAGGTTGTATTTAATACTTTCTAAAATTTAAACATGTTTAAACATTTATGGAGAATGTTTAAATATTTGGATTGTTTAATATATATTAAAATGACAGACGAAAAAAAATCCCCAATATACTCTTCAATGAAAATAATAGTAGATGTTAAATTTCCCAAAGAAACAGGTACAAATAATTATTTCATCGATCTGCATGATAATGAAAAAGCAGTTTGTTTTAATTTTGATAAAAATGAAATAGATTTTTATGAAAAAAGCATATATGAGAAAGGCCGACATGACAGATGGGTTAATCATACGATGCCTTTTGAATGTGTTAGATTTCTTGAATATACTAGGGCTGATCTTGGACACAATTGTGTTGATTTTCCAATAAATCCTGATTGTGTTGGCGATAGAAGTAAAGTTGGTCAAAAGCAAGTTTTTAGTCCAACAGTTCTTAATCTAATCTATGGTCCTGATATTAGCGGATGTACAGAAGAATGTGGTTCTTGTTCTCCTGTACAACTATTGTATGGTCCGCATAATTTAGGAACAACAGCTACTCCATTATTAGTTCCAACAGTTAAAGGTACATATTTAGAAGAAAAAATAGGTTCAGCAGATAAATGCGTTGAACTTATAATTAAAACTTTGAAATGGACTAAAGAAGTTGAAAATAAAATTAGAGAATATCAAAGTAATAAATATTTCAATGGTGACCTAATTAAAAGGTACCCCACAGATGATGAGATTGTTAATTTAGTAATGGATGGATTAAAGGGAATAAGAAAAGATGTACAAGATGGAAAATTAAAACTAAATGAAAAAGGAGAAGCTTTGTACAAAGAAGGACTTAAAGATTTTAAAGAGTGGAAACAAAAGCAAGAAAATTCATCTGCTGAGAATGATGAGAGTGGTGAAAATGAAAATAATTGATTTCCACACACATTTAAGCAAATATGATCAAAGAGGACCTATTAAGTCAGCTAGAGCTAAAGATTTGCTTAGATATATGGAAAAATATAATGTTGAGAAAGCTGTTGTACTTGCTTCATATTTTCCTCACCATAAATATAAGAAAAATGGTATGACTAATGATGATCTTTTAAAGAGAGTTTCGGGGAAGGATAGATTAATTCCTTTCGGAAGTCTTAACATGGAAGAGTTTTCTAAAGGAGGGTATGATTTAGAACGAATGATTGTTGATAAAGAAATTTATGGAGTTAAGTTATATCCTGGTTATCAGCATTTTTATCCTGATGATTTGAAGGAGTTTGGAATGTTTTATCAATTATGTGAACATCAAAATGTTCCTGTATTATTACATTCTGGTTCAAGTAATGGAAAAGGTTCTTTATTGAAATATTCAATGCCGATTTTACTTGATGAAGTTGCTCTTGAATTTCCTAAATTGAAAATTGTAATTGCTCATATGGGAAATCCTTTTTTTGATCAAACAAAAGAATTAGTACATCGACATGATAATGTTTACACTGATTTATCTGGATTATTTTTTTCTGGCAGGAAGAGTATTGAGAAACAGATTGAATATTATCGTCCAAAATTGTTAGATTTTATTGATTATGTAAATGCTGTTGATAAAATATTGTATGGCAGTGATTTTCCTGTTGAAACCATGGAAGATTCAATTGCTATTGTAAAGTCTCTTGGTTTGACGAAGAAAGAAGAAGAGAAGGTGTTTTATAAAAATGCAGAGAGGTTACTCAAAAACAAAGTTTTTGGGACCTCCTCACAAAGTTCGGAGGTATTAAAATGAAAATTGAAAATGTTGAAATAGATGACAGGCAAGTTGATTTAGTTGGAGGATATTTAAGTGGTAAGAGGATTACAATTTGTTTAAGTGGAGGAATTGCAGCAATTGAAACTCCTAAGTTAGCTAGAATGTTTCGAAGGTATGGGGCAGAAGTTCGGGCAATTATGACAAATGCATCTCAGAAAATAATTGGACCTGAATCAATGAAATGGGCAACAGGTAAAGGTGTTGTTACTGATCTTGGCGGAGATGTTGAACATATTCAATTGGAAGATATGGTTGTTGTACATCCTGCAACTCTGAATACTATAAATAAATTTTCACAAGGTATTGCTGATAATCCTGCAACTACATGTCTTGCAAGTAATTTTGGAAGAAATGTTCCTATTGTATTTGTACCTGCAATGCATTATTCCTTATTTATGAATCCTATATTTCAGGAGAATGTTAAGAATCTAAAAGAGAAATATGGTAATGTGCATTTTGTTGATCCAAGAGTTGGTGAAGGTAAAGCTAAGATTGCTAAATTAGAAGATGTTGTTGCTGCATGTACTAGAGAGTTAGCAGACGGCCCTTTAGTTGGGAAGAATATTTTAATTACAGCTGGCCCTACCAAATCCTACATTGATAGAGTTAGAAGTGTGACTAATCGTAGTAGCGGGAAGTTAGGGATGAAGATTGCTAAAGATTTATATTTAAGAGGGGCAAATGTAAAAGTTGTTTATGGACCTGGTAAAGTTAAAATGCCTTCTTATCTTGATGTAGTTGATGTAAATAGTCCGCAAGAGATGTTAGACGCTACTATATCAAGTTTGAAAGAGAAGGATTATGATTGTGGAATATTTACTGCAGCTGTACTTGATTTTGTACCTGACAATTATGTTGATGGTAAAACAAAATCTGGCGGAGAAATGAATGTTAAACTTGTCCCATCACCTAAGATAATTAAAGAAGTTGATAAAGTAGTTTCAAATAGTGGGAAGAAATTATTTAAAGTTGGATTTAAATTGCAAACTAAAGTAAGTGATGAAGAATTATTTGAAATTGCATATAATTCTTTATTAGATAATGGATGTGGACTTGTTATTGCAAATAATATTGATAAGATTAATGATAAGAAACATCCTGCTTTTATGATAACTCCTGAAAAAGGTTCAATTGAGTTAAATTCTAAAGATGGAATTGTACAAGGTTTAGCAGATGAACTTGGTAGAAGGTTGAATGGTACTTGGTACAGAACCTTTACAATATTTGATTCTGTTTGGAATCGAGAATATTTGGGAAAGTTACAGGAGATGAGTGAGGAGATGTTAGGGCCAGTTGGTAAAAGATTAGATGAGATGGAAATAATTCCAAAATATGGTCCAGGAACTTTTGGTAACATGAGCATGAGAGTTTGGGATGGTTATGATTTTATGATTACAGCGAGATGTATAGATAAATCAAAATTAGATTCTGATGATTTTGTTTATGTACATAGAGTTGATTTTAAGAATAAATGTAAGATTGTATCTGGGATGAAGAAACCTTCATCTGAAGCTGTTATGCATCAAATGATTTATAACAGATTTAAGGGAGTTAATTGTATTATTCATGCACATGATGAAGAAGTTGTTAAGAAAGCTGAAGAGTTAGATGTAAAAGTTACAAAGAAAGATTATCCTTGCGGTACTTTAGAAAGTGGACTTGAAGTAGTACGTGCTCTTGATCTTGGTAGAAAATATATTGTAATGAAAAATCATGGTGTAATTGCAGTTGGCAAAGATTCTAATGAAGCGCTTGGATTAATTGAAGAGTATTATAATAAGGCAAGGGGGCTATAAAATGAATGCAGTAGAATTTGATAAGGATATTGATGAAAATTTGATTAAAGAGTTTGAAAAACATATGGAGGATACACTTAATGATATGGATTATCAAGATAATAAACCAACTGAAGGTAATCCAAATGGAATGGAGGATTATTTTGATTCAATGAGTTACATAAAAAAACATTATGGAATATTTACCATCAGAAATTTTGGTCAAGCTATTGGGATATTGGCATCTGAATATTTTAGAGGTGTTTTAGAAGTTATTATTTATCTAAGTGAAGAAAGTAGAGGAAAAGGACTTGGATCTCAGGTTTTAGGTAAATTAGAAGATGTTGTTAAAGATAATCAAGGACATAAACTTGTTATTAAAACTTTAAATGATTGTAATGTTGCTGAATATTATCAAAAGATGGGATTTAAGAAAAGGAAGATGACCAATGCTTTTTGCAATCAGAGTTTATTTTGGTTTTATAAGAATCTGAGGTATACTCAAAGCAAATAATTTTTGTATAATTATTTACTTTTCATAATAGCAAAATACATTAATTAAAAATTAATGTGTTTGCTATATAAGGATAAGAAAATTGTATCTGTTGAGCATGAAAGGGTTTATGATTGAAATATATTTTTATTTTTTTCACTATTTTAAAATAGTATCAAAACCAAAAAGTTTATATAATGTAAATTGATTTCTTTTAATATTAGTGTTGGAGGTAAGAAGAATGTTTATTCAACCAAATGTTCAAATTAAGTCGTTTATCCTTGTTAAGGATATTATTAACCAATTAATGGATATTGGTGGAAGAGTTAAATCTGAAGAAATTGTTTTTAATACAAATAACAATGGAGATAGTATTCATTTAATTATTAGATCTGTTTCTTATACTGAACAGCTTGAGAGAGATTATATTCCTCTTCAAATGGGTTATTGTAAAATGGAAGATTTAGAATCAGATTTAGATAAATTGTTATCACCTTATTTTGAGAGGGTTTAAAATGAAACTATTATCATGCGGACTTGGCGGTGGAATGGATATTATAAACGCTTCACTTATTTATTATGCTGCTAAAGCAGAAGGAAATGAAGCAATGTTAGGATCTTCAAGACCTTGTCCAACACAATTTATTGAAAATAAGACTTTAATTGCACAAAGTGGAGCTGTTATCAATAAAGACAGTATATTTCATTATTCATCTAATACAGGCGTTACAAGATATTGGGAGCCAAAGATTTCTGAATATCTTAATGAAGATGTATTATATTTTGCACGAAGATTTCAAGATGAAGTTAATATTATTAGATTAAGTGAAGCTATTAATACTGCTAAAAAACAATTTGAAATTGATGAATTATTATTTGTTGATGGAGGTGGAGATAGTTTGATCTTAACTCCAAATGATATTTCTGGAACAAGTGATATTACAACAAATCCTTTTGCAGGCGGCGATTCAAAAGTTCTTGCTGCGCTTTCATATGTTGATAAAGCTTATTTAGGTGTTATATCTGTTGGACTTGATGTTAACTTAGATGGATTTCAAGATAATATTGATAGATTGAGATCTAGAAATGCTTATTTTGGTAGAGTTAATTTGAGAACAGGTGAAAAAGAAGATTATCAACTTGATCATGTTGTTGATTTTAGTAAAGATTATCTTGATAATTATTTTAATTTATCTTCAAAATTTTTAATTATGAAAGAAGAAGATATCGGTAATCCTGAAATGACTAATTCTCATACAGGTGTTGTAACTTATCATACCTTAAATGGTAATTTTGGTCATAAAAGAACATATGTACCATGGGAACCTGTTATTGATGGTAAGAAAGGTGTTATAGTTGAACCAGATCATAGTTGGATGTATTTCTTTGATGCAACTGAAATTCATAAGTTAAAGATTGATTTGAATAATTAAATATTAAACAGAATTTTTTATTTTCTTCCACAATTCTTTAACAGTATGGTCTGCTAAAGGTTTCAAATTAATGATATCTTCTTCATTATATTTTACAAGTAGTTCAAGGTATTTTCTATCACCTGTAATTTTATACTTTTGCCAAAGATATACAGCATCATTCCCTGACATTTCACCAACTTCGTCAGCTCTTCTTATACCCATGGTTCGTTCGACATTTTTAAGTCCACCTTTCAAACCTATTTTTGCACATGCATGTCTAAGGTCTAGATGAGGTATCTTGGGAACGGTTGTTGGATAATATTTTTCTATAACTGGAAGGTCAAAACTTGATCCGTTAAACGTAACTATTAATTTATGTCTTTTTAATTCTTCTTTTAATGCAGGAAGGTTTAAGTTATGACCTTTTACCATTGTTTTTACATCTGTTCCATTAAATAATCCAATTACTGTTATATCTCCATAATAACCTGTTGTTTCAATGTCTAGAAAACAAGTGTCGTCTTTAAAATAATTATATAATCTCCAATGTTCTGATCTTGGTAAGACTTTTGTAAAGTGTTCTGATTCATAATCATATAAACATTTTCTGGCCTGTTTTATTTGTCTATCATAATAACCTTTTCTTAAAATTGAGATTCCATCTATGTTTGAAGTGTTTAGAAAATCGTCCCAACTATGAATACCTTGCTGCCAAATCTTTTTTTCAGTTAAATGGCTGACTTTGTCAAGGAAAATAAAAGAGTTTCTTATCAATCTATCACCAAATTAAATTGATTTATCAATGTTTTATATATGTTACTATAATAGGTAGTATAGATTTTAGAAATATTTATTAAATAATTAGCTTTAGTAATAGATTATGATCGAAAATAGGATTAATGATTGGATTGAAGCTCAAAAGAATCTTGATAATTTTAATGAGATGATGAGTAATTTAAAAGAAAGTTTAGATTTAGTTAAGAAATATCCTATTAAACCAAGTCAGGAATATCAAAGTCCTCCTTATTCTATTAATTAGGATTTATTATTCCAATATTTATTGCTTTTGTTAATACTCTCATTACATTTGGAGGTAGTTCCATTTGTTTGATTTCTTCAATATCAAACCAACCAACTTCAATTGTTTCATCATGAGGTTTTGGAGTTCCTTTTACAATTTTTCCAAGGAAAACTATTGTGATTTTCTTATAATCGTCTGCTACCCATACATGTGAGTCAAGATAATCAAAAACTTCTATTTCAACTCCAATTTCCTCTTTAACTTCTCTAATTAAAGTTTCTTCTAAAGTATCAAGACCATGTTCTTCTGCTTCTGCATGACCTGCAGGAATTGACCAGAAATCTGGAAGATTATCATCTTTTGGATGTCTTTTTCCGAGTAATATTTTTCCATTTTCATCTTTTATTACTGCTGCTACTACAACTCTAAATTCGTGTTTTGTCATTATTTCACCTATAAATATGAGCTGAATCTACAAAATGAATGTATTTTCCAACTTTTAAATTTAATTCATCTGATATATATTTTTGAAGTGCTGAAAATAATAATAAATTCAATAACATTTTGTTATTAATATCATTTGCTCTCATATGAACATTCATATTAAAATTTTTACCATCCAACCTAAAAAAGATAGAAGTTGTACATGGTGCTCTAATGTTTAATCTTGAGAATTTTTTATCCCAAAAGGTTAATATTGCTCTCTTAGAATAAGGGCTTTTCTGAAGGTAATTAATAATCCATTTAATATTTTTATTAAATAATTCTTTATAATGAGACATGACTTTTAATTCAATTTTATTAAACTTTATTTTTTTATTTGTAGAAAAAATTTTCCCATCATATGAAATGGGGTTTGCTTTTGAAGGGCTATCTATTTCAAATAATAGAATAATTTCTTTTTTTAATTCTTTATCATAAGATTTTAATGGTGATTTTTTTATTTTGGTCAATAATTTAGAATAAGTTGCTTTACAAGTTCCACCTTTAATTTTAATTAATTTTAACATTTTTACCTATAATCATCAACATTATAACTTGTTTCTTCTGTATCAAACTTTGCATACGGATCTTTGTCAAGTGAAAAGATTTCTTTCTTTCTACCTGTTTTTAATTCTGCTAGGACTTTCTGGAATAAAAATACAAATACTTCATCAGGAATAACTAATCCTGTTTCTAAGATTTGATTTGCTAATTTTGTTGCAATCTCCCTTTCAGTTGAAAAGTCTGTTTTAAAATTTAATAAATCTTTTACTGTTCTTTCACATAAAAAACCTTGATTTAATCTTAATACAACATTTTTATCTCTTACATCTTTTACCTTTAATGTTGGCATATGAAAAATATAATTGTCTCTCAAATATGTTTTTCTTTTTCTTTCAAAACCATAATTATGTAATTGTAATTCTATCAAATCTTTAATAATATCAACCGGTTGGCTATTGTTAAGATATTGGTTTGGTTCTTTATTTATAAATTCAAAGAAATCCATATTTTCCTTTGGTTCTAGATCTATTACTTTACCCAGATATTTGCCAACCTTTTGTCTTGATCCTTTTTTACGTTTTCTCCATACATTTACAACTTTGTATGCGTATTCTTTTCCTTTAATCTTTTTTGTTCTAATAAACATAGTAGTATAAATATTTGTTTGGTTTAAATAGATTACTGTAATTGTAAAGAAATATTGTACTATAAAACAATATCACGCTCCGTGGTTGAGATATTATAGGTATGATTACGACCGAGTCTTCATTCCTATACTTAAAATTAGAGTACTACGCATGGCGATATTGTTTTTTATAGTAATATTACTAATATTCAGGTTTATCTGCTAAAAAGTTTTGGATTTCATATGATAAATATGTACACATTCCATCAAATATTGCTTTTTTAGTTCCATCAATTGAATCTGGTTCTCCCATTGTACAATGTAATGATCCTATTACAGGGCTAAGATAGCCGTCTAACGTTCTAATTGGACCTGTAATATGTGATCCTGTATTTGATTCACTACATTTTTTCATTTTTGTTTTAAGGATTTCAGATATATATTTCCCTTGAAATTCTCTAGGTAAAGCTTCTTTAAATATTGGATTATAATAAACGTCTGTGATTAATCTACTATAAACTCCTTTCATAATATCTAATTTTTTAGTATCTGTAACTGAAAATTTTTCATTTAACATTGATGTCATTAATCTGGAATCAAGAAGAACACCTGTATCTTCTAGACTTTTAAAAAATTCTCCATCTTTAAATAAATCGTCAACATGAACTTGAACAGTTTCATCTTCTGTAAAGTTTGTAACAATTAAACCTGGTATTTCAAAATTTCTAAATGATCCTCGATTTGTCTTTATTTGTTTTGAAGAATATCTAAATAATTTTAATTCAACATTTTTAAAACCATTCTTAGTAAAGTAATTGCATACGTCTTCAAATAAGAATTGTATTGCATATGGAGGGTCTTGATCCCAAATTTCATCGCCAAGTATAGCTACATTTAATCCCAATTGTTTGTCTTCTTTTGGTGAAATCTCTTCTCTCCATTGTTGAATTAAATTTTTATTAGTAAAACCATGACCGCCAATTCTTAAAAATGGGGTAAGTAATGTTGAAAGATAACTGCTAATTTGATCAATCTGGTTTTTTAATTTTTTATCGAAAAAATTACTTTCTTTATGTCCCACATGAACAGAACCGAAAACAGGGCTTACAAAATTAGAATTTGTTGATAAATCTATTGGGCCTTCAATATTATTTCCTGTCCTCATAGCAACTGTTAAATGCGATCTAATATTATAATGGTTTGCTGTTTCTATCTTTTTCTTAATAATTTCATTAAAATATTTTTTTCTAACATCTTCTTCTACAGTTGTTCTAAATAAAGAATTATTATAGAAATTGGCTAATTTTGAATAAGATTTAGCCATTCGTTTAATATCATGAGTGTCCTGTACTGCCAAGAATTCCTGAGCATATTCAATTAAAAATCTTGAATCAAAAGTAATTCTGCCTTTTTGTAATTCATCTGAATCAAATGTTGTTGAGATTATTTCAGGATGTTTTCTGCTCATTACAGGTGAATATTCATAAGTTTTAATTTCAACACCATTATATCCCATTTCTAATAATAGTTCTTTCGTATTGTCAAAAATAGATTCAATACTATTTTTGATATTTTTATCTTCTGACATACTATTTTTAAGAAAATCTTCTCCATCTGGATTGATTAATGATTGCCAATTTTCTGGTAGTTCCATAATATCACCTTTTTAAAATTTAAAGATGTAATTTATTTAAAAAGTAATGTGAATTGAAATACATTGATTTCATTATATATAAATAAAAATATTGGTTTATAATAGAAATATATATATAGAAACTAAATAAAATATTTAATATGAAATCAGAAATCAGTTCACTTGAATTAAAGTATGTAGTTGAAGAAATGCAGGATATAATAGATGGTAAAATAGATAAAGTATATCAAATAGGTAAAAAAGAGTTTTATATTCAATTATATGTTCCTAATAAAGGTAAGAAAATAATTAAAATTACAAGTAATATGATGTATTTGAGTTCTGCAAAACAAAGTTCTGAAAGACCGCCAGGATTTTGCGAGTTTTTACGTAGACATTTGGCAAACGGTAGAATTAGAGAGATTAAACAGGAAGGTTTTCAAAGGATTGTTACATTTACAATCACTACAAGAGAAAATACTTTATATTTGATTGTTGAATTGTTAGATCCTGGTAATGTTTTATTATGTGAAAAAGATGAAAAAGGAGAATTAAAGATTAGAAATGTTGCAGAAAATCAAATATGGAAAGATAGAACTTTAAGAGCTAGATCAGTATATAAATTACCAGAACAAAAATATAATTTTTTAGATATTAAGAAAAAAGATTTAAAAGAAATTGTTAATAATTCAGATAAAGAGAATTTAGTTAAGACTTTAGCAATTGATTTATCATTAGGTGGAGTTTTTTCTGAAGAGTTATGTTTATTAAGCGGGATTGATAAAACTCGGAAGAAATTGAAAGATGATGAAATTGAAAAATTGTTTAATTCTATAAAAAAACTGAAAGGGAAGAAAGGAAAGGCAAATGTAGTTAGAGATAAAGAAGATGTTATTGATATTGTTCCTT
>JBHPGL010000027.1:0-15837 GCA_042570655.1 Nanobdellota archaeon | reverse complement strand
GAGAAGGAGGTAAAGGTATTGGAAAAGGATCAGGTATAGATAAAAAAATAAAATCTAGATTTGATAAACTAGATGATATATACAAAGCAAGAGCACAGCAAATTGTCCTTGCATACATTTCAAAAAATAATAATATTACAACAAATATAATTGATCATTTAGGAAAAGGTAGAATTGAACCAGATCAACCATTTGCAATTGACGATGTAGATTGGGCATCATCAATGCCAATTACAACTAAAAATGGTACAGATCTTTGGTTGTATGAAAACGAATTACCATTAATTTCAACAGAATCAGGAATATCAACTGTAGGAGGAATTTATGACATTTGTTTTATTGTAGATTCATCCGGAAGTATGAGTTGGAATCCAGAACATGGAACAGGTGAATATGATCTTCTACTTCGAACAATATATTCAATATTTCAATTTTTAGAAGATACAGGTAAAGCTCAATATTTAAATTATGCTTGCATAAATTTTTCAGATGTAACTCGATTTACAGGTTGGCATGATTATTATAATATTGATAATGTAAAAAAAGAATTGTTTAGACATCAAAATGGTGGCACAACATTAAATCCAAATCAAATTAATAATTTAGTTACTCAAAGTTCTGACAAATTCCTAGCAATAATGGTATCAGATGGTGGAATTTCAAATACAGATTCATCTATCATCGCTGTAAAAGAACTTATGAAAGCAGGAAATGATTATACTTTAATCCAGATAGGATCACATTCAACTTTCTCACAATCTCTTAAAAGTTCAAAAGCAGATGTAAAGAAAATTTCAAGTCCCAATGATTTAGTTGGACTAATATTAAAGAAAACAAAACAAGCATATGGAGGTGTATGACATGGTAAGACTAACTAAAATTAAAAAAAATTATCCAAAACCAATAGAAAAAATAATTGAACCCAATTATACAAGTACAAATGGAAAACCTAGATTAGATGTGATCATCGCATTTGATACAACAGGTAGTATGGGAAGTTATATTAGAGAAGTACGAAAACAAGTGTATTATTTAGGTGAAGGACTAACACAAAGATTAGATACAATGATAACTTTTGCAGGAATTGGCGACCATTGTGATGGAAAAGATTGGATGCAGATAAAAAAACCTTCAAATGATCCAAAACAATTAAAGAGATACATTAACAACATTAAAAATACAGATGGAGGAGATGAACCAGAAGCATATGAATGTTTGTTTAAATATCTTAATGAACAAACATATGAAGTTCCTACAGTTTTGGTAATGGTTGGAGATGCATTTCCACATGGAACAGGATATCGTAGTGATCGTGGTTGTACAAAAAAAGTAGATTATAAAGTAGAAGTTAAACAATTACATAAAAATCTCGCAGGATTTTATTTTGTAAATGTTGGAAATGATAGTTATTCAAGAAAAATACAAAGAACTATGGTAAAAAGTTCAAGATATTTAGTTGATCTATCAAGAATAAATGTTTTAACAGAATTAGTAATGGGACTTGCATTGGAAGAAGTAGGAGAATTTGATAAATTCTATGAAGATCTTAAAAAAGATAGAGGTCAGAATGTTGCTGACGAAGTATTACATATGATTAGAAGATAATTAAAACATAAAATGGAGGAAAAGAAAAAACAAAATGTTTTTTCTAACCTCCTCATAAAAACTCGGAGGAATTAAAATGCCAAGACTAACAAGAATAGGAAAAAAATATCCAATTGTAAACAAAAAACCGCCTTCACCAGATAAATCAACATTAGACATAGTTGTTGCATTTGACATAACAGCAAGTATGGACCCATACATAAATGATGTAAAAGACAAAATAAAATATTTTACAGAAGGAATATTAAACAAACTAGATACAAACATCATGTTTGCAGGTGTTGGAGAACATGATACAAGAGGTTGGCCATTGTTACAAATAACAAAATTCCATAATGATCTGCCAACACTAAAAAGATGTATTTCAGAAATGTTTGTATACCCTGGAGGAAATAGAGATTTTCCAGAAGCATATGAATGTCTGTTTAAAGAATTAGCAACCTATGAATATAAAAACCCAACATTGATGGTAATGATCGGCGATTCAATTCCGCATGGAATGGAACGAAGAGGCAGTGGAAGTTTATTTGGAGATTATGGATGCGAAGATAATGTTGATTACAAAGTTGAACTACCAAAATTAAATAATAAACTTGAAGCATTTTATTTTGTAACATGTTCAGATGATTATGATATGAAAAGATATCAAAGAAAATTAGTAGAGCAAGATAAATATTTCATAGAACTTAGCAGATTTAATTTAGTAACAGAATTGATTATGGGTGTTGCAATGGATTTAACAGGAAACTTTGATAGTTTTTATAAAGATTTGAAAGAAGAGCAAGGGGGTGACGTAGCTGACGAAGTACTTAGAATGATTCGTAGATAAAAGTTAAGTCAAGTTTTGTGAATTAAATTGCCACTGCCTATATTGCATGAGTAGCAAGCTTTGCAGAAGAAACTAGTCGACCTGAGGGTAAATCTTAATTTACCTGAGGTTGAGAGGATGACCATGCTTGGCAGTGGCACAAGTCCCCACATAACTTGATTTAACTGAAAAAAATTAAATCAAATATTAAAGAACCGCCTTCGAAATAAAATTACTCGGAGGTAAAAAAATGCCAAGAAAAAAACAAAAAACAAATATGATAAACCACAGAGGTCTGGAAAGTGATTCCTTTGTTGCACTACCAGATAACGAACCAGTAAAAGAATTGTATAATGCATATTGGGGAAGATTTGGAATTCCATCTGAATTAAGGATTTCTCCTTTAGATGAAGATCAATATACAATGATAATTACAGATGCAACAGAAATGGAAGTACAAAGGGAAAAAGGAAAAGTAAAAATGTCAGACATGGGACCTGTTGGTAAACCAGGTGGAAGTAATGGTTTCTATGTAAATGACACAGAATTTGAAGGAACATTAGATGTTGTCTATGCAATGTTAGATGCTGGTGTAAAACAAAAATTTGGAATAGCGTTACCAATGGACGAGATGTATAATAGAGCTATTGACAACGATGATAGACTTACAAAAACAATATTAAGATTAAGTCAATTGCCACCAGACTTGCAAAGAAAAGCTAAAGGATTAAAAGATGGCGAAGCTTTAACATTGAAACAATTTGAAAAAATTTATGGTGAAGTTAAGGATAAAGAATTTTATTCATTCCCACCACATTCAATGGAAAAGCAAGTTAGATTGTTGCCAAGATTTGCAGAAGCAATAAAAAACCAGCAAACAATATCAACATCAGGTGGAGGTAAAAGCCCAGTAAGAATAATTCCTTTTGCAAAAGATGGTCTTTATCCCCTTATCCCGCCAGACGATCGTGGTAGAGGAGCAAATCAATGGGATGTTGTATTTGAAACATGGTATGCAGGGAGACAAGGTGAAGTTCTAAGAAATGAAAGAAAAACTTGGATAGCAGGTGCATGTATTGATTATTCTGTTGGATTAACATCACAATGGATGAAAGATACAGGTTATGATGTATCAATCTTTGCACCAGCAGTAAAAGGACTAGGAATTATTCCAAAAGAAGTTGTTTTCAGAAATCTTGCAGAAGCATATGGAATCAATATTGTTTGGGATTGGCCAAAAGAATTTGGACCTGCTCCAAAAAATTGGGACAAAATGTTGGATAGAGTTAAACTAGAAGATAAGCAAAGATTTGAAGGATCAGGAATGGGCAGTTGGAAAATGTACGTTGAATCTGTGCAAAATTATGTACCGAGGTGATTAAGATGAGAATAACATCTTACGCACCAGAGTATAACGGTAGCGACGTTTTTTTAAAACAAGATCCAAAAGGTCTTAACATTGAAATAGACAAATATAAACGAAAGTTCCAACCAGAAGATATTGCAGTAACTGTATTAGGAGAAGTTGAATCATTTAAAATAAATTATTCAGAAATATCTGAAATAATTGATAACACAGTAACTTTCCTAGACACAATTGACGAATTAAAAATTACCACACAACAATTTGTAACATATGGAAATCTAAAAGACGGTAAGAAATTTATTGGAGAACTTGAAGATTTCGAAGGATCAAATTACAATACAAAATGTAATAATCCAATGTTAGATACAGATATTGTAAAAGAACTTGAAAAGAAAAAAGTAGTTTTTATTGCAGGACTATTATCTGATAGACAAGTTCAACAATATGCAGAATCATTGAACAATCTTACAATGACTGGCAAACTTGGATTGGAAAAGATTATTGTAATTGACGGCTGTACAAATACTGTTGGCGAAGATAGATCTGATAGAGATATATTAGCAAAATACAATATGGAACAACAAGGAATTGTTATTGGAACAATTTATCGTGGAAGTACAAAGATAGTTTGAGGTGGAAAAAATGGCAGAATATGGAATAAAAACATCAAACTTTAATTTGTTTAAGGGAACTAGAGCAGAAGATATCCTCAACAGTTTAGGTGAAAAGAAAACAGTTGTAACTGGAGAACTAGAATTTGTACTTCCTGCTTTGGCAACATTAAATGATTTGAAAAAGATGGACATTAGAAACAATATTAAGACAGAACTTGTTACAAATACACTTGAACATAAAGGATTTTTAGATAATACCTATGACATGGCAGAATTTTATTTTGATTTAATGCATGACAAATATGGTATTAATATAAGAAATGAACCTGTAACAAAAGATCCAACATTTGTATTAATTAATGTTGGGAGAGAATATTTACAAGAGTTAAATGATTATGAGTATAGATCTTTTGTAAATTATGCAAGTGATCTTATAGGAAGTTATAGAAATCCAAAAACAGTTCTTGTGTATGATGGATTAAAAGTATCTAATCCAGGATCAAAAATACCTGTAAAACTAAGAGATAAGGTTGACAATGCTGTAAACTCTAAAAGTCATAATGTTTTTTTCAATACTTATCTTGAAGAAATGTTAGACATAGAAACAGAAGGAGAAGAAATTGTCATAATTGGATCAAAGTTAGAAGATCAGGTATTATATAGTGCGATTGGAGCAGTTGACCTTGAATTTAATCCAAAAGTAACAGTGTTGCCTGGATATACAATAACAGAATTGGCAGATATTAGAAGAAATGGGAAATACATCCTAGAAAGAAACCTAAACAACATATTAGACGTCAATTTGGTTGAAAAAAAACAAAAGAAATATAAAGCCAATGGTGGTATTAATATATTTATGGAGTAATAAACAATTAAAAAAATGTCGCCATGCGTAGTACTCCAAGTACAGATCAAGGAATGAAGACTCGATTGTAATCACACAATTAACTCTTCAACCACGGAGCGCGACATTTTTAAATGTTTATTTAATATTTTTTTATTATTTTATATCCATAAAAGGTGTATAAATGAAAGACAAAATCAAAAACACATTACTAGGAATAGCAATCGGAGACGCATTTGGTGCAGGAATAGAATTCCAAGATAGAAATTGGATTCTAAATAATGTTGATTTCACAAAATATCTAAATGCAAGAGGACCAAAATATGGTAAAAATTACATCCCTGGCCATTATACAGATGATACAGAACATTCTATCGGAATAATCAATACTTTAATCTCAAAAAAACCATTTACAGAACAATTATTATTAGATGAATGGAAAAAAGAATATTTTCAAGATAAAAAACAAAAAGGATATGGAAGACAAGGTCATGGATCAATAAGATGGTATTATGAAGGTGAAAAAGATATTGAAGATATTAGATCATTTCAAGCAAAAAGATATTCTCCTGGAAACGCTCCACCAATGAGAGCAGTTCCTTTAGGTTTTATTAATGATTCCCTTATCAACAAATATGCTATTATAAATGCAGATTCAACTCACCCACATCCAAAAGGTAGAGCAGCAAGTATAATAGTTGCAAGAGCTGCGGAATTTCTATTAATGAAAAATGGAAAAAGAGAAGATTTGATTGACTATTGCCTTGAACATATTAAGGGAATTGATAAAGAAATGGAACAATCAATTCCAAAAATTAAAAAATTACCTCATCCTGATCTTTTTAAAAATGAATTTTATAGATTTCTTTGCGGACCACAACCTTTGAAAAGACCAATTCCAGGAATAATGGGAATGCCATCAGATTCGATGTATACTGCTTATTGTACTCTTCACATTTTAAGTAGAACAGAAAATGCATTTGAAGGATTAAGATATGCAATGCAGCTTGGTGGTGATGTAGATTCTATTGGATCAATTGTAACAGGTATTTTAGGAGGGAGATATGGACTTGACTCTTTGCCAAAATTCATGTTAGAACAAGTTGAAGGCAGGGAAAGATTAGAAAAACTTGCAGAAGATTTTAATTCTTATTTAAATTAAATATCCAACATACTCTTATGTATTTTAATATCCCATTCCTTACCTTCTTCATTCCAGATGTAAGGTCTAGGATGATGTTTTCTAATAACATCAGCAAAATAATGACATTCATTATATGAATATGAATAAATATAATCAATTTCGTTAATATCTAAATTAAATTTCTCATAAACATCTAATCCTTCTTTTTCATATGGATTATGTAAAAATACAGAATGTTCATATAATTCAAAAACATGCATCTTCACATCATAATCCAATACAGGATAACCATCACTATATATCAATTCAATTTCTTCTTTAGATAATAAATCCATTTCATCTCTTCCTTCAAGATTTAAATCATTTTGTACTCTTCTTGCAGGTGGTATTAAATCTAGATCTCTATCTTTATGTAATTCTTTAAATTCCTTAATTAAATCTTTTGTTAAAAAATTACCATACATTAGATTTACTTCAAGATTTTGATCGATCTCATTAAATTCTTTAAAATGTTGAATAAAATTATTACCTGTATCAATTAAAACTTCTCTAATATCAATTCCATATGCTTCAAATCCTTCTAAAGCAGCTGCAAGAACATTCCTTCCAAGACCGCAACCAATTTCCAAGAATACAGGTTTTTCTTTCCCGCTAATTTTTCTTGCTTTATTTATATCAGGATCATGATGACTTGGTGCATAACCTCTATGTCCTAATACTTCTGCATTCTTAAAACAATAATCAGCAATAATCATATCATATTTATTCAATATTTGATGTATCATATTAAGGGTGTTGGTATAATATTATATAAAATTACCCCAAATATAGCCTGAAATACCGAAATGTTTATATAGTAGTATGTGTATATATTACACTATGAGAGAAAGTGTGAATAACACACTTTCTACTCAAAAAGAGGACTTATATCGTTGGATTCAAGGAGAAAACGCCAAATTCATTTCAAAAATCCCCTAAACCCCCTCGAAAACTATATTTTTCTGAAACAAGGGCGTTTCCTTCCTCTCCAACCATGTAAGTGTATAAAACACAATAATTAAGGTGAACAAAAAATGAAAAAACTCGAAATTAAAATCGCTGAAATGGATCCTGAAGTTGTAAAACAGGAAATTGAAGATTTTATAATCAATCAGGTTACTAAAGGAAAAAATAAAGGAGGTGTGATTGGATTAAGCGGAGGAATTGATAGTACAACAACAGCTTATCTAACAAAAAGTGCGTTTGACAGATATAATAAAGAAAATCCAGATAAACAACAATTAACATTAAAAGGCGCAATGCTTCCTTCTAGAACAAATTCTTCAAAAGATCTTGATGATGGAATTAGAGTTGCTGAAGCATTAGGCATAGAATATGAAGTTGTTGAAATGGAACCTATGAAAAATGCTGTAATAAATTCTTTAGATAAATATCTTAATACAGGAAATGAAAGTAATGATAATTTTAATAAAGGAAATCTAGCTTCTGAACTTCGTGCAGTGGTATTAAGTAGAATTGCTGCAACCGAATACAAACAAGTTATAGGAACTGGAAATAGAGATGAAGATTATGCTATCGGATACTTTACAAAAAGAGGAGATGGAGCAGTTGATTGCAATCCATTAGGATCATTGCCAAAAAGATTAGTTAGACAAATGGCTGATTATATGGGTGCTGCAGAAGATTTAGTAAAAAGACAAGCAACAGCAGGACTTTGGGTTGGTCAAACAGATGATAATGAACTAGGATTTCAACTAGGACCAAATGATTTTGAAGTATATGATGTAGTTGAAAAAGTAATGAATGGTCATGATCAAGGATTAAATAATGAACAAATACAAGAAGTTACAAATTATAGAATGCAAGATATCAATAAAATCATCGATATGCATTATAATACAGAACATAAAAGAAATCCACCAGGAATACCTGAAATAACATTAAATTACGAGGTAAGAAAATGAAAGATGCACTCGTAATTGGAAGATTTCAAGGAGTTCACATAGGTCACGCAGACTTATTTAAACAATTAGTTGAAAATGGTGTGAAAAAAGTTTATGTAGGAGTAGGAACCGTTCCTGAAGAAGATTTTCCTAACAAAAAAAATATGTTTAGCTTTTATGAAACAAGACAAATGTTAGAACCAGTTATAAAAGAATCAGGACTTGAATATGAATTAAAACAAATCCCAGACATAAACAATCCTCCAAAATATGGAGAATATGTTAAAGAATTTTTCCCAGAAATGAATGAAAATAATACATTTGTATTTTCAGGAAACTCTTACACAACAGATTGCTTTACAAACTATGGTCTAAACTATGAAATAAAAGATCCAATAAAAAGAAACGGTGAAGATTTATGTGCAACTGTAGTTAGACAAAAGATAATTGATCAAGATGAAACATGGAGAGATCTAGTTCCTGAAACAACAGAACAAATTATTGATAATCATGCTGGTAGATATAGAATAATTAAAGCAACATTTAGAAATCCTACACCTACAGCAGACATCATTGTTGATTATTATAATGATCCTTTTTTTAAAGAATATTTAGGAGTTGTCTTAATCGAAAGAAAATATTTTCCAAAAGGTTGGGCATTACCAGGCGGCCATGTTGAATATGGTGATACTTATCAACATACTTGCTTTCATGAATTAAGAGATGAAACAGGACTAATTGTTCCTGAAGATTCATTTGAACTTGTTGGTATTGCAGACGATCCAAATAGAGATCCTAGAGAACACAAATCAAGTGTTGTTTACAGAACAAAAGCATTCGGTCCAATAAAAGCAGATGACGATGCAAAGAATGTTCAAGTTTACGCTCCTTTCAAATGGCCAAAACTAGCTTTTGATCATGAAAATATCCTTCAAAAATATTTTAGACAAAGAAAAGATTTAGTCGCATGAGGTGGATTAAAATGAACGAAAAACAAAAAGAATTAATAAAAAAAATCAAACAATTAAAAAAGCAAAGAAACGCAATCATATTAGTTCACAATTATCAAAAACCTGAAATTTATGAGGTTGCAGATTTTATTGGTGATTCATTTGGACTAGCAAAAAAAGCAATGCAAACAAAAGCAGATGTAATTGTTTTTTGCGGAGTAGATTTTATGGCAGAATCAGCTAAAATTCTAAATCCAGATAAAACAGTATTAATCCCAGATCCAACTGCAAATTGTCCAATGGCGGCAATGGTAACAGCTGAAAAATTAAGGGAAGCAAAGAAAAAGTATCCTGAAGCAGGTGTTGTATGTTATGTAAACACAACTGCAGAAGTTAAAGCAGAATGTGATATGTGCGTAACTTCAAGTAATGCAGTTAGAATTGTACAAAACATGCCTCAAAAACAAATCTTGTTTGTACCTGATAAAAATTTGGCAGAATTCGTTGCAAAAAATGTAAAAGGTAAAAAAATAATTCCTTGGAACGGTTTTTGTTATGTACACCATAAAATAAATGAAAGTGCTGTTAGGGAAGCTAGAGTAAATATGCCAAATGCAAAGATTGTAGCACATCCTGAATGTCAAAGCAGTATTGTAAAATGGGCAGATTATACTTGTTCAACAACTGGTATGATTGACTTTGCAAAAAATACCAATGCAAACAAAATTGTTGTAGCAACAGAACAAGGTATGATTGAAAGGTTAAAGAAAGAAGTTCCAAATAAAGAATTTTATTCAATTGGCGGTGTTTGTGTTAATATGAAGAAAAACAATCTTGAAAAAGTCTACAAATCATTACAAACTCTTGAACCAAAAGTAGAACTTGATGAGGAAATCCGATTAAAAGCAAGAAATGCATTACAAAATATGATGGATGCATAAATATTAATGAAAATGTCACCCGTATGGGTCAGTGAGGTAGCCAAATACCTCGTAAGACAACACACGGTGCTCGATTAGAGCGAAGCAATTGATTCGAGCAACCGAACGAGACATTTTCAATTTTTATTAATAAAAAATTAGGAGATCAAAATGAACATAAAACAATTGGTGGAAAAAGCATTGGAAGAAGACATCCAAACGGGCGATGTTACAACAGATGCAATTGTAAAAAATAAAAATGCATATGCAAAAGTTGTAGCAAAAGAAGAAGGTATAATTGCAGGAATGGATGTTGCAAAAGAAGTATTTAACCAATTAGACAACTCAATCAAATTCAACCAATATGTAAATGATGGAGATAAGGTAGATGTAGGAGATATTGTATACGAACTTGAAGGAAATGCAAACGCAATACTAAAAGGAGAAAGAACAGCATTAAACTTTATGCAAAGAATGTCAGGAATAGCGACATATGCAAACCAATTTGCAGAACTTACAAAAAATACAAAAATCCTAGACACAAGAAAAACAACACCTTTGTTAAGAGAACTTGAAAAATATGCAGTTAAAGTTGGCGGTTGTGAAAACCATAGATTTGGATTATATGATATGGCAATGATAAAAGATAACCATATCCAAGTAGCAGGTTCAATTGAAAATGCTGTTCAACAAGTTAGAAACTCTTACAACGGAAAAGTTGAAGTTGAAACAACTAATCTTGAAGAAGTTCAACAGGCAATCGATGCAAAAGCAGATATCATAATGCTTGACAATATGGACAATCAAACTATGAAAGAAGCTGTCCAACTAATAGATGGCAGAGCTAAAACAGAAGCATCAGGTAACATGACTTTAGAAAGAATAAAAGGAGTTGCTGAAACAGGTGTTGATTACATTTCAATTGGCGCATTAACACACTCATATAAAGCATTAGATTTAAGCATGAAGGTGATGATAGAATGAAAACAACCCAAAAATACAAATTAATGATTGACTCAGATCCATTTTCAGATGGAGACGATTTATTTGCAATAGGTTATGCTGCAAGACATCCTGATATTAATTTAAAATCCTTAACAACAGTTCATGGTAAAGCTAAAGCAAGAGCACAAATGCTTGAATATATTAGAAGACAAATTCCATTAAATGGAACAAAAATAGCCGCAGGTTATTCAAAACTATATCAAAATACTCAAGGAAAAATATATTGGAATGGTTGGGAAGGCAGAGAATTAATTAAAAAAAGTCAAAATAAAAAAGTAAATACAGACGCAGTTAAATTATTAGATCAATTTTCACAAGATGCAATATTAGCTGCAATTGCACCTTTAACAAACATTGCATATGCAGTTAACAAATATCAAATTCAAAATAAAGTTGAATCCTTATATATAATGGGAGACAGTTATGAATCTCATAATTTAAAAGTTGATAAAGCTGCAACAGATGTTGTTTTGGGAGCAGATTGGAAAAATGTAACTTTAATTCCAACAAAATTGTCAAAACAAGTTAAAATATTTGGTCTTCATTTACAAGATCTAGCAAAGATAGACAAATTTGGAGAAACTTGTTACTTACAATCAAGAAACTGGTTAAATAATATGAGCTTTAATTATCAATATCTTTATGATCCAGTTACAATTGTAGCAATTACAAATCCAGAACTATTTGAATTTAAAAATTTTTCAACAAATACAAGAGTTGTTACAAATCTTGACATTGAAAAAGTTAAACAAACTATATTACAAACCATATGGGGTGATAAAAATGGTCAATAAAGATATAAAAACAGACTTCATTGTAATAGGATCAGGTATAGCAGGATGTAACTTTGCGTTAAAAGCTAGCAAATACGGAAAAGTAACTTTAATAACAAAAAAAACAATGATGGAATCAAATACAAATCACGCTCAAGGTGGAATCGCAGGTGTAATAGATCAAAATGATAATTTTGAAGATCATTTCCAAGATACTTTAGTAGCAGGCGCTTTACATAATAACAAAAAAGCAGTTAGATTCCTTGTAAAAGAAGGTCCAAAATTAATAAAAAAATTAGTTAACCTTGGTGTTGACTTTAATAAAAAAAATGGAGAATTACAATTAACAAGAGAAGGCGGTCACAATGCAAGACGAATTGCTTTTTCAAAAGATAAAACAGGAAATGCAATTGAAAAAGTTTTAGTTAAAACTGTTAGAAATAAAAATATTAAAATCTTTGAAAATTATTTTGCATCAGACTTAATAATTAAAAACAATAAATGTTATGGAGTACAAGTATTAGATGTAAAAAATAAAAAAGTCATTAACATGTATTCAAAAGCAGTTGTTATAGCAACAGGTGGAATAGGACAACTTTACAAAAATACAACTAATCCAAAAATTGCAACAGGTGACGGTCTTGCAATGGCTGCAAGAGCAGGTGCAAAATTAAAAGATCTAGAATTTATACAATTCCACCCAACTGGATTAAGTATTCCAGGTGCAAGAGCATATTTAATATCAGAAGCAGTTAGAGGTGAAGGTGCAGTATTAAGAAACAGTGAAGGAGAATTATTCATGCACAAATATCACCCAATGAAAGAACTTGCTCCAAGAGATATTGTTGCAAGAGCAATTGTTAGTGAAGAACAAAAAGGTACAGTTTACCTAGATATAACACATGAAGAACCTGAAATGTTAAAAAAAAGGTTTCCTTGCATATATAAAAAGTTAAAACAATACAATTTAGACTTAACAAAAGATCAAATTCCAATAAGTCCTGCTGCACACTTTATTTGCGGCGGAGTTAAAACAGATTTGAACGGTCAAACATCAATAAATAATCTGTTTGCCTTTGGAGAAGTTGCATGGACAGGTGTACATGGAGCAAATAGACTTGCAAGTAATAGTCTTTTAGAAGCAATTGTGTTTAGTAATCAAATTATAAAAGTTTTAGCTTTATTAAAAAATAAAGTTGAAATAATCAATGTTGAAAAACCAAAAATAACATCAAAAAAAGCTTTAATTAAAAAACAGATCCAACAAACAATGTGGGACAATGTCGGCATATTAAGAGACGAAGAAAGATTGAAAAAAGCTATTGTAAAATTAAGAGATTTAGACCGAAAAGTTTATAAAGGTGGAATCAACAAGGAATTGTTAGAAACAAGAAATATGCTTATTTGCAGTGAATTGGTTGCAAAAGCAGCATTAAAAAGAAAAAATAATTTAGGCGCGCATTATCGACTAGATGCAGAGAACGAAAAGCGAGGTGTTCTATATGAAACTAAATAAAATACTATTAGTTACAAAAACAGGAAGAACTGAATTTGCCAAGAAAATTGGCCAATACGATAGATTGGAACCTAAAGATAAAGAAAACTTTAGTATTAATGATGTTGAAAATAAAAATACAATTGATAATATTGTAAATATTGTTAAGTCACTAGGTATTGAACATACAGTTATAGCAAGAGAATATCTTAATGAAGAATGTGATAATAACCTTGATTATCCTATAATTCCAAAAGATTATGATTTAGTAATAAGTATTGGTGGAGATGGTACATTTATAGATACTGCACAAAGAACAATTCTTCAACCAATCATGGGAGTAAAATCAACTTCTGCGTCAATTGGAGCATTATGTACTGTTAATTATCATGACGATTTTGAAAGAATATTTGAAAGATTAAAAGTAGAAGATTATGTTGTTGAAGGTAGGTTTAGATTAGAAGCTGTAGTAGACGATGAATTAACACCTCCTGCAATAAACGAAATTGAAATTGGAGCTACAATAAGAGAAGAAAGGGAAAATGTCTCAACAAATTATGAAATACACCCAGAAGGAAAAGATTATGAATTTGAATCTGGATCTGGATTGTTGATTTCTCCAAAAACAGGATCAACAGGATGGTATAAAAACATTAGAGAAGCGATCCATACACCTTTCTTGGATAATGAAGCAAGATGGGTTACAATGCAGTATGATGAAGATAAAAATTATAAAATACCTGTTGGCGCGTTTTTTGAAGGTGAATCTTTTAGAGTTAAATCTAAAGTATTCTTTGGAAGAGTTCATGTAGATAACGCAAGGTATAAAATTATATATAATTCAACAAATAAAAATCAAACATCGAAAAGCAAATCCAATTAAAAAAGGATTAATGTATGTTAGGCTTAATGGATTCAATAAATTATTCTATAAAGCTAAAGAAAAAATCAATAAAGAATTTGGAGATAATGCAAGTTATGTGTTCTATAGGCTTGAACCAGATGAAGTATTTGACATGGCTTTGTTCAATCCAACAAAACTAATCGAATTTTATTCTAAAAAGTATGCCAAATGGCAGATTATTAAAGAAAAATTAAATATATAATTAATTGTGTTAATGCCATGCGAAGTACTCATGATAATGAAACCATGGCATCTAGACTCGTTGGTGATTTCATATTAAATATCAACCACGGAGCGCATTAACACAATTATAATTAAGAAAAATTAAATGACAATGCCACGCTCCGTAATTCATGTTTATTCGAAAGATAACGACCGAGTCTTCATTACTCGTTAATTGTTATCGAGTACTACGCATGGTGGCATTGTTATAAGAAAATTAAAGAAAAATTGTAATGTTAGTGTATTTATGCCCCAAACAACAAAATTTAAATATTAATTGTAATATTTACAATATGGGATGGTAGATAAAGAACCAGAATCAAAAGAGGAATATGACGTAAATAAGTTCGAAAGACCTTCTGTAACAACAGATGTAGTTATATTCACTATTAAAAATGACGATCTAAAAGTTCTATTAATTAAAAGAGGAGTATGGCCGTTTAAAGATATGTGGGCACTACCAGGCGGTTTTGTTGGCATGAAAGAATCGTTAGATGATGCTGCAAAAAGAGAACTTTGTGAAGAAACAGGTGTATGTAACGTTTATCTTGAACAATTATACACTTTTGGCGAACCAAAAAGAGATCCTCGAACAAGAGTAATTACAGTAGCATATATGGCAGTAACAAACCAATCTAATATTAAATTGAGAGCTTCTTCAGATGCAACCGAAGTTGACTGGTATTCTGTGTATAATCTTCCAAAATTAGGATTTGATCACGCTAAAATAATTGATTATGCTTTAACTAGGTTAAGATATAAGTTAGAATATAAGCCTGTTGCCTTTGAATTTCTTCCGCCAAAATTCACTTTAACAGAATTGCAAAAAGTCTATGAAATTGTTTATAATAAAACTATTGATAAAAGAAATTTCAGGAAAAAGGTAAATGAACTTAATGTATTGAAAGATATGAATGAAACAAAGATGGAAGGTGCTCATAGACCTGCTAAATTATATTCTTTTATCAAAGAAAACTTCAAATCAGTTGAGAATAAATGGATTGTCTTTGTTCCTTTCTAGAATTCCCATATAAATTGTTTAAATTGATCTGCACCTGCACTTTGAACTAAATTCTTATAAATTTCTACATCTCTGTTTAAATGAGTCATTATAACAATTTGTTTATTCAATCCATCCCATTTATGTTCTCTTAAATCTTGATCCATATCATGTGCAATTCTATAAAAATAACTTTCATCACCCTGAAAATAATGATTTAATTCAAAATTAAAAAGTTTATATA
>JBHPGL010000026.1:0-16000 GCA_042570655.1 Nanobdellota archaeon | reverse complement strand
CAATAATCAGAAAAAAAGCTAATTATAATAAGAATTGCACCAAAAATAATTATGTCATTATTCACTTAATATGAACACAATAAGCAGAACAATAACAGGAATAGTCACAATTATTTTTGGTGCAATTCTTATTATAATTAGCTTTTTTTCTGATTATTGGATTTTAATTTATGGTATTCCAATATTAATAATTGGATTTTTCATTCTTTTTAATAAAAAAGAAGATGATATTGAACAAATTAAAGGTGATAAAAAATGATTGTTACAACTGGATTTGAAATTCCTGGAAAAAAAATAAATAAAGTACTTGGCGTTGTTAAAGGCAGCACTGTTAGAGCAAGAAATATTGGTAGAGATATTGGTGCAGGACTTAAAAGTATAATTGGTGGAGAAGTTAAAACATATACAGAGATGACACAAAATGCAAGGGATGAAGCTTATAATAGAATGGTTAATGAAGCAGTAGATATGAAAGCAGATGCAATTATTGGAATTCGATTTACAACTTCAATGGTAATGCAAGGTGCTTCAGAAATGCTAGCGTATGGTACTGCAGTAAAGATTAACAAGTAAAGTTAATCTCATATCCTACAAACGGTCCAAGAATTCTTTTTTTAAATCCACTATACTTTAACAATTCAAACTCTATCTCATCTTCTTTATACAAATGAATCTCTCCATAAAGTTGTATATCTGAAGACAAATTATACAAACCTTTAACATACTTCTCTTCGTCTTCATCTAAATTAATAAACAAATCCCTTAACAAAGGTTCAGATGAATCATTAAAATCAATAATAACAACTTTTCCATTTTTCTTAACTTTATTAAAAAGTGTTTCAACAGATTTCTCTAAATCATCAACACAATGCAAAACCATACTGCATAAAACAATATCAAAATAATTATCTTTAACGTTTAAATCCGATGGCAAACTTCCTTTAACCAAATTCATCTGCCTTGAATATTTTTCCTTAATAAAATCAAAAAATTCATTAGTTGGATCAATTCCTGTATATTCACATTCAGGATAAATAAAATCTAATGTAGCACCCCAACCACAACCAACATCTAAAATTCTACCAGAACTGTTCAAAACTTCTTCTAAATAAGGAAAAATATGTTCTTTTCTAAGTAAATCTTGTCCAGACTCTTCATATTTGATCCATTTTTCTGCATAATCTTTGTTGTACATTCTTACCATCTTATCATTAAATATGATTTATAAATATTTACATCATTTAAACATAATATTATTGTATCTAAATTAATATAAATAGTATGGTGGTGTATCACATCACTTCAAACCAAAACCTTAAATAGAATAATTTAATTATTAAAAATATGAAACAAAAACTAATAGCTCCTTGCGGAATGAATTGTAATTTATGTAAGGCTTATTTAAGAGAAAAAAACAAATGTCCTGGTTGTAGAAATATAACAAATCCAAAATCAGACTACTTTAAAAAATGCACAATAAAAAATTGTGAAATAATAAAAAAGAACAATTGGAAATACTGTTCAATTAAATGTGAAAAATTTCCTTGTACAAGATTAAAAAACCTTGACAAAAGATATAAAACAAAATATTGTATGAGTATGATTGGAAATTTAAAAAATATTAACAATTCTGGAATAAGAAAATTCATTAAAAACGAAGAAAAACGTTGGATAAAAAATAAAAAAATATTTTGTGTCCATGATAAAAAATATTATTAATAATTATTTCTTAGACAATTTATTAAATGCAAACAGAGTAACAACTACCATTCCAATAATTGACACTATTGCAATCAAACCTAACCATGTTGTTTCTGAAGATCTATAAGATTCATCTACTACCTTACCACTAATTTTACTTTTACCATTATAAGATCTATCCTCTTCAGAACTAATCCCAGTAAATTCTTCCATTACACTTGGCGAACATCCTTTCTTAATATGTCCTTCACCTTTTCCTAACATTTCAACAATCTGTTTACAAGTACAACCCCTAGTCATTTCCATATCATAAACAAAACTAGGATCATTATTCTTGCCAACTTCAAAAGGTCCAAACTCATTATTCTGAGCATATTGGTTTGGATTCAATTCAATTTCATCTAACATCGAATCTAAACATTGATCATCATTACAATCATTTATCCCATCATAATCCAAATCAACATTATCAATTTCTCCATCACAATCATTATCTAAACCATCACAAATTTCATTAACAGGACTTATAGCCTCTCTTAACAAAATAAAACTACCTATTGAACCATCACATTGATCTAATTGTGTTTGACATTCTCCAATATTATTATATCCATAAACGTCAGTTTCAATAGTTAATCCGGGATAAATATCCGCATTATTATCATCACAATCAATTAGTCCACATCCGCTACCTTCAATAGCATAACCATCATCATCATTATCAGTACAACAATCTGGATCAGGAGTACTATGACTTTGACAATATGAAGATGCAGTACACAACTCATCATCATCACAATCGCAAGCATCCCCTTTACAATCTTGACTTATTAATTTTAAATTATCATATGCAGCAATTTCATACATACCTAAAACCCCAATATATCCCGACATATAAGTTGTATCGTCAAGATCAAAATATTTTACATCATCAATAAAAACTTTAATATTTGCACCTTGCCTTTGAACTTTAAATGTATGTTCGAGATCAGTATCTAATCTGGCATTAATTCTTTTATACCAATTAATTGTTCTTAGATAAATATATCCGTTATCATTAACTTCTACCCTATACCCTTTATTTTGATCCATATAACCTTTCCTAGTTGTACCAAATTGTATTACAGGTCTTTTATAATGACCACTTAATCCTCTAATAGTTCCTGTAAATTCAAAATCACTGCACAAATATTCATTATAAACAGCACTGGTATATCTATCCATAATTAAAGCATTATCACCATTATCAGGTTCAACTCTTAAAGTTTTTGTTGAATACCATCCTACATAATCACCATCTTCAAAATCATCTTCTATACGAAATTCCATAGTTTCTTCCTGATTAGGATTAGAAACATCATAACAATTATCACAAACATTACCAAGACCATCTTTATCAGTATCTTGTTGATTTGAATTAGCTTTAAAAGGACAATTATCACATGCATTTCCTTTAGAATCATCATCTGAATCTTCTTGTTTTTGATTTGGTACATTAATACAATTGTCACAAACATTTCCTATTCCATCATTATCAGTATCTTCCTGACCAGAATTTGAAATTAAAGGACAATTATCATTTGAATTTACTATACCATCATTATCAACATCAGAATCACTTTCATCACATAAGTTTTGTCCGTTTAATCCTTTTTGATAATGATCTGTAACTTCAGCAGCTGTTAATGCTCTATTATAGATTGCAATTTCATCTAACATACCGTTCCAATTAAAATTTTTTCCTAATCTTCCAATAAGTAAAGTATATGTGTTAGGATTATCTATAACAAGATATCCACTATTACCTCCACGAAGCAATTGACCATTAAGATAAATTTTATAGGGACCATTATCATATGTAAATACAACATGATGCCAATTATCAGGTGTATCGATTGCATAAGCAGAAGAACCCATACTTGTCCGACCTATCCCAAAACCCATATTATAACTCCTATAAATCTGTAATTCATAAGAACCATAAGACGTACTTACACCTAAATCTGCTTTATTTAAAATTCCACCACCTTCCTGATTATGTTTATATATCCAATATTCAAAAGAATATCTATCATGTAAATCAAGGCTATCATCATCTGGTATAATTACATAATCGTCGGCACCATCAAATTCAAATGCTTGTCCAGCCATTCCAGTGTTAAACCAAGTTCCTTGTTTTAATTCACCATGATTACTTAATGCACTATCAACCGCATTACCTTCTCCAGGCCAATAACCTACCATCCCATTTAATGGACATTGTTGTGCATTTACAGTTAATAAGATTAATAAATAGAAAAGAAAACTTATAAGGATAACTTTTTTCATATAATACACCTCTTTTTCAATGAATAATTTAAACTAATATTTAAAAATAATGTCTATCTAACAAAAAATCACTTAGAACAATTCTTTAAAAACAACAATCCCGCCGCTTTTATCTGCATACATACCAGGAACATCCATCAGTTTTCTAAAACCGCATTTTTGAAACAAATTGTAGGATTCTTTATTATTACCATTCCAACACGTAGCATATATGTGACCCACATTTTCTTTTTTTAATTCTTTAATAACTTGATTAACTAAATCTTCACCATATCCTTTTCTTCTATGCTTTTCTTCAACAACAATCATTTCAATAACCATACTTTTAATTTTTAAATCAATATCAGGGTACATTAAAGAAGCAGTCAAATAACGTTCATGTTCATGTTTTGGAATTGGACTAAATAAAGCAAATCCTACAGGAACTTCATCATCATATGCCATAACCATCCCAACTAAAAGATTTTGAGCAAATGACTCAAGAAAGTCTTTATATTTTTCTAATGAATCAAATCCGTGCGGATCTTTAAATGCTTGAAATCCTTGTTCAATAATATAATCTATATCTGATCCACTTTTAAAATATTTAGATTTTAATTCTAACATTTAAACTACCTCATAACAAAGGATATAACTTTTGCCATAATAAATAAGTTTCAAATTATACTTTATAAATCTTTCTATTATTACTACTAATAAGTGACTATAAAACAAAGCCTTTAAATACCATTAATTAATACCCATATATATGGCAGGAATAGATAATATAAGAGTTGGACTTTATAATGAACATTTTCAAATGGCTGATAAAGAATTAGAAGAAAGAATAATCGCCGAAATGGGAAGAGGTAATTCTGCATTTAATCTTGAAATGGGTCCTATGCTATGGGACGGAAAACTATTAGGAGATACTTATCTTCTTGAAATCCATTATTATAATTCTTATAAAGCTCATAGTAATGAATTAGGTCCAATGTCATTTGGAGCTCATCTATATGCTGATTATGCTGAAAAGGTTCATGAATTAGCAGAAAAATATTGTGAAGAAAATTACCTTGAATTTAGCCACCATTTAAATTCATTCCCAGAATTTCAGGCAATTGTGTTCCTAGATAAACCAGCTATAAAAGTTGCCGATATCAAAGAGAAAAAACAATTTTTATCCTACTTAAAAAAAAATAAATATTCAGAAAGAGGACGAATTTTACATGGTATTTACAAACAATTAGTTCCAGGTAAAAAAGGAAAAACATGTAAAGGACAGTATTCAATTCTAAATAACAGATTAAAAAAATTTAAAATGATTCCTCTCGTCAATACTATTGCAGACGAAATGGAAAAATATTCATATTTACAAAATCATTCTAAAAAATTAAGAAATACTTTTAATATTTAAATCTAAAACCAAAACTTTAAATCTAACATAAAAATTAACTTAATTATGAGACTTCCAGTACAACTTCAAGGCATAATTTTCTACAGAACTAAAGATGAAATAAAATTCCTTCTATTAAAAAGAACAAAAAAAAGAGGAGGATTTTGGCAGGCAGTAACTGGTGGTTATGAAGATACTGACGGTAAAATTAAAGCAGCTTGTTTAAGAGAAATTGAAGAAGAAACAGGAATAAAAAAGAAACAAATTATCAACATCATCGAAGATGTTCATTTCTTCCAGTTTAAAGTAACAGACTTATTCGAAAAACCAACTGTTCTATCAGAATATGTGTTGGGAATTGAAATAAAAAAAGAGATAAAACCTAAACTTGACAACTATATCTATAGAGAACATGATAAATTTAAATGGTGTACATTTGAACAAGCATTAAAACTATTCAAACATAAATCAAGTAAGGACGCATTAAAAAAATTAAAAAGAAAAATAAAATTATAAATCACTTGCAGTTAACAAAGTGATTTTAGTTTCTGATTGTTTAACTTTAGTATCCATTGCAACCAAATATTTAACTTTAATCTTATCGGCAACACTTACAATTTCTTTTGTAATTTCACCATCAAAAATTATTGCATAAATATCTGTGTTTAAACTCTTCAAAGTTGCTGCCAGTTCAGTTACAGGAACCTTTCCTAAAATATTTAAACCAGGTTCTAAAACATAAGCTCCTCTAGTTCCAATTAAATCTTCTAACATTTCTTTAAATCTTTTTCTGTCTTCAGAACTAATTTTCGCCTGAGCAACAACTGGTTTTTGATATCTTTGTTGCGGTCTTGGATGCGGTGCAGGTCTTCTTTGAGGAACAGGTTTTTTGTAAGTATTTACACTTTCAGCTTTACCTTGAAATTCCATTCTTGCTTGTTCAGCTGCAATCTTACCTCTTAAAGCCTTATGAATCTCTTTCTTAGTCAATTCTTCAACTTCTTTGCCATCAGGCGCTTTTGCGAAAAAATCAACTTCTGCAAGAGAATCTAATTCTCTAAAATTCAAATCTCCACCACGGTCTCCATCAACAAAAACAGTCATTTCTTTCTTTTTACTTAATTCTACAATTGTTTCTGGGATAGAACTTCCATTAATTGCTATCACATTTTTAAATCCATGTTTTAACATTATTAATACGTCAGCTCTACCTTCAACCACAATTATTTCATCACTTTCATCAACTGAAGGTCCTGCAGGCAATCTATCTTTTCCATAATCACAAATTTCCATTACTCTAACTGAATATGCAACTTCATCTGCTAATTCTTGTGAATCTGGAAGTATTGATTCAACCATTTGTTTCAATAATTCTTTAGCTCTTTCAACTACAAAATTTCTTTTACTTATTCTTACATCTTCTATTTTATGAACTTTAATTTTAGCGTTACAAGGTCCTATTCTTTGAATAATTTCAAGAGCAGCCGCAACAATAGATGTTTCAGCCTTATCTAAAGAAGAAGGTATAACAATTGTTCCATTAGTTTTTCCACTTTTAGTGTCTAAATTTACTTCTATTCTTCCTATTCTTCCGCTTCTTTGTAGCTCTCTAAGCTCTAAATCTGAGCCAAGTAACCCTTCAGTTTGTCCAAAAATTGCTCCTATTACATCGGGTCGGTCTACAACACCATCAATGTTAATAGTAGCATGAATAATATATTTAGCCGATACTGGGCTAATCTTTGCCATATTAATGCACCTCTGCTTAGAAAGAGCGGTCTACCAAATTATCCTTTTGTAAATGATTTTTTAATGATTGTGATAACATGATTTTCACTCTTTCTCTTATATAATTAAGAACAGAACAAATATATTAATTTTAAGTGAACATGGTTTATGTAATACCACCCATTTAATGATTGTTCAAATGAAATTTAATGATTGTGATAAACTTATTCTGTCCTTTTTCGTTTATTTAAGCGTAATATAAAGTTTGTAGCCCGCTAATCTAACTCCCAAGCTCATTGCATTGGCTTTGCCGTAAGCTCCATTGAGTACTCTCAGAGCGGGCTTGAATAAGAGCGTTATTTCCTTTGAATAGCTTAAAAACACCTTTTTAAGCCCTAATATGATATTTATAATCTTTAGCTCTTCACTTTTTATTAAGCATTTAAATTATTTAAACTTATGTTATCCTAAGCAGAGCTTATTAATAAACCTTTCGGTTTTCACTATCAGGGAGTAGTCCAAAATTAAGAGAAACTATAATAAAAACAAGCCAATTCTAACAAAAATATGGCAAGAAAAACAAAGGAAGAATGGAAAGTGTATAAAAATGTGTTTGATGAATTCACACTAAAAACATTATTCAAATTAAGTTCACAAGGTTATTTTGAAGAGCTTGTATCCCCTATAAAAATTGGTAAAGAAGCTAATATTTTTTCTGCTATTACCAAAGATAATAAAAAAGTAATTGTAAAAATATATCGTTTAGAATCATGTAATTTCAATCAAATGTACAGCTATATTAAAGCAGATGCAAGGTTTCAACATATGAAAAGACAGAGAAGACAAATTATATTTGCCTGGGTTCAAAGAGAATATAGAAATTTGTTAAAAGCAAGGGAAACATCAACATCAGTTCCAACACCATTTGGCGTAAAAAACCACGTTTTAGTTATGGAATATATTGGAGATAGTGAACCTGCACCAATGTTAAAAGACCACCACCCAAGAGCTAAAAAAGAATTTCTAAATAAAATAATAAAAAATATGAATAATTTACTAAAAGCTAAATTGGTCCATGGAGATTTATCTGAATTTAACATATTAAATTATAAGAATAATCCTGTTTTTATCGATTTTTCACAGGCTACTTTAACAAAAAGTCCTAATGCTGATGAACTTTTTGAAAGAGATATTATAAATATTATAAGATTTTTCAATAAAATCGGACTAAAGATTAATAAAGAACAAATAAAAAAACAATTAAAATGGAATTCGAATATGAACTAAAAATACCAAAAGAAAGAATTGCTGTCTTAATAGGTAAAAGTGGAGAAATAAAAAGACAGATTGAAAAAGAAACAAAAACAAAGCTCGATATAGATTCAAAAGAAGGGGATATTTATATTAAAGGGGAAGATTCAATCAACCTTTACAATTCTAGAGAAATTATCCATGCAATTGGCAGAGGTTTTAATCCAGAAATAGCTTTAAAACTTTTAAAAATTGATCATGGAATTGAATTTATTGATATGCAAGAATATGCAAAAACAAAAAACTCTATGTTAAGATTAAAAGGTAGAGTTATTGGAAAAGAAGGTAAATCAAGGTTCAATATTGAAAATTTTACAGATACAGACATTTGTGTTTATGGTAAAACAATTGCTATAATTGGTACTACAGAAAATATTGCGATTGCAAAAAAAGCAATTGATTCTTTATTAACAGGATCACCGCATAGTTCTGTTTACAAATATCTTGAAGCACAAAAAAAGATGCGTAAAATAGGTCTTTAAACAGCAAATTTTATAAATACCAATACGTACACCAATTCTTATGAATGAAATAATTAAAACTGATACAAATATTGAACCAATTGAAGATATTAATTCAATTATTAAAAAAAAGATTGCTGAAAATTACCTTAATAGAGCAGAAGAATTTATGATAGATGAAGGCATTAATGACGATTTTAAAAGAGCTGCTTACATAACATTATTTAGAGCTGCGCATAAAGATAATAATAAGGGTAAAATTAAAAAAATTGAGATGAAAGATATAAGTAACAATGATTTCAATGAGAATCCTGATTTAGTTTATTGCCCCAATGAAATATTAAAAATGTTTAGGTATGATGCTTGGTATTTTAAAGATGATCGACCAGAACTTCAAGTAATATCAACATTTCTTAAAATTGGAGGATTTTTCTTTAGATCTATTTGGAAAAAATATGGAATAAACGATTTGGAAAAAACAATTCATGAATTCAAATTTTTAATAAAAACCCAGGAAAATATAATTGATAATCTGGTACAAATATCTAAAACCACAGATATTAAAATAGCAACAGAAGACAAAAACATTTACAATGCAATTAAAAAGGAAATAAAGAATGAACAAAATTACCGTAAAATATTTGGAGATTCGATGGCAAACATCCTTAATTTATTCAAACTATATTCAAAAATTGAAGGAATTAAAAAAAATACTGTTGATGCTTACCAATTGTTAAATCAAAAATTTGTTGAATATTATCTAAATCCTATAATTGATAAGGATATTAAAGCAATTTATTCTGAATAGTAATATTTATAAACCATTTCAAAAATCATATAATTGTTAACAAAAATTAAAATAGGTGATTTATATTCAAACTAAGCTATCAGAAAAGCCAAAAACTCAACAGACTAAAGCTCATGAACTGGCAAAAAAACAAAGGGAAATTTCTGTAGCTGAATTTTTTGAAAAAAATAGACACCTTCTTGGATTTGATAATAATAAAAAAGCTCTTCTTACAACAGTTAAAGAAGCAGTTGACAATTCTCTTGATGCGTGTGAAGAAGCACAAGTTCTACCTGAACTTTTAATTGAAATTATTGATATGCAAAACAATAGATTTAGAGTTATTGTTGAAGATAATGGTCCAGGGATTGTAAAAGCACAAATCCCAAAAATCTTTGCAAAACTTCTTTACGGATCAAAATTTCATTCAATGAAACAAAGTAGAGGTCAACAAGGTATTGGAATAAGTGCCGCTGCTTTATATGGTCAATTAACTACAGGTAGACCAATTAGAATTACATCCAAAATTCACCCAACAAAACCTGCAGAATATGCAGAACTTGAAATTGATACAAAAACTAACAAACCTAAAATTCTAAAAAGTGAAACAAAAGAATGGAATAAAGATCATGGAATTAAAATTGAACTTGATATTGAAGCATCTTATTCAGGCGGAAAACAAAGTGTTGACGAATTTTTAAAAGAAACAGCAATTGCAAATCCTCATGCAACAATTATATATGTAAATCCAAAAGCAGAACAGATAATTTTCCCAAGAGCTGTAAATGAACTTCCAAAAGAACCAAAAGAAATTAAACCGCACCCTTATGGTGTTGAACTAGGCATTCTTATTAGAATGTTAAAAGACAGCGAATCAAGAACATTACAAAGTTTCTTTACAAATGACTTTTCAAGAGTTGGTGCCGGAACAGCAAAACAAATTTGTGAAGTAGCAGCCCTGCCTCCAAATACAAAACCAAAATCAATTTCAAGACAACAATCTGAAAAATTAATTGATGCTATTAAAAAAACTAGAATAATGAATCCGCCAACAGATTGTATTAGTCCAATAGGTGATGATCAATTAGAAAAAGGAATGAAAAAAGAAGTTCAAGCTGAATTTTTTACAACAGTAACACGTCCTCCAAATGTATATAGAGGCCGTCCTTTTGTAATTGAAGTTGGCCTTGCTTATGGTGGTGAACTTCCAAAAGATAAATCAATTCAAATTTTAAGATATGCAAATAGAGTACCTTTATTATATCAACAAGGTGCATGTGCAATTACAGATTCAATTCAAAAAACTTCATGGAGATCTTATGGTCTTTCACAAAGTCAAAATTCGACCCCAATTGGTCCTGTTGTAGTTGTTGTTCATATGGCTTCTGTTTGGGTACCATTTACATCTGAAGCTAAAGAAGCACTAGCACATTATCCTGAAATTATTAAAGAAATTAAATTAGCATTACAAGAATGTGGTAGAAAATTAGGATCTTATGTAGGGAAAAAACGTAGAATTGGCGACGAACTTAAAAAACGAAGTTATATTGAAAAATACATTCCTCATGTTGCAAGTGCTTTAACAGAACTATTAAAATTATCAAAAACAGAAGAAGGTAGGATTGAAGATAAATTAAAAGCGTTACTTGAACAAAAACGTGGAAAAATCGAAAAAATAGAAGCAGATAATACAGAATATGATGAGGAATTCGCTAAAATTGGTAAGGATGAAGTTAAAAAAGAATCTGAAGAAGGAAAAGAGGAAGGAAAAAAAGAGAAAAAATAAAAGATGGCAAAGAAAAAACCGAACTCAAAAAATGTAACAGAAGGGATGAGAAATATTGCGACAGATGTATATAAAAAGATTTTAAAGAAAAAATCTCCAGAAATTTCTATGCCGTTAAGATCATTATCTAATGTAAGTTATGATCCAAAAGATGGATTTTTTGAATTAATAGGTAAAACAAAAGAAAGAACCTTAACAGCTTCAACAATAAAAACTTTTGCTCAAACTCTAAAAATGATGAACATCTCAAAAAAATTAATACAAACAGATGATATAGCAACTAAAAGGGACGTATATTATCAATCAAAAGGTGGTTGGGGTGATGCTGGATTTAATGAACAAACAGAATCAGATTCAATCATGGACGATGTTGAAGCAATGTTATTAACAAATAGAGAACAATTAGGATTTATCCCTGATGAAGATGGTTCTTCAGTTGCAGGTCAATTAATTATTATTGATAAAGACATGAGTACAGGTAAAGCAGTTGAAATTGATTGTACAAAACTTGGAACGGGTGGTTATTCAATTCCAAATACAGTTGAACATTTTAAATTTAAGACTAAAGCAAAATTTATTCTTGCAATTGAAACATCTTCTATGTATCAAAGGTTTGTTTATCACCAATTCTGGAAAAAACATAATTGTATTTTAATTTCATTAAGAGGAGTCCCTGCAAGAGCCACAAGAAGATTTATTAGAAAACTATCAGACCAAGAAAAAATTCCTGTTTATGTATTTACAGATGGAGACCCATATGGATATTTGAATATTTATAGGACATTGAAAGTAGGATCTGGAAATGCAGCTCATATTAATCAATTCTTTTGTGTACCAAAAGCAAAATTTTTAGGTGTAACTCCAGACGATGTTGATAAATATAAATTACCAACACACCCTTTAAAAGAAGTTGATTTGAAAAGAATTAAAGATGGAATTAAAAATGATCCTTTTGTACAGCATTATAAAGAATGGCAGAAAGCTTTGATAAAAATGGCAAAGTCAAAAGTTAGGGTCGAGCAGCAAGCGTTCGCTGCTAAGAGTCTTAATTATGTTCTTGATACTTATATTCCAGATAAATTAAAAGATCATAAAACTTGGCTGCCTTGAAGAAAATTATTAAAAAAATTATTTCTTACTCTTATAATCTTCAATAGCCTTTCTTAAACCATCAACTGCAAGAATACTACAATGAAATTTCTGAGGAGGCAATCCTCCTAGGTAATCGGCTACATCTTGTTTATCTATCTTTTTCGCTTCTTCCAAAGTTTTTCCAATCGCTAATTCAGTTACAACTGAAGAAGTAGCTATAGCAGCAACACAACCAAACGTTTTCACCTTACAATCAACAATAACTTCCCCACCATTTTTCTTTTCAACCTTAATGTAAACATACATCATGTCTCCGCATGTAGGATTACCCACTTTACCGACACCATCTGCATTTTCTATTTCACCCATATTCTTGGGATTTTTAAAATATTCCATTACTTTTTCTGAATACATCATGAACCACCTTTATACAACGGACTTATCTTCCTCAAATCTTTAACAATTTCAACTAATTTTTCAACAACAAAATCAATCTCTTCCTTAGATGTATATCTTGAAATAGTAAATCTAATACTACCATGACAATCTTGCGGTCTTAAACCTAAAGCCATTAAAACATGTGATGGCTTTAAACTTCTTGATGAACAAGCACTACCTGTTGAAACTGCAATACCTTCTTCATTTAACTTTAATAATAATGCTTCACCTTCAATATATTTAAAATTAAAATTAATATTATTACATAATCTTCCTTCAATAGGACCGTTTAAATTTACCTCAGGAATCTTCTCCCGAATCTCATTAATAAAATAATCTCTCAACTCTTTCATTTTAATAACATGTTCATCAGAAGAAATCTCAACACATTTAGCAAAACCATTTATTCCAGCAATATTTTCTGTTCCAGGTCTTAAACATCTTTCCTGTCTGCCGCCTTTTAACATTGGTAAAATCTTAGTTCCATTTTTAACATATAATGCCCCAATTCCTTTAGGTCCATGTATTTTATGTGCTGTTAAACTTAATAAATCACATTTAATCTTTTGTACATCTATATCAACTTTAGTAAAACTTTGAACAGCATCTGTATGAAAATATATATCCTTCTCTCGACAAATCTTAGCAACCTCCTCTATTTTCTGAATAGTACCAATTTCATTATTACCATGAATAATTGTAACAAGTATAGTCTCATCAGATATCTCTTTCTTCAATTGTTCAATATCAATCAAACCTTCTTTATCAACATCTAAATATGTGATTTTAAAACCAAATTCTTTCTCTAATTGTGAACAAGTATTCAATACAGCAGGATGTTCAATTTTTGAAGTAATAATATGATTTCCTTTATCCTTATTAGCAAAAGCAATACCCATGATGGCTAAATTATCAGATTCAGTACCGCCGCTTGTAAAAATAATTTCATGTGAATCTTCACAATTAAGTCTATCTGCAATAATCTTTCTTGCTTTTTCTAATGAATTAAATGCTTCTTGTCCAAAATCATGTAAAGATGATGCATTACCAAACCTATCACTAAAATAAAGATTCATTTCTTCAACCACTTCATCTGCTACCTTTGTTGTTGCTGAATTGTCCATATATATATTTTTCATAATTATACACCTAAACATATTTTACATTTATCAGGGATATTATCTGATTTTTTATGATGTAATTTGCATAACACCTTACTTTTACGAGATAAATTTAATATTCTTTGTACTTCTCCCATTATTTTTTCATTATCTTTAATTACAATGTCAACACTTTTTTCAATCTCTTTTATCATTTTTTTATCAAATTCTATTTCTGTTGCTCTTTTTTCTTTAAAATATTGGCTTACAGCAGCTTCACTCAACCCCAAAATACTTGCAACCTCTTTCTGTTTCATTCCTCTTTTAACCATTATTTCAGCAAATTCTTTACGAATCGCAGGCAATATGTACCAAACTTCAAGTTCTTGCGGAGTATGTTCTTTTCCCATTTTACAACCAAATAACGACAAAAAATTAACTATAGTTAATAATTAACTATTGTTAAGAATAAGTTGTATTTAAATCTTTCTATAATAAAAAATAAAAATAATTTATTTAATCTGTCCCAACTTCAATCTCAAGGCATTTATTTTGATAAAACCTTCTGCATCATGCGGGTCATAATCACCTATTTCATCCATGCTTGCAATGGAAATATTATACAAAGATTTTTCAGATTCTCTTGCAACAACATTTACATTCCCTTTATACAACTCCATGTAAACTTTTCCTTCAACATTTTCTTGACTTTTATTTACAGCTGCCATTAAAAATTCCATCTCAGGAGAATACCAAAAACCGTTATAAATTAATTCTGCAATTTTCGGCATTAACATATCTTTCAAATGTCCAACTTCTTTATCAAGGACCAACCCTTCTAAATCTTTATGAGCAGCTAATAAAACAGTCCCTGCTGGAGTTTCATATATTCCTCTTGACTTCATCCCTACAAAACGATTTTCTACAAGATCAATTTTTCCAACACCATTATCAGATGCAACTTTATTCAAATATTGAAACAATTCTAAAGATCCTGAAACTTCCTTCTCAATATTATAATTAACAACCTTAATTGGAATTCCTTCTTTAAAGTCAACCATAATTTTAGTTACTTCATCAGGAGCATCTGTAGGATCAACAATCTTCTTGAACATCTTCTTATCTGCCTGATACATGGGATCTTCTAATAATCCTGCTTCATAACTAATATGCATAAGATTATCATCCATACTGTAAGGTTTATCATGTGTTGATTCAATATCAATATTATTTTTAATTGCATAATCTATCAAATCCTTTCTACCTTCAAATTGATTGATAAATTCATGATCTTTCCATGGACTGATTACTTTTACATCTGGCATTAACATGTAATAAACCATTTCAAATCTTACTTGATCATTACCCTTACCAGTTGCCCCATGTGACACAATATTTGTATTTTCCTTTTCTGCAATCTCAATATGTTTCTGCGCTATTATAGGCCTTGCAAGGGAAGTACCTAACAAATATTTACCTTCATATACAGCATTTGCTTTTAATGCTTGAAAAATATAATCTTCAACAAAATCTTTTTTAAGATCTTCAACATAAACCTTACAAGCACCCGTATCAAAAGCCTTCTTCTCTACTTTCTCAAAATCTTCTTCTTGCCCAACATCAGCTACATAACAAACAACATCATTCCCATTATTTACTAACCATTTTAAAATAACAGAAGTATCAAGTCCTCCGCTATATGCCAATATTACTTTATTTTTTTTCATTTTTTTACCTCCAAATTTTTATTCTATAACTTCCATCGTAACAGGTATTTTATCAACTTCTTCTGCAACTTTATCCTGCAAATTTTCTGGGATTCCTAATTGAAAAACTACATAATTATCCTTCTCAACAAAATCCCCTCCATTCTGCTTAACATACTTCTTATAC
>JBHPGL010000025.1:0-16168 GCA_042570655.1 Nanobdellota archaeon | reverse complement strand
TTTCATCTTAAAATTTTCAAGGTCTTTTAAACTTGAAAATTTGTTATCTTCATTTTCTTTAACTAATTTATAAAATGATAATAAATAATTGAATTTAAAATTGTTTTTAAGACCAAGATAGTTTTCACAATACATATCAATATCTCTTTGTTCAAATTCATGATCGATTAAGATATCTAAAGTATCTATGAAAATGTTTCTTTCAGGTTTTTTAATCCAATCAACTGATCCTTTTATTGCCAGGATATCTGCATAATCTCTTCTTACATTTCTTTTTTCTAAATCAGTAATAATTTCATCAAATTTTCTTTGTTGCATTATATCAGTTAATCTGTAATGCGGCAATTTTTCAACTTCTTTTCCTTGTATTTTATCAATTAACAAATTAAGTTTTTCTTTATACAAAGTAGAATAATCATGAAATATACCTTTAATATTGTTCATATTTATTTTATGTTTGTATCGTAAAAATGTTATACTTTGCATATTTAACCATCCCTATATTTCTTTAATTATTCATTTATCCTTTATAAAACTTTCGGATATTGTCACTTTATTGTGGTAAAATTTTATTAATTATAATGTACAGATTTACCATTACTCAAAGATTATAAAATTTCCTATATAATTATTTTAAACTACCGATAGATTTAAATATCAGAGTAAATTAAAAAATATCAATTAAGGTGATAGACATGAAAAGGGCACTAGCATTCATAATCATAATTTTGACATTATTATTGTCAACTTCTGTACTAGCTGATTTTGGTTTAAAAATAAAACCAATAAAAGATGTTATAGTTGATACAGACTCAGCTAAATTTAATGTTACAATTACAAATAATTTTCTTGAAGATACAACATTTTTCTTAAGTTCTCCTGATGAAGAATTAGTTGTTTGGGATTTTTATACAGATCCTTTAACTGATTCAACTGTAGAAATTCCTGCTGGAGAAACTTACTCAACAATAATAATTTTTAAACCATATTTTGAAGTTAAAGATAATATGAATGCTAGAATCGTTAGAGTTGCAGTAGATGCATCTGAAATGGATATTAAAAAGGAAAAAGAATTAACTATCTTTCTTGGAAAAAATGTTGTTGTAGGAGAATATGTTCCAAGTTATATTGTTGAAGCAAGTTTGGATAAATTTGAAGTTGTTCCAAATGTAGATGATTTAATTTTAACTGTAAAACTTAATAATAAAAATGGCAGGATAATTGACAATTTAAAATTAATTATCGAAAGCGATTTGATTGATAAAAATGAACAAATTGTATTCCTTGATTCATGGGAAGATAAACCTGTTAAGTTTAAATTTAATTTTGATCCTAAACAACAACCTCAAGAAGATGAAATTAAAATTACTGCAGAAGTATTATCAGAAGGAGATATATATTTACCAATTAATGAAATTACTTCATTAACTTATGAAATAAAAGGGTATAGTAATCTTATACAAGAAGATGATAATTTACCAGGATTCTTAAAGAAAACAGATATTATATCAATTAAAAATGATGGGACTTTAGGAGAGTTGATTGAACTAGATATTCCATCAAAAATGTTTACTAAAAAGATTTTTACAGTTGATCCTCAATCAGTTGATGGAAATATGTATAAGTGGACATTAGCGCCAGGTCAAGAAATTAATGTCAGGATTGTTACTAATTATCGATTATTTACTCTAATATTAGTGATTATAGTATTAATAATCATTGGTTCAATAATTGCTTATTATAGCTTAAGAAGTCCTTTAATTGTTACTAAAAGGGCAGCAAGCATTACAACTGAAGAAGGTGGCATTGCAAATATTAAATTTGTTTTAAATGTTAAAAATAGAACAAAATATCCATTGAAAAATCTGGAGCTAATAGATAAGTTATCTAAAATGGTTTCATTAGATAAAGAAATGGATTTAGGAAGTGTTAAGCCAAGTAAAGTTGTAAAGAACAGGGGAACTGTTTTAAAATGGCAATTTAATGTTTTAGATCCATTTGAAGAAAGGATTATTACATATAAGGTTAAATCTAAATTAAAGATACTTGGTAGGTTAAATGTATTACCTACAAAAGCTAAGTTTATTGATTGGAATAATGGTAAAAGAATAACATTATCTAATGATTTAGATATAAATGTTTAGGATAACCAGGGCCATGATAGAATTTAGGTGTTTTTTGATATTCTTTTTTTCTTCTATCAAATTCTTCTTCTACTAATTTATCAATTTTATCATCTTGAATTTTTTTATTAGAATTATAATTTTCTTTTCTCAATTCAAATTGATACATTTCTTTATCAAATTTAAGTTCTCCAGCTAATTTTTTACCCTTTTCATATCCCCAATATAGAAATGGTAATGATAGAGCTCCTGCTGCGCTTAAATTAACATAATTGATTGTATCATTTTCAAAAATTCCTCCAATTAATGAAAATAATCCAATATGAAACAAGAAATTTGCAATTCCAACTGCATTACATGAAACTTTTGGATTATATTTTCCTCCCAATGTTTTATAGATTGGTCTTAATAGATAATTATGTACTGGATGATAAGCTATAGGTGTTATTACTATCTTTTCAATAATTTCTTTTGTTTTATTACCAACCATTCAATTTAGTAAGTGCTATAGGTTTTATAAGTTTTTCTATTTTCATCATTGTGGTGTGGTAAACACCAAAAGATTTATATATAGAATATCCAAAGTAATTAATATATTAGTTGGGGTTGAAAAAATGTCAGATATAACAGATTTTTTATTCGGAACAAGAAATCAATTGGAAAGAGCAAAAGATTCATTAATTGTTAAAGGAGCTTATTTAGCTGAAATGGGTATTTTAGCTTATGATTGTGTTGATGGAGATACATTTATTGGATTGCATTTGTTAGCTATTGATGGTGCAACTAGATTGTTAAATTATGGGATCAGCAAAATAATATATAAAGATAAAGATTCAGGAATGGTAGAACAGCCAGGTGTACTTGGATCAATTAAAAGCTGGATTCCGTTTTTGTGATAAGATGAATCAAATAAATTATTCAGATATTTATCAAGAATTTACAGGTGAAGTTATTTCAAAATGGGAAGAAGCTGTTGAAAAAAATCCTGATTGTGAATATAATTGTAATAAGGTTAAAGAATTATTGCCTTTTGTTAAAAAAGTTAAACCAAGAGTTGGACAAAATCAAAGTCTTTTTGGTTTAAGCATTATTTCTTTAGATAGAAAATATCAAAATGAAAAGGATATTGTTGAATATGGATTAGAGCCTCTTGTAAATGCCCAAATTCTTAATAAAAATGAAGTTAATAAAATTGTTACATGGTATTTAGATAAAGATCCTAGTGTAAAAGAAGTTTTTGCTTTTCACAAAGTTTTTAACATAAATGGAGATACTTATGAATTAATTACTGATTGTTATAGAGGTTTCAGAGATTTAAATTTAAGGGTTGCTAATTCTTAAGATTATAAGACTTTATCTACTTGCTTTATTCAAGATCTCTCGTTAATTAAAAGTACACTCGTAAACTCGTGTGGAAACCGTGCTTCAATAAAACTCCTAATAGTTTTGAAGCACTGTGTACGGTTCGTAATAGAAATAATTTAGTGTTACGAAAATAACTTGGCTCGCTCACTTGCCTATTAAAAAGGTGCACTCTGTGCATAAACCTGGCGAGATCTTGAACAAAACTTTATCTAGAAGCATCTGCTTGTCTTTCAACTTCAAGTTTCTTTTGAATTGCGTTAGAATTATTTGAAGCATTAAAAGCATTAATAATTTCGTCTGCTAACGTATCTTTACTCTTTTTCTTATTATTAAATTGTTTTTGATAAGCTCCTTGCACCATTAATCTTAAAGCAAAGTCAACTCTTCTCTGTGGAGCGCATTCAACTGCTTTAGGATAACGAGCACCACCATATTCAATTGTAATTATTTCTTCTCTAGGAGCTGCATTTTCAATTGCTTTAACTAAAACTGCAATAGGATTTTGATTTGTCTTTTTTTCAACAATTTCTAACGCTTTTTCAACAAGATCATAAGCTGTTGCTCCTTTACCAGTAATATGCCCTGATGATTTATTATGTTTTTTACCTTTATGACCAGGTATCATTAATTTATTTATTAATCTTTCAACAATGAAATTTTTTGATTTATGAAATCTAACGCCGACATTTCTTCCGCCAGTTCGAGGAACAATTTTTGGATTTAAATTAATGTATTTTTTTAATCCTTCATCTTCTACCTTAATTCCTTCTACACTCCATCTATTGAATACTTTTAATTCTACCATTTTTATTTCCTTGCTTTTTCAAGTTTTCCACGTAATAAGGCTTTTAAACTTTGATCATTAACTTTAATAGTACACCATCTAACTCCTGGAAGGTCACCTTTTGCTCGACCCATTTTACCGCCAATACATTCAATAACAACTTCATCGTGTTCATCAACTAATTTTGAAGCACCGTCACCAGGTAAAAATGCTGTTACTTGTTTACCATTTTTAGTTAATTGTACTCTGATACATTTTCTCATAGCTGAGTTTGGCTGTTTTGCTTCTAACTGGATCTTTTCAAGAACAATTCCTTTAGCTTGTGAAGAACCTTCCAATGGATCAGATTTTTTTCTCAAATTTAAAGTTCTTCTCTTAAACTTTGGCTTGTTCCATCTAAATTGTGCTCTTCTTTTCTTAAGCTTTTTCCCTGCTCCTATTCCTGATGATTTTTTTGCCATTTTTATCTTAAATAATTTTGATTTCTTCAATACATGAAAATGCTACACATTTTCAGTCTCGCCGAAATTAAATGATTTTAATTTCGTCGACCTCAAAATATCGTTTTACAACCTTTTTGAGATTTTTTAAATTTTGACTGTCTCGACCGATTAAAAGACTTTTTGTCTTAAAATCAGACCCTTCAATAATCACTATTTTACCTTCCTTTTTTATATCTTTTGGTTTTAAAGGATAAATAAAGTTTCTTACAAATTGAATGTCAGTTGGATTAAATTCAATGATTTTAATCTTTCTATTCAATTTATTTTCAAGGTTTTTAACATTAACCGCTTTTTTACCGATTGCTTTACCAAGCATACCTGGTTGAGTAATGAAATATATAAACTTTTCATCACTAAAGCAATCTTTTAATTTTGATTTGGTAATGTTTTCGAATAATGATATTAATTTAATGGTTTCAATATCATAAATTTTTCTTGTCAATAGTATCACTTCTTTAAAATACTTAATACTGATATTGTGAATGGTTTCTTACAAAGTACTCCTAACTCTTCATTATTTTCAGTTAATTCAATAACTTTCACATCGTTTAAATCTGAGTAATGATTAATATCTTCTTTAAGTTCAGCTGGACAGTTTGAACTAACATAAATGTTTTTAATATTATTGATTTTCAAATTCTTTAAAGTTTGTTCTTTACCAAAAACAACTTTTTCAGTTTCAATAATTTTTTTAATTTCGTTTTCAATTTCTGCCATTTATACCACTAAAATTTTGTTTTTAATCCAGGTAACCCAGTTCCAATAGGAATAGGTTGGTTAAGCATTACATTTTCAATAACTGAATTTAATTTATCTTCTTCACCAACTAATGATGCGTTAATAATGTGTTTAATAGGTGTTTCGAAACTTGCTCTTGCCAGTACTGAAGATTTATCACTTACAATACCATACCTGGTAATACCTTTAATAAGTCCGCTGAAACAAATTGTATCAGCAACTAACATTATATGCCTTAAATCTACATTTAAACCTTGATTTTCAATAACTTTGTATACTTCATTGATTATTGCTTGTCTTGCAGCTTCGATACCTAAGACATTTTTAATTTCAAAAATATCATTCGAAATTGTTCTTTTATAATCTACAAAATCTAATTTAAGTACTTCTTTTAAATTAGTACCAGCTGATACAATGACAAATTCGTCTCCTTGTTTAATTGGAAGAACTTGTACAATTCCTTTTATACCTTTTAAATAAACTTCTTTAATTTTTTCTTTAATTTTATAAAGTTCATTAACACTATTATCTTTTGATTTAACTTTTACTAAAACATGGCCTTTTTCAATTTGTTTAACAGTTCCTGAAACCGCTTTATCTAAAGCTTTTTTAACTATTAATTCTGTAATTCCGAAATCTTTTAATTTAGAAAAGTCATAAATAATTTCAATTGAATGATCAACTATATTAATGGAAAACTCTTTAACAAATTCACCTAATTTTGTTTCTTTAATTGAAGCAGCAATCTTTTTTACATCTTTACCTTTACTATAAGGTGGGTTTAAGTAAATTTCCATCATTGGAGTTGAAATGGATTTTCTAGCATCTAAAACTTCGATCATTCTAGGTAGACCTGTAGTAATATTCATCTCAGCAACTCCTCCAAAATGTTTAGTGTTTAATGTCATCTGTGTACCTGGTTCACCGATAGATTCTGCACTAATTAAACCAACAGCTTCGCCAGGTTCAGCTAAAGTATTTTGATACTCTTCATAACAAAGTTCAAGGACTTTTTTCATTTTTGTATCTGATAATTTAGATCCTTTCTCTTTAATTTCTTCCAATAAACTCTTTGGGAGTTTTCCTTCATATTCTTTTAATAGTTTACTCATTTTTCCACCTTAAACTGAATTAATGATTCTTTGAACATTAATTTTTCCACCTTCTGATTTAGATACATCTATACCATCTTCACCATATTGGAACTGAATAATTCTTTTACTTGCATCTCTAACAGAATAATCGTACTCTACTTTAAGATCCTGCATACTATTTGCAAGTCTTCTATATAAATAACCAGATTTTGGTGTTCTTAAAGCAGTATCCATTAATGAATCTCTACCTGTAATTGCCATGAAAAAATATTCTGCGGGTTTTAATCCTGATTTAAAACTTTGTCCTACAAATCCTCTTGATGAAGGACTTAAATCTCCTTTTTTGAAACATGATAAACTTCTGTTTGTATATCCTCTTTCAATTCTTTTACCTCGTAAAGCTTGTTGGCCTACAACCGCACTTGTCTGAGCTAATTGAATAATGTTACCTCTCGCACCGCTATTTGCCATTACAAATGTATGGTTGTCTGAAGGTTGAGAAGATACAACATTTCCACAATCATTTCTTGCCCTATTCAATCTTTCTAATATTTTTAATTCTAATGTTTCTTCAATTGATCTTCCAGGGAAAGCTTCTAAGATGTTATTCTTGTAATCCTTAATAAAAATGGTTACATCGTCTTCAGATTTTGCAAGAATTTGTTTAATTTGATCTTTTGAATCATCTGGAAGGTCTGAATCTGAAATTGCAGCTGTAAATCCATTATTTAATAATACTTCAATTCCTAACTTAAACATTTTTTCCATGATTCCAATTGCTTTTTCATGTCCGTAATATTTATGTAAGTTTCTTAATAAGAATCCTGAACCGCCACCCAGAGTTTTACTATCTAAAATACCTTCAGTAAGTTCACCATTTTTGATTGTAACTTTACCTGATTTACCTTCACCTTCAAAATTAAAATCTTCAGGCATTAAAACACTGAATAATTCTTTTCCAGAAATGTTCTTTTTATTAGGTAATCTTGAAAAGTCTTCAACTCCAATTGTAAATAATATTTCAATTGCATCTTCTCTAGAATAACTTAAATCTTTTGTTAACATATAATTTCCAGATATAGCATCCATAATACAACTGATAATACTTAATCCATATCTTGGACTGATAACTTGAGTTTGTACTTTCATTAAAACGTCAGCTTCTGCAATTGCTTCTTCATTTTGAGGAATATGTAGATTCATTTCATCCCCATCAAAATCAGCATTGTACGGAGCACAAACAGCAGGATTAATCCTTAATGTTTTACCTGGTAGAATTTTAACTTCGTGACACATCATACTCATTCTATGTAATGAAGGCTGTCTATTGAACAAAGCAATATCACCATCCATTAAATGTCTTTCAACTTGGTATCCTGGCTGCATTTCTTCTAATAATTGTTCTTTAGTTTCATCTGTGATTTTCTTTTTCTTCCCATCTGGTCTGATAATATAATTTGCACCAGGATATTTTTTAGGACCATTTTCAATGAATTTTTTTAAGTAATCTTTGTTCCATTCAGTAATTCTTTCTGGAACTGTTAATTTAACAGCCATAATTCTTGGAACACCAACTTCATTAATTTTTAACATTGGATCTGGACTAATAACTGTTCTTGCTGAAAAGTTTGTTCTTTTTCCTGCAAGGTTATGCCTGATCCTACCTTCCTTACTCTTAATTCTTTCAGTCAAAGTTTTTAATGGTTGACCGCTTCTATGTCTAGCTGGAGGTAGTTGTGCAATGTTATTGTCAATAAATGTAGTAATATGATATTGTAATAAGTCCCACAAATCTTCAATAATAATTTCTGGGGCACCTGCATTAATATTTTCGAATAGTCTTTGATTAATTCTAACTATATCGCCAAGTTTATGAGTTAAATCATCTTCACTTCTTTCACCGCTTTCTAAAGTAATACTCGGTCGCATTGTTACCGGCGGGATTGGTAATATTGTTAAAACAAACCATTCTGGTCTTACGAAATTAGGATTAAGACCAAATAAAGTTATATCTTCATCAGGAACTTTTTCAATTCTTGTTCTGATTTCAATAGGATTTAATTTTTTCTCATTTTCAATAAATGTTGTTGGTTTTTCCATTGTAAACTTTTGTTGTCTTGATTTACAATGCGGACATTTATTAATTGTTTTTAAGTTAGCAATGATTTCTTTAACTTTTCCTCTTCTTTCTTCAATACCTTCTTTGTCTTCGATATCGTCAAGTTGTTTCTTAAAATATGAAATTTTATTTTGCGGAATTAATACTCTACCGCATTCTCTACAAGTACATTTTAACAATGTTAGAATAATATCTACAAATTTAATATGGATAATTGGTCTTGCAAGTTCAATATAACCAAAGTGACCAATACATTCTTTTAATTTACATCCGCAAGTTTTACATCTAAGACCTGGATCAATTACACCTAGTCTAATATCCATTAAACCACCATCTACAGGATAACCGTCTTTATCATATAATTCTGGTGTAACTATCTTTGCAACAGCCATTTTTTTAACCATTTTAGGTGATAGTATACCAAATATGATGGATCCGACCTTTTTATGGATGTAATTTTCTTGAATTTCCATTTTTACCTCAATATTTGTTCTTTAATTTTAATTGTGGATATATTCCTAAACATTTGAATTCGTCAAGCATTAATTTGAATGCATATGACATTTCAATATTATTAATGTCTGTATTATCACCACAGACAGGACAATATGATCTATTTTTATATTCATCATGGATTGCAATTAAACCGCAACCTTCACAAACTCCAATAACAACTTTATCTGAGTCAAATCTTTCTTTTAACAATAATGATGTACCATGTGCTACAAATGTATCTTTCTCCATTTCTCCTAATCTTAGTCCACCTTCTTTTGCTCGACCTTCTGTAGGTTGTCTTGTTAATAATTGAATTGGACCTCGAGCTCTACTTTGGATTTTATTTGCAACCATATATTTTAGTTTTAAGAAATAAATATTTCCAACAAAGATTTTAGCTTTTAATTGTTCACCTGTTAAACCATGATACATGGTTTCAACACCTGAATCTCTAAATCCTAATGATTGTAATTCTTTTCTAACTTTTTCTTCTGGTTCACCATCAAATGTAGTTCCGTCAACATATCTACCTGCTAAAGCACCAGTTTTTCCTGTTACTAGTTCAATTATATGTGAAACAGTTAATCTTGATGGAAGTGAATGCGGTGAAAATAGAATGTCTGGAACTATTCCTGAAGCTGTAAATGGCATATTTTCTTGAGGTACAATTAAACCAACAACTCCTTTCTGACCGTGTCTACTTGTAAATTTATCTCCTGTTTCAGGTTTTCTTTGATCTCTTAATCTTACTTGAACAAGTTTGTTACCTTCTTCGTTTTCAGTGATAATAACAAAGTCAACTGTACCACCTTCACCATGTCTTATTACTTCTGAACTTTCTCTTCTAACATTTGAAGCTAAACTATATTCGTCCATTCCACTCAAGAATCTTGGCGGAGATGTTTTTCCGATAACAACTTCTTCTTCACCAACTTTTGCTTCCGGATATGTAATTCCGTCAGGTTCAAGATGAACATAATCTCTTTCACTTCGATAACCTTTAACTTCTTTATCAGGAACACCAATTTCATCTACTAATCCTCCTGAATAACGAAGTTCTTCAACAACAGAAGGACGGAAATATGTGCTTCTTGACATACCTCTATCAACAGATCCTTGATTAAGGATCATAGCGTCTTCCATATTATATCCTTTATAACTCATAACTGCTATTACTAAATTTTGTCCGAACGGATGTTTGTCTTGTTTAGTAATATCGAAAATGATAGATTTTGTAATTGGTATTTGAGGTGAATGTAATAAGTTTACATCCATGTCCATTCTTATTGGAAAATTACTTATATAAAGTCCCATAGCTTGTCTTTGTGATTTTGTACCTACGTTCATTCTTGCTGCTGAAGAATGGTTTGAATATGGTACTAATGAATTTGTAAGTCCAGAAATTGTAATTGGACTGATTTCTAAATGAGTATGATCTTTTGTTAAATCTTCTTCTCTAAATGCAACAAGAGCATCTTCTTCTTCAGTAGCATCTAAATATTCCATTATACCTTGTTTAATAAGATCATTCCAAGAAATTTCTCCTTTTTCTAATTGTTTATAGTGATTTTCTGTTAATAAAGATTCGCCATCATTAACAATGATAAGAGGTCTTCTAGTTCTTCCTCTAGCGATTTCTACAATTACAGTATTTGTTTCTGTATTATTTCTAACATTGATGTTTTGAGTCAGAGTACCTTTTCTTCTTTCCTGTCTTATTTGTTTGACAAACTCATTTGCATCTGCAACTTTTCCATAAAATTTTCCGTCAATATATACTTCTGCTGTCATTTTTATATTACCGTTTGCAAGCCAAGATTTTTTAATATTTTAACTACTTGCTCTTCATTTGATGTATGTGAAACTGATGCTAACATAGCAAAGTTTTTCCTTAGCCCGATATTTGTACCTTCTGGAGTTTCAATTGGACATAATCTTCCTAAATGAGTACTGTGTAATTCTCTAGCTTGGAAATTTTCTTGTGAAGAACTTAGAGGACTTACAACTCTTTGTAAATGTGATAATGAATCAAGGAAATTTAATCTTTGCATTCTTTGACTTATACCTTTTCTACCGCCTACCCATGTTCCTGTTGCCATACTACTATAAATTCTTTGAGTTAATAATTTTTCTCTAATAATAACTTTGATACTTGGGAATTTTCCTCTCTTAACAGTTCTTTGGAAATTATATAAAAGGTCTCCAATTAAAACTTTTAGATTAACTCTAAATAAATCTGCTAAAAGATCACCTGCTAATTTGATTCTTTTATTACTATAATGGTCTTTATCGTCTAAACCAACTTCACTGGTTGAAACTTGGATGAATTTTTTAAGCATTTTACAAATATTGTAAGCTTTCATAATTCTATCTTCCATACTAATACCAATATGAGGTAATAAATATTTGTCAAACACTTCTCTCATTCTGTCAATTCTTACGTCTTTTGCTTGAGTAACTCCTATTTTCTTCGCAATATAATCAAGAGCTTCTTCTTCTGTTTTAACATCTGCAAATTGATATAAGTTTACAAGAATGTCGTCATAAACTTTTTCTTCTGAAACAAATTTTACAATTTCTTCATCTTTTAATAATCCTAATGCTTTAAACACAACTACTAAAGGAACTCTTTTAACCCTAGTAAATGTTAAATAGAATATTCCATCCTTCATTTTTTCAATTGTATGAGGGATTTTAAATGAGCCTCTTTCACTGAATAATTTTCCTACAAATTTAGAAACTCCAATATTTACTTTATCAACCATAAATCTGTTTGCTGCTAAATCTTCAATATTTACAACAATTTTTTCAATTGCGTTAATAATGAAATATCCGCCTGGATCGTCAGGATCTTCACCATGTTTAATTAGTTCTTCCCTTGACATATTTGATAAATGACAATATTTTGATTTTAACATGATTGGAATATTTCCAATTTGTACTGTGAAACTTTCTCTTTGAATACCATTAATATGAGCTGAAACTTCAAGATAAATAGGTGCTGAATAACTTATTTTTCTTAATCTTGCTTCAATTGGATAAATTGGTCTTTTACTTCCATCTGCTTCGATAATTTGTGGTTTTTCTATCCAAATTTTATCAAGTTTAATTTTAAATTCGTCAACATTATTTGGGATGATAGTTGGTTCAATAACTTTATTCTCTTCAATAATATTTTGCAATTCAAAGTCGATGAAATTGTTAAAACTTTGAATATTTGAAGCTAATAAACCTTCTTCTTTAAAATAATTTTCAATTAGGATTTTTGCTTTATTCATTCATTACCACCCTATAAAAAAAGATTTCGCCTGCAGTTGGACTTTTTCTTGATATTTTTATCAAATCTCCTACCTTAACATCTAGATGTTTTATTGCAGAATCGTTCTTTAGAATTTTAGGCATATGCTTATCTTCTACTTTATAATTAGCATAAACTTCGTCTTTTTCCTTCTTGGAACATTTAATATGTTTCGGTATTAAATAATGATTCATTATATTTTTTTTTGCCATACTCCCACCTTAAAGTGTTCTCATGACCATTTCATGAAATATGAACGGGCCGGACGAGACATTCAACGCTGCGCGTTTCGGTCGTTGCCGATACGCGTCAACTATTTGAACTCGCGACCACACCATTACTTGCAGCAACAATAGTTGCTATAAAAGTGGTGTGCTCTTTCCTGCCAGGTTTAGGTCATGCCTAAAACCAATACCAGGCTGAGCTACCGGCCCAAAATGATTATGAGGCCGGACAATCCGGCCAACGCCCTGGCCGGGACTTTCTTTTCGAGGATATGCTCCCCTTCAATTCGAACCCGGGTCGAAGCCTTTCTATGAAAAATCACGACAGGGCTTCATGATAGTTGTCGTTACAATCCCATTGTTACAACGGGTGTAATGCCGAGCTACACTACCAGGGCTCTTTTTTTGTCGTGATCTAAGCGTAAAATCCTCTATTTCCAGAGAACAACCTAATTTGAATTGTTCTCCCTCCTAGAAGATTATATAGGCATAGACCATCATTTTTCTTAACTATTTATAAAGCTTTTGGTTATTTTGGCTTTTTAAGACATCTAGGGTTGTTACTTGGTTGTGGTTAATAAATGGTTAATTTTAAATATTAGAAGGCTTAAACTAAAGATATTAATTAATTTCGAGGTTGGAAAAAATGGTTTACTATAAAGATGCATTGAACACAGGATTATTAGATTTCTTAACAGTTTATGCTGCGAAAGCAGGTATACAATTAAATGAATTGATGAAAGAAATTAAATATTATCCTATTTATTATGAAGGCAATGCAATGTTTTTCAATTCAAGGCATGTTGCAATTAATCAATTTAATAAAGGGATTGGAAGCAGAAAAGATATTGATGCAATAGTTGAAAAAGAAGAAGGTTTATGTAATATTGGGATGTGGGGTTTTTTTGGTCAAACATATTCGATTACAGCAACTGCAATTGAAGGATTGCCTAAGATTGAAAGAGATAATAAAGATAGAGTTTAAATTTTTTCTTTTTAATTAACTATTTTAACACTATTACCAAGCCTGAACAACATCTCAACTTCGGTAAAATAAATATTTTACCTCAGGTCGCCTAACTTCTTCTGCAAAGCAGGTCACTTATGCAATATAGGTAATAGTGTTAAAATCATTTGGGTTAATAGTAATGTTGCTTTATAAATGAAAACTATAAAGATATATAGGCCTATATAAACTATAATGACAAAATATATATCCTATCGTGTTCTATAAACTATTTGTTAAAGGATTATGGAGGTAATGGTGGAAAGGAGCATTACCTCCCTTTCCTTGGATATTTTGATCTTAAAGTTTAAAGTTAAATGTGGAGGTGGAGAATATGATAGATAGCTTAAGCTATATTCGGAAGATTTTAACTGGTGCAATTTTCGGTAGTGCATTATTATATCCAACAGTTGTACTTGGTGATGAAAATGTTGATTTGGGAAAAAGAGTTGAATTTACAGCAGCTTCATATGATTTTGATAAATGGAAAGAAAAAGAAATTGTAAGAGTGCCTTCTAAAGTAGATGTTTTTGATGTTAATAGAGCTGAATTAGGGGAGAACAATAATATCTTTAAATTGTCATTAGATCAATTATATGCAGTTCAATTTAACAGAAACAGAGGAAATAAAGAATATGGAACAGATGTTGATCCAATATATATTGATTCTAAAATATTTGAATGTTTTAATCAAAATAAAAAATCTTGTTTTAACGAAACATCTGTTAGATTTGAAGGCAAAGATTATAGAGTTGTAACAGACTGTAATTTGGAAGAAGATAAATATTTCTGTGGTTATGAAATAGAAAATGTTTCAAATTTATCATATGTATATTCTAAGGGTAGATTCATTAAATATAATCTGTTAAAGAAAATCGAGGATGATCAAGATGGAGAAAACTAGTTCTCTTGAAAAAGGTTTAATGGATATGGACGAGGATGAATTTAATAAAATTAAAGCAATGATAGATGATATTGAATCTAAAAAAAAGATCGAAATAAAAAACAATAAACAAAAAAATAATATTAAAAAGGTGAAAAAAAATGGTAGAATATATAATGTTGGCAGCTCTAGTTCCAATGTTTTTAATAAAATCTTTAATTTTATTCATTTAATAAGTATTCCTGCATTAAGTGCAAGCGCAATTAGTTATATTTCATTTGAATCATCTAAATTAATTAATCATTATTCTATAAATTATCAAAATAATTTGGAAGAGTTAATTGGAAAGGTAGGTTATTTTGGTGTTAGTAATGTTTTTCCTTACTTATTTTTTGGTGCAGGCACATATTTAGGAGTAAGTGCTGCATTTAAGTTGTTTAATTCTCAGAAAAGAAGTTCTTCATGCCCGAAATTTTGTCTGAAGCCACTTGGGGAAGTAATGATTTCATCGATTTTACTCATTAACATATTTACTTCCCCAACCCTTCAGAAAAAATATGATTCTCAGGGTATAAAATCTATAAATCAAACAAATGCTATTCCAGAATATTTAAATGGTTTTCAAACAATAGGATTAAGTGATAAAGATATTAATAGAATTAATGCTGTCAATATTTATGATGATAAAATTAATTATTACAGTGATAAACATGATATTGATAAATTCTTATTAAAAGGATTAGTTGCTCAGGAAAGTGGAGGTGATCCAAATGCTGAATCAGGGAAAGGTGCAAAAGGTTTAACACAAATAATTGATTCTACTGCAAAAGAAAATTGTGGACTTGTAGGGAAATCTATATTTGATGTTGATAAAAATTTAGATTGTGGTTCAAAATATCTAAAAATACAGTTTGATAAATTTAATGACGTGGATTTAAGTTTAGCTGCTTATAATGCAGGACCAAATGCAGTAATTAAGAGTGGAAATAAAATACCTCAATATAAAGAAACGCAAAATTATGTTAAAAATGTTAAGAATTTTGCTAAGAAATTTAAAAAATATGAAACCAGAAAATACAATTAAAAAAATCGAGGATTTAGTTAAAGGACCATTGATAAAATGGTCTTTGTTTGGTCTTGTAACATATAAATTGTTTGATTGGTCAGATAAATTAAGTGAAACATTGGTTGATAAAATTGATAAAATATATTCAATTTCAAATTATGGTGAGAATTTTATTCAATTAGGTACATCTTGTTTTTTAGGTTTGTGTTCAATATTACTTGGATATACTATCTCTAAAAAATATGAAAGTTATTATTATAATAATTTTGTACATGATAGTTTAAAAAATGGTGGAAATGAACCAGTCGAAGATGAATTAAAGACTGGAAATTATTTTAAATTTGCATTAACTATTGGAGCATTAGTTATGTTATCACATACAGTTCTTACATCTCCATTAATAAATAATGAGAATGAAATCTTTATTAAAAAAGAGGATAAGATTATTGAACGAGTAAATAATTATGATT